>CAZFRV010000067.1:0-6305 GCA_964521445.1 uncultured Acidobacteriaceae bacterium
CAGCCTGCTCTATGGCGTGAGCGCCAACGAGCCGCTGGCATTCCTCGCCATCGCCCTGGGGCTGGCAATCGTCGGCCTGCTGGCCAGCTACATCCCAGCCCGCCGCGCTGCCAGGGTCGATCCCATGGTGGCGCTGCATTACGAGTAGATCGAAGCACCTGAAGCGATTCGGGCGCCGCATCATGCAACCGCCAAATCCCCAAATGCTCAGGGCCGCAACCAACGTAACGGTTGCGGCCCCTCGGGGGAGAAACACCGCAAGAACTTACTGGTAAATGATCGTCATCTTGTCCACGTACACGCTGTAAGGCGTTGCCGTCTTGTTGCTGTCGAGCTGGACGGCGTTGGTAAATTGGTCGCGGCCCCCGGCGTTGAAGGCGTTGTGAGTCGCATTCACCGGGTAGCGCGTGCCGTCCACGGTGAGGGCATCGTGGAAAACGGTGTGCGTAGTCAGGTCATTGTGGTATTCGGCCACGATGTGGTGCCATGTCCCCGGAGTAAAGCCGGAAAAAGGAACGTTGGTGGCATCCCACCGCTTCAGACCGTAATCGAAGATCCGCCACATCTTACCGGTGTAATATGCCTGCCAGCCGAAGTTGTACACCCATCCGCCGATGATCTGCTGGCACTCGAATTCAAAGCCCTCAGGCGCGGTCTCCATCCCTTGCGGAATGTACACGTCGAACTCGTAGGTCAGCGCGTTCATCTGGGTGGTGACCGGAGTGTGCTCCTGGTAGAAGTAAGCGTCGGTATAGGGCGCCGTCGGGGCGATGGAGAACTGCGTGGCTACGCCGTCTTCACTCGGCGAAGCGATGCCAGGGGTAAAAGTGGCTCCCGCCGCTGGACCGGTCGCGCCGGTGTTGCCGCAGTTGCCGCAGGTAAGCCAGTTCCTCGTGTTCTGGACGTTATCCAGGACGGTGGTTCCCGCCGGCGGTACCGGTGTTGGGCTTGGCACCGGCGTCGGGCCTGGCGTCGGGGTGGGGCTTGTCCCCGGCGAAGGATTGGTGCCTGGGGTGGCTGCCGAAGCTTGGTGCGTGCCGGCCGTGCCGCCGCAGGAACTGAGAGTCAAAGTCGCAAAAGAAATCAGGACAACAAAAACAACAAAACAACAAAATCGCAAAATATCTCCTCCACTCGTTGGCACGAAGTGGAGAGGACACCTTACCGGCCGGGTGGCGGTTTTCGATTCCGGCGAACACCCGAAATCACGCGTAATGTCTTATTAGTTCCCGGTCCGGTGTTTAACACTGGTTAAGACAACCACCTAGCCCGCTTCGGAGACGCTGGGGAGATTGGAGCGCACCCGCCCCGGCTGCGCAGCCGATGACGAGCCGCTTTCCTACGGCCGGCTCCTCCGCTATACTTGCCTCCTTCCGGCCGAGTCCGGCGATTCCCACTCTGCATCTCAGGAAAACAAACGTGAACAGAAAACAGGCGCACGCGGTTTTTGTCTTCATCGGATTGGCAGTCCTCTTTATCGTTGTGGCGGCATTCTCCGGCGCGCAGGCGACCTCTGCGCCAACGACACCGGCCGTGCCCGCGCATGGGCAGGCGGGACCCGCACCGTCCATGGCCGGCAAAACCACGGAGCAGGCTTTCAAGAACATCCAGGTGCTGAAAGGCGTCCCGGCCGAACAGCTGGTTCCGGCGATGCAGTTCATCAGCGCGTCATTGGGCGTGGAGTGCGAGTTCTGCCACGTGCAGAACGCATTCGATAAGGACGACAAAAAGAACAAGGCCACCGCGCGGAAAATGATCGAGATGCAGATGGCTATCAACAAAGACCATTTCGAAGGGCATCAGGAGGTGACGTGCAATTCCTGCCATCGCGGCTCGCATTCGCCCCTGGCCATACCCGCCATCAGCGACGAAGAGCCCAAGCCTGCAGCCGCGGAAACGGCAGCCAGTCCGGTGCCGGGCAGCACGCCAGCCACGCCACCGCCGTCCGCCGATCCGATTCTCGAGAAATATGTGCTGGCGCTGGGCGGATCTGAGGCCATCCAGAAAGTGTCCAGCCGGGTGGAGAAGGGCGCCATGATGTTCGGCCGCGGGCAAGTTCCGGTGGAGATCTTCGCCAAGGCGCCCAACCAGCGCGTCACCATCGCGCATCAGGCCAACGGCGACAGCATGACCGCCTACGACGGCCACGCCGGCTGGCTCGGCAATACCGGGCGTCCGCCGCGGGACATGACGGAACAAGAGAACGATGCCGTGCGCCTCGATGCCGACCTCCACTTTGCCACCGACCTCAAGCAGATCTTCAGCCAGTTCCGTGTGGGACGGCCGGAAAAAATCGGGGAACATCAGGCCACTCAAGTACTCGCTATCCGAAAAGGGCTGCCCCCGGTACGGCTCTATTTCGATCAGGAGTCCGGCCTGCTGGTGCGTCTGGTGCGGTATGCGGAAACGCCGCTCGGCCGCAATCCTACGCAGATCGATTACGCCGACTACCGCGATGCCGGCGGCGTGAAGATTCCCTATCGCTGGACCATCGCCCGGCCTGCCGGACGCTTCACCATCCAGGTAGCCGAGGTGCAGCAGAACGTGGCCATTGATGACGCCAAGTTCACGAAGCCGGCCGCGCCAGGGCCAGCTCCCGAACCGGCGAAATAAGTCATGATGGATAGAATCTAGGGTGTATGGGCTTTTCTGAATTTCACGGGAACCAAGAGGTCGTTCGTCGCCTGCGGGAGATGCTGGGGCACGATCGCTTCCCTCACGCCGTGATCCTCGCCGGTCCTCAGGGCGCAGGCAAATATACCCTTGCCCTGATGCTGGCGCGAGCGATGAACTGCCTCAATCCGCCCTCCCCTCAGCCAGATGGGCTCCCGGATTTCTGTGGCCAATGCGACAACTGCAGACGTATCGGCCAGGCGTTAGACCTCGACGCCCGTTTCGCCGAAGCCATCGAGGCGCGCGAGGGACTCCGCGATGCCGACAAGCGTGAGACCCGCATTCTGGTGCAGACGCATCCCGACGTGGTGGTCATCCCTCCCGATCCGCCGCAGATGATGATCAAAGTGGACCAGGTCCGTCACGTCAACGAGACCATCCATTACAAGCCGGCCGAGGCGCGCCGGCGGGTCTTCATTTTTACCGCCGCGGCATTCATGAAGGAAGCCGCCAATGCCCTGTTGAAGACTTTGGAAGAGCCGCCGGAATATGCCGTGATCTTTCTGTTGGCGCGAAGTCCGGGCGAGTTGCTGCCGACCACTCGCTCCCGCAGCGCTATATTCACGCTCAGTCCGCTGGCGGTGGAAGAGCTTGAAGAGTATCTGGCCAAACATCGTCCTCAGTGGAACGCGCGCCAGCGTCAGCTTGTAGCCCGCCTGAGCGCCGGGGGAGTGGGCCGGGCGCTTTCGTTCGACCTTGAGCAATACCTGGCGGCGCGCAAGGACGCCCTCATTCTCCTCAACACGGCGGCTCGTGCCGCGGACCATTCTGAACTCTTTCGCGCCACCGAGACCTATCGTGGCGGAGCCGAAGGTAAAGACAAAACCGACCAGCTCGTGACCGCCATCTATTCGGTGCTCCAGGACCTGACGGCCATGGCCTCCGGCGCTCCCGAATTGGTACGCAATACCGATATTGCGGCCGAATTGAAAACGCTGGCGACAGCGGTGGATTTCGCATGGATCGCCCGCGCAGTGCAGCAACTGGGCCAGGTGCAGAGTGGAATGCGCCGCAACCTGCTGCGTCCGCTCTCGCTCGACGCCTTGGCGCTGGCCCTGGAAGGTTAGCTTTTGCGGTCCAGCTGAACACCGGGGTTGGCGCAACGGCCATGACCTTTGAGTCAATTGAAAGCCGGGAGCAGGCTGTGATACGGTTAGTGCAACGAACCCGCACTGAATTCCCGTCAACGTGGTTGGATTCAGCCAGGCTTCCCGGTGGGCACGCTCCCGCCAAATCGTAACCACAACGGAATTGGACAAATGAAGGACGCTACTGACGCAACCGCAGCCCGCCAGGCCCCGGAACAGACCGAGGACGAGTCATTCATCAGTCGAAAACTGATCCGTCCCTCGCTGAGCTCGCCTCAGCCTCGGACCGAGCCGGTCTCCGAACGCCGCGACCGGTTGGAGCGGACCGATCGCATGCCCGCGAACGGGCCCCGGCGCAGCTCGCCTACGGAGCAAACTCACGCGGAAAACTACTACTACCAGAAGCAAATTCAGAGCAAGACCTTGGTGGTGGTGGTGTTGAAGGATGGCGAGCAGGTACAGGGACTCATCGAGTGGTATGACCGGACCTGTATCAAACTAGCCCGCAATGGCAGTCCTCATCTGCTGATCTATAAACCGGCTATCCGCTATATCTACAAAGCCGGAGAAGCTCAGCCCAAGCCTTAACTCACCAATGCATCTGGACTGGAACCAGGTCTTCGGTTTTCTCCGCGGAAACTGGCCGGAGATGCTCGGTTTTCTCACCGGGGCCCTGTGCGTGTGGCTGCTGATCAAGCAGAACATCTGGAACTGGCCGATCGGAATCGCCAACAATGTT
Source organism: uncultured Acidobacteriaceae bacterium (assembly GCA_964521445.1). Taxonomy (GTDB): domain Bacteria; phylum Acidobacteriota; class Terriglobia; order Terriglobales; family Acidobacteriaceae; genus Angelobacter. Next base: position 4,501 of record CAZFRV010000067.1, read on the forward strand.
TTTTACATTTTCATTTTTTTCAAGTCCGGGCTCTACGCCGATATGGGGCTGCAATTGGTTTATATCTCGATTGCTCTCTATGGCTGGTGGAACTGGCTGCACGGCGGCAAAGATCACTCTGAGCTGAAGGCTGGCCGCGCTTCGTCCATTGGCTTGCTCGGTTATACCGCAATGGCAGCTTCTTGCACCTTGGTACTCTACTGGGTGCTGCGCCGCTTTACTCCCAGCACCGTTCCTTTCGCCGACGGACTCACCACGTCGCTGTTCCTGACCGCACAATACATGATGTCGCGCAAGGTCGTCGAAAACTGGTGGTTCTGGATTGTCGGTGACGTGCTGGTCATCGCCCTCTATATCTACAAACACCTTTACTTCACGACGGCGCTGTATATCGTCTTCCTGGGCTTGTGCATCGCGGGCCTGGTTGAGTGGCAGAAGGCCACACGGAAAGATCTAGCGGCGGCGGCCGCATAGGTCAACCTCGCCTACATCCTGCCTCCTGGAAGGCGGTTTCACTGAAGCATTTTTCTATTCTCTTGCGCGCTTCGAGCGTCGCGGGCATCACGTCCACGCAGGCATCATGACTGATCTTGACGAGGAAATCTGTCGCTTGATCCTTGAATAACGGACAGTAGTAAGCATCCCAACCGACAAGAATCGGTTGTAATAGAAAGGCAACCGACGCCAGTAATTCGTCCTTACTGAAAAGTTGCCCTGGCGTTTCCCAGACAGCCGCAAGCGCATTGTTTTCGCCCCGAAGCATCGACACTGTCTTCCGTCCAATATCTTCAACCCAGTCTGACCACACGCCCCAGGTGGTGATCCATAAGAGACCACCCGCGAAAGTGGATTCTTCGTGGTGCAGAGATGCAAGCAGCCGCGAAAAGTGGATCAGCTGGCCCTCACCCGTAGGGTAGTGAAAATGGAGTTCCTGGACACCAGAAGAGCGGAACCGGAGCCCTTCTTCTTCGACCATCAGGTTCGGCTGGGAAGCAACCCAGGAATGGATTTCGTCCTTTGTCAGCGCCTTCATGTTCTTAGAGCTTCGGCAGCACGATCCCCGACTGCCTCTGATATTTTCCCGATTTATCCTTGTAGCTGACGTCAGGCGGCTCGTCGCCCTGGAAGAACAAGATTTGGCACAGGCCTTCGTTGGAGTAGATTTTTGCGGGCAAGGGCGTGCTATTAGAGATTTCGAGAGTGACAAAGCCCTCCCACTCCGGCTCAAATGGCGTCACGTTGACGATGATGCCGCAGCGGGCGTAGGTGGATTTGCCCACGCAGATGGTGAGCACATCGCGGGGAATCTTGAAGTACTCCACCGAACGGGCCAGAGCGAAGGAGTTGGGCGGGATCAGGACCGAAGGACCTTTCACGTCGATGAAGGACCTCTGGTCGAAATTCTTAGGATCCACGATGGCGGAGTTGACGTTGGTGAAGATTTTGAATTCGTCGGCCACGCGCAGGTCGTAGCCGTACGAGGAAAGGCCGTAGGAAATCACGCCTTCGCGGACCTGGCGGTCGTTGAAGGGGTTGATCATATCGTGCTCCACTGCCATCCTGCGGATCCAGCGGTCGCTTTTTATCGCCATGGAAAGGAAGTCCCCTGGGTGTTGGCCGAACGTAAATTCTGGCGGTGAACGAACGAGTCATATTAATAGGCGAATCGTCCATTGACAACCGGCGTAAAAGTCCCATAGTATCTGCAAGTTACGCCCCCTTCGACATTTTGAGGAGAGCTGACCCGTGATAAAGCTCGATATCATCAATGAAGTGGTAACGAAAACCGGCATCACCAAGACCAA
>CAZFRV010000068.1:0-9219 GCA_964521445.1 uncultured Acidobacteriaceae bacterium
CTCACGAACTCGCCGATAGCGCGCACGCGTACCGTGTTCTTCGAAGAGCTGGAAGACGGGAGCGCGTTCTTCATCAACGCTTCCGGATGCGTCAATGCGAACGGTTCGCAATGCGCCATCCAGCCTTATCCGATCGACACGCCATTCGACAACAACAACCCTCCGGCGATCATCACCACCCAGGGTACGGTGGAGAAGTGGATCGTCCAGAACCACGCCCGGGAAAACCACGAACTGCACCAGCACCAGATTCACTTCAAGGTGCTGTCGCAGGACAACTTCGAGGTCAACGGCAGCCCGCAGGCGCCGGGGATCAACGGCCAGTTCCTGGATATGATCGAGGTTGCCTTCTGCGGAGGCGATCCGCCAGTTGACGGTCAAAACCCACCAGCCTGCATCACCGCCAACAACGGTGGGCCAAAGTTACCGTATCCGCAAGTCCAGTTGCTGATGGACTTCCGCGGACCGGACATCGGCGACTTCGTCTTCCACTGCCACATCCTCGGACACGAGGACTTGGGTATGATGGCGATCGAACGCGTGACCGCTAACTAGCAAGCGGAACTAAGGACTGAAAGGAAATTGCGGCTTCAGAAGAAATTCTGAAGCCGCTTTTTTGCATCTGCGAATTTGGGATTACGGCTTGGCCGGCGCAGGCGGCATGACAAATCTGTCCATGTAGGCTTCAAGTTTGTCGCGGTTCTTGGCCCGATAGGCCACGTAATCCTTGGCAATGCCGTCATCGCCCAGGCTGAACAGCACGTAAGCGTCAATGAGGCCGGCTTCATCCAGTTTCAGCAAGAGACTGGCTGTCGCGTCGCCCCCGGTGACCAGTCCGGCGGTCTTCTTATCTTCCTTGAGCTTTTTCAGAACTTGGGCCGCTGCAGTCAAGGCCTCGGATTCTTCCGCGAGCGAGTGCCGGTACTCGCCTTCCTCAGGAAACTGCTTATCGAACCTGCCGCCTTTTTCCCACTCAGACTTTACCGAATAATACGTGCTCCAAGCAGTGGCGACTTCCGAGGATAGCTTGCCGCCGAAGGTTGGATCGTTCTTCGGCGGCAACGGTATGCCGAGATAAACAACCTTGAATTCGGTCTTGTTGATGATGGCCCAGGCTCGAATTTCGCGCCACACGATCTTGTTATAGGGTTCGGCTACCGCCGCGTCGATGAGCATGGCGCGCGCCTTGGCCATATCGCCCTGCTTGGCCAGCATGTCGGCATAGTAGCGATAGGCGGTTTCTATATTCGGGTCAAGCCGCATAGCGCGCTCATACCACTCCCTGGCCTTGGCGTAATCGTTCTTCCTGTCGTAGGTGTTGCCGGTAAAGAGAACCGCTGTATAGTTCTTCGGCTCGATTTCGAGCGCCTTGGCGTAATCCTTCAGCGCCTCGTCGAAATCGCGACGCGCAAAGGCCGCCTCGCCGGCGTTCATGGCCTGTTCCACGGCCGGGTTATCAGAGAACTTGATGGCGCCGTTTGCCGGCAAATTTCCCAGAAGCTGGCGCAGGTTCTCCTCCAGGGGACTGGTGTTGCCCAGTTCGAAGGCTTTTTGCAGAAGGTCCCGGGCTCGAAAGCGCTCTTTGGCCGTCGCTTCTGGATCGCTCAGAGTTGCCGCATGATCCACGAGGCAGGCTGCGAGCGCGACCAGGACATCGCTGTCCTTTGCGTCTTTCTGCGCTAACTCCTCGAGGAGCGGCAGAGCCTCCAGACGCTTGCCCGCGTCAAAGAGAGCCACAGCCTTTTGTCGTCTGGCTTGATCGGATGTATCCGGGTTCACCTGAGCGCCCAGCGGCAGGGAAAAAACAAGCAGGACGACGACAAGAAAAATTCCCGGCGGTTTGTGAACTGGCATATGCCTTGTGTTCAAGATCAAGATGTTCTTGCCTACTTGCTTTCGAAGATCGGCCGGCCATTCGCAGGCTGCAGCGGCCTGGCGGTGCCGTGATAGTACTTCCTGTACTGTTCGATCTGCGCTTCCGACATCTCGATCGGGTTCTTCATCAAAAACCAGGTGGCTCCTTCGTTGCAAAAGGGATTGCTCAACGATCCGGGGAAACGATAATAGCCGTGATCCGCGGGCACCAGATCCATAGGGTTGATTTTCAGTCCCTCTACTTTTTCTTCTTTGCCGCCGGCTGGGATGTGCTCCCACATGGTCTTGATCACGGGGTTTTCTTTGCCCACTACGATCGGGACCTCGATGATCAGCACCGACAACTCGGGCGCCAGATGGACCAATTGAAGAGACATCGGCGGCCGCTTGCCCTTGACCGCGGTTTCTCCCGGCTCATGAAAGACAATTTCGCCGAGGCGATACGGCTTGCCCCGGTACCTGAGCCACTGGTTCCAGGGGAATCGGGCCTTGATCACGTACTGGTTGCAGGCGTTCACAATGTCCAGGTCTGCCGGCTGATAGCTCATCTGCAGGGGCGGCAGGGGTGGGATCGGCCATTTTTCGGAGCTGACAATATCGATCGGAGCTTGCATGTGGCCGGTAGCGCAAACGCCAGCCCAATGGCTCGGCCCACTCGGCCCGTCTTCGTAAGTGAAGGCAGGTTCGCACTTATCGGAGGCCCCGCTGGGCATGTTCATATCCATCCCGTGCCCATGCATATTATGTTGATGCTGATCGGGCTTCTCTGGAAGCTGCGCGGCCTGGCAGGCGGCGGCTGGGACTGCGTGCGCGAAAAACGCAAAATACAACCCGCAGACTACGAGCAGCAAAAGCCTGAATCCTGGATTGCGGAGCATGTTTCCTCTCGAATGGCTGGAGTGATCGAACCAACTTGCGGCAACACTTTACCCCATCTGGGCCAAAATGGGATAACATTCCTGTGCGTTTTCCAAAAACCGCACGGCTCTGCAAGCCCTGCCAAACAAAGATCTTACGCCAGCCAGTCGAAGGAGCGGGTTACCGACTTTTTCCAGGACTGGTATAGGCGTTCGCGGTCAGCCGCTGCCAGCGTCGGGCTCCAGGACTTGCCGGCACGCCATTGCGACCGCAGCTCGTCCGTGTTTTTGAAGAAGCCGGTGGCCAGGCCGGCGGCGTAGGCCGCGCCCAACGCCGTCATCTCCTTGGCTTCGGGGCGCACTACTGGACGGTCCAGAATGTCCGCCTGGAACTGCATCAGCAGATCGTTGTCGATCATGCCTCCGTCCACGCGCAGGAGGTTGAGCTTGATGCCGGAATCCTGCTCCATGGCGCCGGCTACGTCGCGGGTCTGATATGCCGTGGCCTCGAGCACGGCGCGCGCCAGGTGGCCCTTGTTGGCGTAGCGGGTCAGGCCGGTGATCACGCCGCGCGCAGTGTCTTTCCAGTAAGGGGCGTAGAGCCCGGAAAATGCGGGGACAAAATAAACGTCGCCGTTGTCCTCCACCGTGCGCGCCAGCTCTTCGATATCGGCGCTGGACTTGATCAGTCCCAGGTTGTCGCGCATCCATTGCACCAGCGCTCCGGAGATGGCTACGCTGCCTTCCAGCGCGTAGCGCGCAGGCTGGCTGCCCAGCTTGTACGCCACCGTGGTCAACAGGCCGTGATGCGACTGCGCCAGGCGCTCCCCCGTATTCATGAGCATGAAGCATCCGGTGCCGTAGGTATTCTTGGCTTCGCCCGCGGCGAAACAGGCTTGACCAACCAGCGCCGCCTGCTGGTCGCCCAGGATGCCGCTGATCGGGGTTCCCTTAAGGGCGTCGACGGCAACGCTGCCGTAGAGTTCGCTGCTGGAGGCGATCCGCGGCAGCATGGAAGCCGGAATGCCGAAGGTCTTGAGGATCTCCGGGTCCCAGGCCAGAGTTGTGAGGTCCATGAGCTGAGTGCGGCTGGCATTCGTGACGTCCGTGATGTGCACTCCTCCGCGCGGGCCGCCGGTCAGCTTCCAGAGCAGGAATGTATCGATGTTGCCGAACAGGATCTCGCCTGCCTCCGCTTGGCGGCGCAAGCCGGGTACGTTATCCAGCAGCCAGCGAATCTTCAACCCGCTGAAGTAGGTGGTCAGAGGCAAGCCGGTTTTGGGACGGAATACGTCCTGACCCAGCTCCCGGGAAAGCTTGGCCACATCTCCGGCCACGCGCGTGTCCTGCCAGACGATGGCATTTGCGGCCGGCTGGCCGGTGCTCTTGTGCCAGAGCACGGTAGTCTCGCGCTGGTTGGTGATGCCGATGGCCGACAGATCTCCGGGCTTGATCCCGCTCTGCCTTACCGCATCGGCGATGACCTCCTGCGTGCGCTGCCATATCTCTTCCGGGTTGTGTTCCACCCAACCCGGCTGCGGATAAATCTGGGTATGTTCTTTCTGCGCGCTGGTCACAACATTCCCGGCGCGATCAAATACCATAAACCGCGTGCTGGTGGTGCCTTGATCCAGCGCTCCGATGTAGCTTGCCATTTCTCACCCCATGATGACCGGACGTGTGGTTTATACATCAACCGGGAAAGAAAAGCATTCAGCAATCGGCATTCAGCATTCAGTCCTCATCTACCCTCGCGCGTCAAGAACATTGCCGAGGGGCTGAGTGCTGAATGCTGATTGCTATTTGCTCCTCACACACATAGAATCTCCGGGTTTCAACCCAATAAGGAGCCCCCTATGCCCCATCGTTCTCACCTGTGGGCGATGCTGCTTGCGCTACTTCTTGTGTCCGGCAGGTTTGCCGCCGGGCAGCAGAGAAACGCACAGCAACCATCCCCTGCCGCAAGAAACTTTGTTAGCGCCGACTTGGCCGTGAGCGGAAGCGAGCTCAAGCGGGATGCGGCGGCCGAAGCGGCAACCCCAAAAGAGGCCGGTCCGGCAACCGCGCCGATCCAGAATGATGTGGTGATCCGCGGCGGCACCATCCTGACGGTGACGCATGGCAAGATCGAAAACGGCAGCATCTACATCCACGACGGCAAGATCGCAGCCATCGGCAAGACGGTGCAGGCGCCGGCCAACGCTACAGTGATTGACGCCACGGGCAAGTGGGTCATGCCCGGCATCATCGATTCGCACTCGCACATCGCACTCGATGACGACGTCAACGAGGCCACCAGCCCGGTCACACCGCACATGATGATGAAGGACGCCTTCAATTACGACGACAAGCTCATCTATCATGCGCTGGCCGGCGGCGTGACTACCTCGCTGCTGTTGCACGGATCGGCCAACATGATCGGCGGACAGGCCATCGTGATCAAACACAAGTACGGCCTGGGCCGCGATGAGCTGCTCTTTCCCGGCGCGCCCCAGTCCATCAAGTTTGCCAGCGGCGAGAATCCCAAGCGCGTTTACGGGCAGAAGAACCAGCTTCCCTCCACGCGCATGGGCAACTTTGAAGTCATGCGTCAGGCGTTCACCGAGGCCCGCGACTACATGCGCCAGTGGGACGACTACGAGGCCAAGGTCAAAAAGGGCGACAAGGACGCCGCCCCGCCCAAGAAAGACCTGAAGCTTGAAGCCCTGGCCGACGTGATGCGCGGCAAGCTGCTAGTGCAGATTCACTGCTATCGGGCGGACGAGTTCCTGACCGAGATGGCCATCGCCAAGGAATTCGGCTACAAGATCCGTGCCTTCCATCATGCGCTTGAAGCCTACAAAGTGGCCGACAAGATCGCCGCCAACGGCGTAGCCATCGCCACTTGGCCGGATTGGTGGGGCTTTAAGTACGAAGCCTGGGACGGCATCCCCTGGAACGCCGCCATCTCACTCAACAAAGGCGTGCGCGTGGCCCTGAAGAGCGACTCGGAAGACGTGACCCGCCGGCTCAATCAGGAAGCGGGCAAGATCATCCACTACGGCGTGAGCGAAGAAGACGCGCTGAAGATGATCACGCTGAACCCCGCCTGGATCATCGGGGTGGAAGACCGCGTTGGTTCGCTCGACGTGGGCAAAGACGCGGACATCTCCATCTGGAACAGCTATCCGCTTTCCTCGTCCGCGCTGGTGGACAAGGTCATCATTGACGGGGATGTATTCTTTGACCGCTCGCTGCCCGGACTGGGCTTGACCCATTACAAGGAGGGCCAATAGCCATGCTGAAGAGACTTCTGATTGTATCCATTCTTGTAACGGCTACTTATGGCCAGCCTTCCAAGCCAGCCGCCAAGCCTGAAGGGCAGGCCAGCGGGACGATCGTGTTGCGCGGCGGCAAGTTGTTAACGGTAAGCCATGGCGCGATCGAAAACGGCGTGCTGGTGATGCAAAACGGCCGGATCACCGCCGTGGGCCCGGCCTCCACTGCTATTCCTGCCGGCGCCAAGGTGATCGATGTAACCGGCATGACCGTCTATCCCGGCCTGATCGATGCTGAAACTCACCTGGGCTTAACTGAAATCTCGGCCGACCGCATGACCGACGACATGATCGAGCCCAGCGACGAGATCATGCCGCACATGCACGTATATGACGCGTTCCATGCCGAGACCGCGCTGATTCCCGTCGCCCGCATCAACGGCATCACTAACGCAATCGTGGCTCCCGCCATCGGTGATACGCTGCCTGGACAGGATTCCTTCATCCAGCTTGCCGGACGCTCGGCAGCGGAAATGCTCATGGTGCGCGACATCGCTCTGCCCCTGAACTTCACTGGGCGGCAACGCCGCAATCAAAGCTTCGAGACGGCCAAGTTTCCCCAGACGCGCATGGGCATGGCCACACAACTTCGCCAGGCCTTCATCGACGCGCAGGATTATGAGGCCAAACTCGCCGCTTGGGAGAAGAAGAAAGCCGCTGACCCTGACAAAGCCGGCGCCGCACCCAAACGCGACTTGAAACTTGAAGCCCTGCTTCCTTACTTGCACGGGCAGAAACCAATGGTCTTGGCGGCGGAGGAACCTAACGACGTTCAGACCGTGCTGGATATGGCCAAGGAGTATCACTTGAAGGTGATCTTGAGTCATCTGTCCCATTCCTCCGAAGTGCTGGACAAGGTTGCCGCCAGCGGCGTCCCGGTCATCGTGGGCCCGATCTATGAGCAGCCGAAGGAATGGGAGCGCTACGACGCCGTTTATCGCTTGCCGGCGGAGATGGCCAAGCGTGGCATCAAGATCGCCTTCGCCACCTACGACGCCCACAGAGTGCGCGACCTGCCCTATTCTGCCGGTTATGCCGTGGCATTCGGCCTGCCTTCCGGCGAGGCACTCAAGGCGCTCACCCTCAATCCCGCGCAGATGTTCGGTCTGGATAAGGACCTGGGCTCGCTCGACACGGGCAAAATGGCCAATGTGGTGGTGGCCAACGGCGATCCACTGGACGTGAAGACCGACGTGAAGCACGTTTTCATCGCCGGACAAGAGATCCCGTTGGTCAGCAAGCAGACGGAGCTGCGGGACCAGTACTCGAAGTAGAAGAGCACAACCACCTTTGCCATGATGGGGCCGGGCACGCCTTGGACAATGCTCTTGTGTTGTGAGTGTAATGGCGATGTTACGCCAATTGTTCCGCCCCTACCCTGGGATGATGGGTCTTGTTATTTGACGGTGTTGTTCGCCTTGGAAGAGGCGATGGCCGTTAGCATGGCAACAGCGAAAAGCAAAGGGAAGAAATAGCAGAAACCGGCTTCGGCGAGTATTCCGATCAATTGATCAGAAGAATTTACCGTTGGATCAACCAGGTTGTGCCAATCCTCCCATACGAAGATTGAGGTCCCGATCACAATATTGATGAACACCCAGTAGGCGCTCACCCTGGGCTTGTACCAGCTACACAGTACGGCGGCAACGTTGGGCAAAAGTCCGAACCACGGAAAAAGACGATCTGCGGGGGCAGTATCCCATCGGAGTTGCCAGATAAACGCCAGGAACCCCTGCGAGGGAATCACTACAAAGGTGCCGATCAGACTGACCACTTTCATCTGGCTCATAGGTCACCAAACCAACTGCGACAACAACCGATTTTAGGCTCCGGAGTGGAACTGTTGCACATTACTGTTGTAATCGGGGCGTTTTCACTCACAACGCCCCCAAACCCTGCGAAGCCAGGCGGGACGAAATCGCAGACATTGAGTCACACGATTCGAGAAGGTTTGCGTGGATTCGCGGCTAAGCTTCAGCCCTCAACACCCGATAAAATAGTAAGCATGGTGGAACTGGGTAGGCTTCTGCTGCTGGTGGGCGGGGTCATCGTGGTGATCGGCCTGGCCCTGCTCTTCGCGGGGCGCTTGCATCTGCCCCTGGGACACCTGCCGGGGGACATCGTCTATCGGGGCAAGAACACTGTCTTCTACTTTCCTCTTGCCACTTCGATCATCCTCAGCGTGGTTCTCACGCTGGTGTTCTGGCTGATCAGCCGCTGGCGTCACTGAGCTTCAAGGCAATAACAAAGAAAATTGGAATCCAGATGAGTGACGCGTACGTTACTTGCGCACCAAGACCTTGACCTCTGCGCGCCGGTTTTGCGGATTGCCTCCGGCCGGTTCATTCGTTGCCGTTGGGACTCTCGATCCTAAAACGCCAGGAGCAATGATGTGCGTGATAGAAACATTCCCGGCATGTTCCAAATAGTCAATGACTGCCTCCGCGCGGTCACGGCTCAATTGGTGGTCGTAAGCATTGTTGCCCGGAACATCGGCAAAAGCACGCACTTGGATGACGTAGGAGGAAAGCTCGGTGGCGCTGTTTGCCAGATTCATAAGCCCGGTCTTATCGCTCTGAGACAGCAGGGCGCTTCCTGCTTCGAAGTGAGCATCATACGTGGCCTTCACGTCGTAGTCAGCGAGGTTGGTGAGCTGCGGCCCAGACGCGGCGGCCGATGGTGTGGTATTCGTGGATTGCAGGCTGTGGGACGAAAACGTGATTGTCTTTGCCACCAACTGGTCGTTCTCATATTGCAAGCCTTGTACCGTCACGCTTAGACCCGCTGTCAGGGCGGTCACGTCCAGTCGCTTTTTTCTGAAACCAATGACCCCCTCCGGCTCTTCGATCTTGGTATCGGGATTGAGTACGACCTCGACGATCTTTCCATTCGTGGTCTTTACATTCATCGCCTCTCCGTTGCGGTCGGTAATCGTTCCCGCGATCTTGACTTCAGGCTGCGGAGAAGCAGCGGGCACGGCTGCTGACATGTTCGATGGATAAATGAAGGTTACGGTGCAACAGATTAACACCGTAATAAGAGGAGCCATTGGTGTGCGGCTAAGACTCATGTTTCGTCCCTTTGACACGTAAATCTGGATGCCGTCCCAGTGATAACGGATGTCAGACCTCCTGAACGCCTCAAGCTGCTACACTTCGGGTGATGTCCTC
>CAZFRV010000069.1:0-9605 GCA_964521445.1 uncultured Acidobacteriaceae bacterium
AAATTCACCACAATCAGCAGCAGCAGGGCGATCCGGGGTGTGCTGGGTTGAACCTTCACAAGCAACAGCAAATGCCAGATGACAACGGCAAAATGTCCGAGCACAACGAATGTGGCAAAAAGCGGCGGCTTCAGCACGAAATTGGTCCTTGCCTGCTCCATTTAAGCCTTTCATCTTGAAGACGGTCACAATGCCTGAAGATTGCAAGCAGTCACCGGGCTGTCGCCTCGGTTGGCTTGCTCGCTCTCCCCGGAATCAGCGCGAGCAATCCAATCGTGCCCAATACGGCAGACGCTGCGCCGCAATAAAACACGGCCGCATGGCCAATCCGGTCCCAAAGCAGCCCGGCAACAACGCTGGCCACCAGTCCCAACAGTCCAACGGTTGTGCTGTACCAGCCGACTCCACTGGCGCGCAGGTGCTCGGGCACGAAGTCCGACGCGAATGCCTTGCCGACGGTGCGGAATATCCCCTGAAATAATCCATAGAAGATAAACAAGACGGCTATCATTGCTACGCTTCTGGTGCGCGCAAAACCGAAATACGCAACGAAGAAGATCGAGAACGACAGCAGAAGGACATTTCTTCTGCCCCATCTGTCGGAAAGAGATCACGCGGGATAGGAAATCAGGGCGGCTACCAGGTTGAACCCTGCATAAATCAAGATGGTCGACTCAAGCGAAGCACCGATGCTCTTTGTCTCGAGAATCAAGAACGAGTTGCTTGAGTTACCGATCCCAAACAGCGCGATCACCAGCAGGTATTTCCAATAGCCTGCAGGGAACTCTCGCAGACTGACATCGATTTTGGATTTAGCCGCCACGGCCACTGGACGTTCGCGGACCGGCAGGACCATGAAGAAGGCGAGAAGACCGGGAACGATCGCTAGATAAAAGATCGAGCGGATCTCAAAATGGAACGAAAAGAAAAGGAGAACAGCCAGCAGTGGCCCCAAGAACGCGCCTAAATTATCGCCAATGCCCTCAAGGCCGAAAGCTCGCCCTCGGTTTTCGTCCAGCACCGAAGACGCGATGAGCGCGTCCCGCGGAGCAGAGCGGAAACCGGCGCCAAGCCGGTCCAGAAACCGACCTCCCAATACGCCTGGCCACGTTCTCGCGAAACCCATCAGAGGTTTTGCCACGGCTGCTACAAAGTAACCGGCTAATGCGAGAGACTTCCTTTTTTGGAGCTTGTCGGAGAGCCAGCCCGAGAGCCCCTGCACGACATTCTGTGTTGCTTCCGCAATCCCCTCCACCAAACCGACGACACTGCCGCCGGCATGCAAGGTCTGCGTGAGAAAGATCGGCAAGATCGGATAGAGCATCTCCGAGGAGATATCGGCGAACAGACTGGCGAACGCCAAAAAAACAGTGTTCCTCGAAACCCCGGCGAAATAGCGCTTTTGCGTTTCAGCCATATCAACGAAACCACAGTCTCGGCATGGACATGCCAATGATCTTACAGGTAGTCGAAGAGCGTCTTGAATCCAGAATCCATTGCTCTTTTGGAGGTCCTGCCGGTTTCGTTTACGATGGTCACTCGCCGGTACGCCTCCGGCTAAGGTTTATGCAACCACTGTTGCGACCCTCCAGCTCCGACGATCAGGACTTCCTGTTCCAGCTCTATGCCAGCACGCGCCAGGCCGAGTTCGCCGCGCTGGGGTGGGACAGCGCTCAACTGGAGCCCTTATTGCGCATGCAGTTCGCCTCCCAGCAGCGCTGGTATGAGACGGCTTATGCCCAGGCGGAACAACAGATCGTGATGCTCGGGGAAACGCCCATTGGGCGGATCATCGTGCAACGGGCGGCCAATGCTAACACTCTGGTTGATATCTCTTTGCTGCCGGCCCATCGCGGAAGCGGAATCGGCGGAGGATTGATTTGCGACCTGATCGCAGAGTGCAGCCAGGCGCACGTCCCCCTGCGTTTGCAGGTCTTGAAGACAAATCCCGCCGCGCATCTTTATGAGCGGCTGGGATTTGTTCAAACCGGCGAGGATGGGATGTACGTCCAGATGGAAAAACAGCCTGAGTGAAGTGTGCCGAGGACACGTTTCGGCATTGCCTGGGGCCGGAAATCTGGCGAAACTCAACTCACTGTGGGACCAGGCGCGCTGGGGGCGGATTCGCAACTTGCCGGCGCTGTATCGTGCTGGCCGGCGTGCACGTGGTAGTGTTCACCAGGACCGGCGCGTTCCCGTCCTGGCGTTTGAAGATGTAGCTACGGATGGCGAAGCAAAGGTTGGCGCCGTCAAACGGGGCGCGATCCAATGCGCGTCTGGCGTCTGGCATGGCACGCTGCTGTACTTGGATTCTCAGGTCGTGCCGGGGTTGGAGTACAAATCTCTGTTCAGCTTGGACGTCGCCTGGCTGTGCCGGGTCAAGCTGATTCTGCGCCATGGTCGTGCCAAAAAGGAGTAAGAATACTAGGGTTGACATGCCTATATCCCTTCCCTGCAAGAGTATAGAACGGAACGGAGTAGGCCAGTCAACTACCGCCAGTCACCGAAGAAGCTTGCCCAAACCGGGCGATAGTCAACCCTGGTTTGCATCTTCTCAGGCTCAGGCGTACCCTAATAGGGTTCGCGCCGCGCGAATAAGCAGGTAAACCACTGAAAGTATTTCTATCCCGGTCAATTTCACAGTACGCCAGTATCACGGCGCCTGTATTCACTTGAAGAAGGATCGCATGAAGAATATCTATGTAGGTAATTTGGATTTCAACGTCTCTGAAGACGAGCTCCGGCAGGCTTTTGCAGCTTACGGGCAGGTCGATAACGTTACGATTTTAAAAGACCGTGATACAGGCCAGCCGCGAGGTTTTGGCTTTGTTGAAATGGCAAACGACGAAGAGGCCGAAAAGGCCATCAACGGGATCAATGGCACCCAGCTTGGCTCCCGAGCGCTGAACGTCAACGAAGCACGTCCCAAAGTCAGCAAAGGCTTTGGGGGCGGCGGCGGTGGCGGACGAGGCGGGTACGGTGGCGGACGAGGCGGGTTTGGTGGTGGCGGTGGCGGCAGAGGCGGCAACCGCGGCGGTGGTGGCGGCGGTCGCGGCCGATACTAAGCATCGTTAACGGTTCGGAGGCGCGGAATCACCGCGTCTCCGGGCTTCCAGCTACACAAACTCCACGTTCGGCGGATCCGGGATGATTCCGGCGCGGTGCCCCATTTCCAGCAGGCGGGTCACAGCTTCCTTCCCGTCTGCTCCGTAATCCAGTGTGCGTTCGTTCACGTACATGCCCACGAAGCGGTCCGCTTTCTGTGTATCCAGATCGCGGGCGAACTGCATGGCGTAAGCCAGCGCCTCTTCGCGATGGTCGAGTCCGTACTGGATGCTGTCCCGCAGCGCCTGGCTCACGGTCGAGATCAGTTCCCGTCCCAGCGAGCGCCGGATGGCGTTCCCGCCCAGCGGCAGCGGCAGCCCGGTGAGTTCATGCCACCATTTTCCCAGGTCCAGAACTTTGCTCAGCCCTGAACTTTCATACGTGAGCTGGCCTTCATGAATGATCAGCCCGGCTTCATAGTTGCCGGCGACCACCTCGGGGATGATGCGATCGAAGGGCACGACCGCGGTCTCAATCTTAGGTGAGAAGAGTTTGAGGGCCAGATAAGCCGTCGTCAGCTTTCCGGGCACGGCAACCTTCAGCCGCGGCAGTTCTTCCAGCCCCACCGGTCGCGAAGCCACCACCATCGGCCCGTACTGTTCACCTACGCTGCCGCCGCACGACATCAAGGCGTACTTGTCCTGAACGTAAGGATAGGCATGAAAGGAGATGGCGGAAACGTCATACACTCCCTGCATTGCCTTGCGGTTGAGGGTCTCAATGTCGGTGAGAGTATGCGAGAACTTCAGGCCCGGCACCCGGACTTTATTGGTGGCCAGGCCGTAAAACATGAAAGCGTCGTCCGAATCCGGACTGTGAGCGACGGTGATTTCGCGAATTTGCGTAACAACAGACGAAGAGGCCATGATTGAGATCCTACAATACTTGTTGTGTTTCGACCTGGGCCGGTTGCGCCGGCTTTGAAAATGGCTTGGTTGCGATGGAGTTGCCTGTTCGGTCTTACGTCTTTTCGATCGATTCTTGTTCCGGCTGAATCTCCGCCAGGGTAGTCTTGAGCGCTTGATCGGAGCGGCGCAAGTGCCAGCGCAACCGCCACCACAATGCCACTATGGTCACCAGGATCGCCCCCACAGAGAGCAGCAGGATGAGGAACAATATTTTCATTCAGTACCGGGTAAGCATACCAGAGCAGGACCCCGCCGCGGGCGGCGAAACCCCTATACGCCTACGGGGAAAGGCTTAGAATGCGCCTCGCGCTTGACTGAGAAGCGCTCCAATCTTCCCTGCAGCAATGACATGAGCCCGGTGCACCAGTAGCCCACGACAAACAGCATCAGGAAGGGAAGCGTCCAGTAGTTCCCGCTGCTGAAGGCGTACCAGCACATCAGCGCGAAATAGACGCCGACCAGAAGTTCCAGCCAAGGCACCAGGCCGAGGCGCCGGCGGTACTTCTGTCCCAGCGCTCTGTCGCCCTTTGTCTGCACGCGATATTTCGGCGTGCGCTTGAATGCCGACTTGATGCCGAACAACGCTTCCAGTACCGCCCGGGTGTTGGTGAGCGTGAGGCCGATGCCCAGCGCCATCAATAGCGGTAGATAGAGAAATGTGCGCGGCCATGTGCGCGGCAGTAACTCTTTTTGGGAAACCAGGTAGAAGCTGGAGATGGAGAACGTTGAAGCCATGAACAGAGGCAGATCGATCACCAGCATCTGGAACCATCCGCCGAACGAGCGGATGATCATGGCCGGCATCAGCAGCGTGGAGAAGATGATCATCAGGGGATAGCTGATGTTGGCGCTCAAGTGGTACCAGGCCTCCACCTTCACCCGGAACGGGACGTCGCTCCGGAAGACCTTGGGCAGGACCTTCTTGCCGGTCTGGACCAGGCCTTTGGCCCAGCGCGCCTGCTGGGTTTTGAAGGCCGTCATCTCAATAGGCAACTCGGCCGGGCACTCGATGTCCTGCGCGTATTTGAACTTCCAACCTTTCAGTTGTGCGCGATAGGAGAGGTCGGTGTCCTCGGTGAGAGTGTCATGCTGCCAGCCGCCGGCGTCGAGAATCGCCTGGCGGCGCCACATGCCGGCGGTGCCGTTGAAATTGAAGAAGACCTGGCTGCGCGAGCGGCCGCCATGCTCCAGAATGAAATGACCGTCGAGCAGGATGGCTTCAACCTGCGTGAGGAACGAGTAATCGCGGTTGAGATGGGTCCACCGCGTCTGTACCATGCCGATCTTGGGATCACTGAAATAATGGACCACGCGCATGAGCCAGTCTTCGGTGGGGACGAAGTCAGCGTCGAAGATCGCAATGAACTCGCCTTTGGCGGTGAGCATTCCGTTCTGCAGAGCGCCGGCCTTGAAACCTTCGCGGTTGTCGCGATGAATGTAGGTGATGGGGTTCCCCAGCGCGGCGAAACGAGCCACGATCGCTGACGCCGCCTCCACCGTCTCATCGGTGGAATCGTCCAGCACCTGGATATCGAGCTTGTCCTTGGGATAGTCCAGCTTGCAGATGGCCTCTACCAGCCGGTCCACCACGTACTGTTCGTTGAAGATCGGCAACTGGATGGTGATGCGGGGTAGTTCGCTGAACTGTGTCGCCGGCTCGGTGGTGCGGTTCTTGCTGTTCTTGTAATACATGTAAACCAGCGCATACCGGTGCAGCCCGTAGATGGCCAGAATGATCATGACCACAAAGTAGGGAATCAGCAGCATCAGGTCGAAGGCGTTCGGCGAATACAGGCCCTTGAAAGTCTGGTCCAGAAACTGCCGCTTGAAATACTGCACCAGCCCCTTTTGCGAAGCGGCAAGAAGCAACAGCGCGACATTGGAACACAAGACGTTCAGGCGAAGGACTCCCAGGATAAGAAATTGGGATAGATAGATTGTACCTGATGGCGAGCGTTTTTTCTGCAATCTCGGGCGAAGCGAGAGATACCTACTGTCTTAAAAAACCTCGAAGTCACATGAGGGTGGAACTTAGCTCGCTCCGCTCGGAATCTCAAAGGAACCCAGCTCGAGGATCGTAGAGTCCTAATTCAGGAAAAGTTGCCGATACAGCGTGTCCCTCTGCTTGGGCACGAAGCCGGCGTCGCGGATCATGCGCCGCAATTCTTCTTCGGTCGTGCAGTTGGTGACGCCGGCGGAGCGCACCACGTTTTCTTCGAGCATCACAGAGCCCACGTCATTGCCGCCGAAGCGCAGGCCAACCTGGCAAACCTTCAATCCCTGCGTGACCCAGCTCGATTGCACGTTCTCAAAGTTCGACAGATAGAGCCGGGAGATGGCCAGAACTTTCAGATACTCGACCGCAGTGGCTTCATCCCAGTGGCGGCCGCCCAGCGCGGTGTGCTTGGGCTGGAAGCTCCAGGGGATGAATGCGGTAAATCCTCCGGTCTCTTCCTGTAGGTCGTAAATCCGCTGGAAGTGGTTGATGCGGTGCTCCACGGTCTCGCCCACGCCGAACATCATAGTGGCGGTGGTGCGCATGCCCAGCTTGTGCGCGGTGCGATGCACGTTAAGCCAGTCTTCGGTCAGGCACTTGAGGCGCGCGATCTTGTAACGGACCTCGTCGTCCAGGATCTCGGCGCCGCCGCCGGGAATGGAATCGAGACCGGCATCGCGCAAGCGGCGGATGGTGTCTTCAATCGAGAGACCGCTGATCTCGGCGAAGTGGATGATCTCGGAAGCCGAAAAGCAGTGCAGGTGAATGCGCGGGAAGCGCTGCTTGATGCCGCGCATCATGTCTTCATACCATTCGAGTTTCAGGTCGGGATGCAGACCACCTTGCATCAACACCCCGGTGCCGCCCAACTCGACCGTCTCCCGGATCTTCTCGTAGATGGTCTCGAAATCCAGAACGTAGCCCTTGGAGCGGCCAGGCCCCTTGACCGGCGCGTAGAAAGCGCAGAACGTGCAGTACTCGGTGCAAAAATTTGTGTAGTTGATGTTGCGGTCGATGATGTACGTGGCCACGCCTTCCGGATGCAGCCGGCGGCGTACCGCGTCCGCCTCCATGCCGATCCCGATCAGATCGTCAGAGCGGAACATCTCCAGGGCCTGGGCTTTGGTCAGGGACATGAACACTAAGATTTTAGCGAAAAACGGCCCGCCAGGGGAATCTTTGGCGAAACCCTGCCACGGAGGCACGGAGACACGGAGAAGATCAGGCCGGAATCGATGCAGTAGCGCGATTACTCACGGAGCACAGGCTCCCCCTCGCCTGTATTTTGAGGCCAGAAGCCAGATCACGAAAGGGTTCTTTTCCCATGTATCGAATCTGGGGCCGGCAGAGGCTCTACCGGTTACTACGGTAACCAACAAGGACCGTCTAACCTGCCTAATAATGTTCATATAGTCTGGCTTCCAATGGCAGATCCAGCAAGCGATGTGCGACGATTCGGACGCTATGAAGTCCTCGACAAGATTGGCGGGGGCACCATGGGAGTGGTATACCGCGCCCGCGACCCAGCCATCAACCGCATGGTCGCGATCAAGAGCATTTCCGTTGTCGGACAACATCCCGAGGCTCAAGAGGAGTACCGCCAGCGTTTCATGCGCGAGGCGGAAGCTGCCGGACGTCTTTCCCATGCCGGCATTGTGACGATTTTCGACGTTGGCGAAGAGCCCGACACTCACACGCCCTACATCGTCATGGAATACGTCAAGGGCAAGTCGTTGGAGCAAGTGGGGGAACTCAGTTCCCGGGTTGCCGCCGCTCTCGTTCGAGAGTTGGCGGAGGCGCTCGACTGCGCGCACAGCCAGGGCGTCATCCACCGCGATTTGAAACCATCCAATATTCTGCTTACCGAAGACGGCCATGCCAAGATCGCCGACTTTGGCGTGGCCAAGCTGAATCTCAGCGAACTGACCGTCAATGGCCAAGTCCTGGGAACGCCGGCCTTCATGTCGCCGGAGCAACTCAACGGCGAGCCGATCGATGGGCGGTCCGATCTCTTTTCGCTGGGAGTGATCTTCTATACGCTGTTGACCGGCCACCGCCCGTTTCAGGGCAACAGCGTCATCACCGTATCGTTCAAGGTTGTCCACCATGAGCCGGTTCCTGTCGAAGCCCTCAATTTAAGTCTGCCGCCGGGGCTCAACGACGTTGTTTGTCGAGCGATGGCCAAGAACCCCGCGGATCGGTACCAACGCGGGTCGGAAATGGCACGCGATCTGCAGAGTATTCTGGGCGAACCGGAGCTGTGGAACGGAAACAAGGAACCCGGTTCCAGTCCTCCAGGCCTATTCGAAATCGCGGACCGAATTTACGCTAATGCCACCCGGAAACGCGAAGGGCCCGGCGGCGGCACGGTGGCCGGGCTGCAACAAATATCAAAGAGACTCGTTACGACCCGAGGCGGGCGCACGCTCGGCCTGCTGTCCTGCATCAGCGTCATTGTGGCTTTCGGAATTTGGCAGAACTTGCGCCAACCTCTTCAGGCCGCTCCTGTTTCGTCTCCCTCTGCCGCAGCCAACGAGCCTGTCAAATCAAACACCGTTTCCGTGTCGCGGGCTGCCTCGCAACCAAGTACGAGCCGGCTGGCTTGGGGTTCGCATTCCGTACCGCTTCGGATTTCTGCGAATACCAAGCTCCGCGACGCTACGCTGACGGTATGGGTGGATGAGCAGCGCGCCTTACACAAAAAACTCGAAGCGCCTTCCAAGAAAAAATTCGGGCTGTTTGGGCACGCGGAAGCCGATCCATCAGAGGACATCTACATTGCCCCCGGCCAGCACCAGCTCCGTGTGAACGTGCAATCTCCTTCGCAGTCCTACGACGAGTCGCTCAGTCTGAGAGGCAGCTTTCCCGAAGGCAGCGACCGGGTGTTGCTCGTGACCTTCAGCAATAACAACGAAATGAAGGTCCGTCTGAAATGAAGCCGCTTGAATCCGCACCGCCCGAATAGCAGTCGGATAAGCAGCCTGGCAAGAGATGCTTGCTTCCCGCCTCAAGGTCTGCTTACATATCGCGAAGTTCTCTCTAGACGGGAAAGTTCGCCAGATGGAACCCCGCACCTCGAGCCACGGTCTCGTAGAGCGCGTCAAGCAAGGCGATCAAGACGCCTTCACGCAGCTCTTTGCGAAGTACCGCTCGCGGTTGGCTGTTCTGGTGCATTACAAGTTAGGGACGAACTTACGACGTGACGCCGATGTGGACGACGTTCTCCAGGAAACCCTGCTTCGCGCCTATCGTGATATCGAGCGTTTCGAGTACCAGGCTCCGGGAAGCTTTATGAGTTGGTTGGCACGGATTGCCGATCACGTGATGGTGGATGCGGCCCGAGCGCAAAACCGGCAAAAGCGCGCCGGAGAGCATGTGCGCTTCCGCTCGGAAAGCAACCCTGGTGGTCCCGAGCCTGCCGACTACAATACGCCCAGCCGGATTTTTACGGAAAACGAGTCACTGGGCAGGTTTGTGGAGAGCCTGAGCCGGTTGCCGGAGGACTATCGGCGCGTGATCCTGCTGGCCAAGGTGGAAGGATTGACAACGTCGGAAGTCGCGCAGCGCCTGGAGAAGTCGAACGAAGCGACTTCCCT
>CAZFRV010000070.1:0-38662 GCA_964521445.1 uncultured Acidobacteriaceae bacterium
TGGTGGCCAGGGACGGAGTTGAACCGCCGACGCCAGCCTTTTCAGGGCTGCGCTCTACCACCTGAGCTACCTGGCCACTGCCTGGATCACTCGCGCCATCAGGCGTCGTCGCGAGCCGCTCTTGTCACGCTGGGTCGATGAAGGCTGTCGGCGGGCGCCGTCAACCAGAACCACTCGTTGAGCGTGAGGAACGTCCTCGATTATAGCAACCGATACTCAATCGCTCAAACTCCGTGTTTGTCTGCCGCGCAATCGCTACGATGTCTTCATCACGATCTTTACTTTTTTACGATCTACGTTGAATGAACGGTTTGGCCTGTTAACGTTCGGATTGTTTGGGCGTGCCATCCCGTTCACTGCAGACCAAAACGGCCAGGCCCACGAAGATGAGATCCTGTGCTTCGCGGCCCAGCCCTGTGCTTGGCTGATCGTGCGCTCTACTTCCCTGACGCTGCTCCCCTCGTTTGCAACCATTGCGACAGTTCCGGCGTTTGCCGCGATTTCAAGTCGGCGCAGGTGTGGATGCTTTCCAGCGATTGCTTCAACGTTCGCTCGGCGGTCGGCACTTTGTGCTGTGTGAAGAAGTCCTGCACTTGATCGTACAGGCCCAACTCGCAGTACACATTGGTTGCGCCTACGACTTCCCCGCTGGTGAAGCCGCCACCGACCTTGTCGATATCCGACCAATGCGCCTGCACGAATTCCCACGCGGGTTTGCCGCCGGCCGGATTCTTCATGACCGCCGCGATCAGACCCAGCGTGTCCTGGCTACGGACGGAGGGGGAAATCGCATATTCCAGCGTGCGCTCGAGCAGTTTCGGATTGCGGAACTTCGAAAGCGTCTGGAAGTACAAATAGTAACTCTCCAGGCTCGTGCCATTGCTTTGCAGTTTCGCTATCAACTGGTCATACAACGCCGCATCGCCGTTTTGCGCAGCCAGCGAAAACGCGGTAAAAGCAACAGTCGAATCAATGGATGCCGGCTCCTGCAGCGCCCGCTCCGTTAGCTTTCGCGCCGAGGCGATCACTTCCGGATCCCGTCCCGCATAGCCAAGCGTGTACAGCACACGGGCGCGCAAGCTCTTGGTCTCATCGCTCTCGCCAGCTTGAGGACGCCATCCGAGATCCTTTGCGGCAGGAGTGAGCAAACGCCGCACCCACTGCTGGTATCCCGCTCGATCGGCATCGCTGACCAGGTATGTCGCGATGTAGTCGAGTTTCAACGTGACCTGTGCCATGACTGCACGCGTACGGTCTGACTGCAGTCCCTCGGCCAGTGAGAGGAAATCACCGATCTGCTGCTTGCCAACCCGCACCGATGCCCACGAATCATTGAGCACCGCGACTCGCTCCGCCGGACTCAGGTCCTTCTCGATGCTGCGCCCCATAGCGCGGATCGCGTCCGACGAGTATCCCGACCGGTAGTAGCCGCGCGCGCCGGCATTTGCCATCACCCACGAGCCGCATCCCGGAAGTTCAACCGTCTCAGATTTCTTGGTCAGCAGAACGCACTTCTCGCCTGCCCTGCCGCCAGCCGCGCTTTGTTTTAAGCAGACTGGCACTTGCCACATTTCAGGACTGCCCGCATCGAAAAGTGACCGATCATAAAAGTAACGCGTCTGTGAAAGAGTCACCGAGTCCGTGCTTCCCGAGCATTGCGCGCGCACGCTTACGAAGGGAGTGCCGGGCTGCTTCACGAAGGTCGGCATGATCTCATCGACCGGCTTCTTTGACACCCTCGCCAGCGTCTTCCAGAAATCGTCAGCCGTCGAATTGCCGTAAGAATGTTCCTTCAAATATTGATTCACGCCCGCGCGAAACACCTCAGGACCGAGGTACGCTTCCAGCATGCGCAGCACCGACGCTGCCTTGTCATAGGCGATGCCGTCAAAAAGTTCCTGGATCTGCGCCGGACTCTCCGCCGCCTGGTGGATCGGCCGCGTATTGTTTAGAGAATCGAAATTCAAGCTGCCGGCAGTATCTTCCACGTCAGCCAGTTCGAAATGCCACTCGGGCTTCCACGTGCCGACCGCCTTGTTCTCCATCCAGGTGGCGAAGCCCTCGTTCAACCAGATGTCGTCCCACCACTGCATGGTGACCAGGTCGCCGAACCACTGGTGTGCCATCTCGTGCGCAATCACCGTCGCGACCAACTGGTGCAGTTCCACCGAGGCGACCTTGTCGTCCAACTGCAATTCCGCCTGGCGATACGTGATGAAACCCGTGTTCTCCATCGCGCCCGCGGAAAAATCCGGCAGACCGATCATGTCAAGCTTTTCAAACGGGTACTTGATGCCAAAATACTGATCGAAGTACTTCATGCACCACTTGGAAACTTCCAGTGCGTAGGTCCCGCTCTCCTTGGTTCCCGGCGGACCCCATACGCGTATCGGAATTCCATCCGCCTCGCCTTCCACGTACTCGAAATGCCCGACTGCCAGCGCCACCAGGTACGACGACATCTTTGCTGTCGTCGCGAACTTCACGGTGTGCTTGTCAGCAGCCGGCCCGGGCGTATCTGAAACGATCTTTGCATTGGAGATCGCAGCCATATCCTTGTCGGCCACCACAGAAATGTCGAACGTAGCCTTGTAGGCGGGCTCATCGAAGGAAGGAAATGCGCGCCGCGCGTCAGTGGATTCGAATTGCGTGACGGCATATTTGCGCGCCTGCTTATCTTTTCCAAGATACAGACCGCGCAATTCATCGTTAAGGATGCCGGAGTACTTGATATGAATTGTTGCTGCGCCGGGCTGAATTTCTTTCTCCAGCGACAGCGTAGCCATTTCTTTATCTTTATCGAGCGCGACTTTCGCCTTCTGCGTCGCGCCGCCCGTTGAAACGATCGCCTCTTCGAAACTGATCTCTGCAGAATTCAGGACGATCTGCGAGGTGGGCTTGAGCACCTGCAGCTTGATGGTCTCTTCTCCGGCGAAATTGTCTTTCTGGAAATCGGGAGCGAAGGAAATCTGGTAGTTCTCCGGTACCGCAATCTCCGGAAGCCGTTGCGCTGCCGCAAACCCGCACAGCAACATGAAAAATGTGAACGACAAGAAAATACGCTTCATCTTGATGAATTCACTCCAACTCTATGATGCGAAAATTCGACGAAACGGCGTACGTGCGCGTTCAATCGCGCACAGCCCGTGGGCCGGACACACTTCTACGTTAACTTCTATCTTTAAACTTCTTACTATACGGAAATGCTTCTGCGGCAGTTCATTCCAATCCCGAAACCGCCCGAAGCCACGGGAATCCCATTCAGTACTGTCAAAGCGCATCGATTCGACGCGAACCAGTACGGAATCTCCCGATAGTCCTCCACATCAAACACGGCCAGATCCGCGTCTTTCCCCGGTTCGATCGACCCCTTGTGACTTTCGACTCCGAGCGCACACGCGCCGTTGATTGTGGCTGCGGCCACAGCTTCCGCGGGCGACATTTTCATGTGCGTGCACGCCAACGACATGACAAATGGCATGCTGGCGGTAGGAGAACTACCTGGATTGTAATCGGTCGCGAGCGCAACGGGAACCCCCGCGTCGATGAATTTCCGCGCCGCCGGATATTTCTCCA
The DNA here is from genome assembly GCA_964521445.1 of uncultured Acidobacteriaceae bacterium. Classification (GTDB taxonomy): domain Bacteria; phylum Acidobacteriota; class Terriglobia; order Terriglobales; family Acidobacteriaceae; genus Angelobacter. Next base: position 3,577 of record CAZFRV010000070.1, read on the forward strand.
ATCCTAAGAAGTAGTTAGCGCCAGGCACAAAGGTTGCTATGGTGTTGCTTTTTGCCAGCCGCGCAATATCCTCGTCACTTACATGATCCATGTGATCCAGCGAAGCGGGTTGAAACTCGAGCAACCGCTCGAGCGGCGTCGACGATAACTGGCCCACGTGCGCCCGCGTTCTCAACTTATGCTCACGCGCAGCCGCAAAAATCGTGGCCGTTTCTTCCGCCGAAAAAGCGCCGCGATCACAGAAGATATCGACGAATTCGGCCAGCTTGCGGCGCGCGGCCTGCGGAATCATCTCCTTACAGACGAGCTCGACGTACTTTTGTGAGCGTCCGCGAAACTCCTCAGGTACCACGTGCGCGCCCAGCAGCGTGGAAATCACCGTGCCAGGCCACCCCGCCGCAGCTTCTCGGATTGCCGCAAGCGACTTGAGTTCCGCATCCAGAGTCAATCCATAGCCGGATTTCGCTTCGACCGTGGTCGTCCCCTGGTCTGCCATTTCGCGCAGCGCGCTGAGAACCTTCTCGGCCAGCACGCTCTTCCCTGCCTTGCGAACCGGCCCGACGCTGGAACGAATCCCGCCACCGGCTTCGGCAATTTCTTCATACGTGGCGCCAGCCGTGCGTTTTTCAAAATCAACCAACCGCGGATTCATGAACGCAGGATGCGTATGCGAGTCTACAAAGCCGGGCAAAACGACTTGCCCCTCACAGTCGATCTCAATGACTTTTTTGCGATTCTTCTTAAGCCAGGGATCGCGCAGGGCGTCTTTGGTCTTGCCGACAGAAACGACCTTGCCTCCAAGGCAGAGCACGGCGGCGTCTTCGAGGATACGTAGCTCACGCAATTGTTTTCCCCGGCTCGGACCGGATCTCCCCGAATGGCGCAACGTAAGCAACTGACCGATGTTGACAAGGAGCAATGTGGTTGAATTCACCTGATCACTTTCCAGCCGTCGAGGTCACCGGGCAAGTGAAGATCCCATCGAAGATAGTGGGCAGCAGCTTCTTCTGCACTTTCGAACCTGCGTTCATGCGTCTCCGTTAACGCGGAAGGATCTAGCGGCGCTGCTCGTTAGAGCGGTAGATATAACCATCACGGTGTTTCTCAATGACTCCACCTTCAACGACAACCTCACCTTTCTTGTGTGCAAGCCAAAGACGCGGGAATGACGTTCCGCGGCGCAGGATCTCTGCAAGATGCTGCACGAGATCCGAGAAACGCAGTGGCGGATGTGGCCACAAGCCACGCGAAAAGGCGATCTGGCATATTGATGTGTTGCCCTCGCAAGAGCAACGTTAATGTTTCGGAGTCCATCCTTTCCGCCAACAACCAATGACTAACGACCACCGACGTCCTTCATCGGGACCCGCACACCCTTCTTTTCCGCAAACGCCTTAGCCTCGTCATATCCAGCGTCCACGTGACGGATCACGCCCATGCCCGGATCGGTGGTCAGCACGCGCTCGATGCGCTTCGCCATCATGTCAGTTCCATCGGCCACCAAAACCTGGCCCGCGTGCAGCGAGTAGCCGATTCCCACGCCCCCTCCGTTGTGTACCGATACCCACGAGGCCCCCGCCGCGGTGTTGAGCAACGCGTTCAGGATCGGCCAGTCGGCCACGGCATCAGTGCCGTCTTTCATGCTCTCGGTTTCACGGAAAGGCGACGCGACCGAGCCGCAATCGAGATGGTCACGTCCGATCACGATGGGCGCCTTGATCTTCCCTTTCTTCACCAGCTCATTCATCGCCAGTCCGAACTGCGCACGCTCGCCATAGCCCAGCCAGCAGATGCGTGCTGGCAGTCCCTGAAACTTGATCCGCTTGCGCGCCAGTTCAATCCAGCGCCGCAGAATGCGGTTCTCCGGAAACAACTCCAGCACCAAGTCGTCGGTTACTGCGATGTCTGAAGGTTCGCCCGACAGGGCAACCCATCGAAATGGGCCGCGCCCCTCGCAGAACAGTGGACGGATGTAGGCCGGAACGAACCCCGGAAAGTCGTACGCGTCTTTCACCCCGCGCTGAAATGCGTAGGTCCGGATGTTGTTGCCATAGTCAAATGTCACCGATCCCATCTTCTGCAGGCGCAGGATGCCTTCGACGTGCCGGGCCATAGCATCGAGCGATTTCTCTTCGTAAGCTTTGGGATCGCGTTTACGCAGTTCGAGTGCCTCCTCAAAGGTCATGCCGTTGGGGACGTATCCGTTCAGGGGATCGTGAGCGGAAGTCTGGTCGGTCAGAATGTCGGGAAGTACACCGCGCTCCGCCAGTTCGGGGATGACGTCGGCACAGTTGCCGATCAGCCCGACGGAGACGGCCTCTTTCTTGCGCACGGCGTTCTTCAAGATGCGCAACGCTTCATCCAGGCTATTGACCATGAAGTCGCAATAGCCGGTCTTCAGACGTTTCTTGATGCGCTCGGGATCGACATCGATACCCAGGAAGCAGGCTCCAGTCATGGTCCCGGCCAGCGGCTGAGCCCCGCCCATACCTCCCATGCCGCCGCTGACAATCAGTTTGCCCGCCAGATCGGCGCCGAAATGTTTTTCTCCGGCTGCGGAAAAAGTTTCAAATGTACCCTGGATGATTCCCTGCGAGCCAATGTAGATCCACGAGCCGGCGGTCATCTGGCCGTACATCATCAGACCGGCGCGCTCCAGTTCGTTGAACTTCTCCCAATTCGACCAGTGGCCCACCAAATTGGAGTTGGCGATCAACACGCGGGGCGCGTAATCGTGAGTTTTGAAAATTCCTACCGGCTTGCCGGACTGGACCAGAAGAGTTTCATCATTGTCCAGAGACTTGAGCGAGGCCAAAATCGCTTCCAGGCACTGCTGATTGCGCGCAGCCTTGCCGGTGCCGCCATAGACCACCAGATCGCGAGAACGCTCGGCAACCTCTTCATCCAGGTTGTTCATGAGCATGCGCATGGCTGCTTCCTGCGGCCAGCCCTTGCAGCTCAGTTCGTTTCCGCGAGGCGCCTTCAGGGGAGGCAGATGCGTTGCTTGTACGTCCGTATCTACCGGCATACAGGAATGTTAACAAAATGCCGCGCGTGGAGGGCAAAAGAGAGGCGGTGAGAGACGGACCGCAGCGTATTCGGCTCTACCACGTGCTGTACGCGGTTCCTTCTGAACTGATCTGGTTGGATCCGCTGTGGACATCGGTGATGCCCGGCTGCGTCTGATCGAGCGCCATCATCACATCTTCCTGCACGACCTGCCAGGTGTCAGTAGCATTGGTGAACGGATCCTTGGGAATGGCGTGCAGATAACCGGCGCTTACCAGGTCATTCAGGTCCTGCGGAGCCTTGTTCTTGTCCTGCGTGTACTGGTCGATGCTGCTGCGCATGGAAACGAGATCTTCCTTCAGGACAACTTCTTTGGCGTGCCTGAGGTGTTGCGTGTAGATCGGCACCGCAATGGCCACCAGGATGGTGATGATCGAGATCACGATGATCATCTCCAGCAATGTAAAGCCGCCCTGCAGTCGCCGCGGCCGAAAAGTTGAACCTCTCATGGCTGTTTACCAATCCTTGTACTTCGTGCCATCCAGGGCTGTGCCGTCAGACTTGCTGCGGACGTCAAAGACGTTCTGGCCGCCCCAGGAGTCGGACGTGGGATCATCCTGCACCGAGCGCAAAGCCCACTCTTTGTTGCCGGTCATGGGGTCCACGGGGACGCGGCGCAGGAAACGAAGTTTCTTGCCGCCCTGGGCTTCCACGCCGTTCACCAGCGTGTCCAGGTCCGGGGGATAGCCCTGCGAGTCCAGCTTCTGGGTAAAAGCATTCTTGTCGGCCGCATCCTTATAGCGGTCGATGGCGGTGCGCATCTCCCACAAGTCACGGCGCAGTTCGACTTCGCGCGCCCGCCGAACACTGAGCCGTGCCACCGGAACTGCCGCCCCCATCAGGATCAGGAGGATGCCGATTACGATGATCAGCTCCAACAGTGTTACACCGCGTTGCCGCGCCGGTCCCATGCTTTTTCGTTCCGCGCTCACGGCTACTCAGCTCCCTTAGTTCACCGTCACCCCGGCCTGCGAGCCCATCACCACCAGGGGTTGGTTCTGGCTATTGCGGGCCCCGGCAACGGAGATAGAAACCACTCCGGCGCCCTTGGCTTTTGCCCTGAAAGTCAGGTTGAAGACCGTGCCATCGCCGGAAACGCCCGCGCTTCCCGGCGGACGCTGGGCGCTGACTGTCAGGCGACCCGACACCGGATCGTTACGTTGCACGAGCGCTACTGTCTGGCCATCTTTCGACAGATAATCGCCGTTGGTCACACCTACGAACTCCACGACCTTGGGGTCGTAGGCAATCTGAATCGGAACCGACGATATATCCTGCCCATGGGCCAGCACCACGTTCAGAGCAAACGTGCTTCCCTGTGCCTGGGCTATATTTCCTGGATCGAGCCTGAGGCTCAACTGGTTGCCTGCGGGGCTCGTGGTCGCGCCCGAAGCGCCCGCCGGCGGACTGCTTGCTGCCGGACTGCTTGGGGCCGGCGTTGTTACGGCTGGATTTACCGCTGCTCCGGCCGGCGCTGGCGGCGGCTCGATCCTCGACGATGGCGCGGGCGATGACACCTCCGCGAACCGTGCAGGCGAACCTGCCGATGCTACCTGCGCTCCCCCGTTCTCCGCCGGTTGCTTGGTGGCGATGCGCAGGTCGATGCCGGTTCCGGTTCCCACGTCGAGGGCGCGGCGGTTCAGATCAGTCAATTGCTGTGCGCGCACGACATGGGGAATCAGCAGAAAGATGATTTCGTTCGTGGTTACTTCTTTATTCTCTTGCGAGAAGATGTACTTCAGGATAGGAACCTGCCCCAGAAACGGCCAGCCGCTGGTGGATTTGGTGTAGTCCTGCTCCATAATGCCACCCAGCAGATTGATTTCTCCGTCGTCGAGGCGGATGGTGTGTTCGATCTTGCGCTGGCTGATAATCGGCTGGGTAATGCCGCCGATGGTGGATTGGCTGCTGACGTTGGAGATTTCGAGCGACGTCTTGAGCGTGACCTGGCCGTCTGGATGGATCGTTGGCGTAATTTCCATGATGACGCCGACATCGGTGTAGGTGAACTGCGTGTTCACGCCGACGGCGCCCACCGCCGTGCCTACTCCCACCGGCGTTCCGAATGATCCGGTGGCAATGGGGATCTTGTCGGCAATCGTGAGCTTGGCCTTTTCACCGTTGCTGGCCCGGATCTGCGGGTTCTGCAGAATCCTGGTGTCGCTGTCGTTCAACAGCGCCGACGCCGTGACCGGCGCGATGGTCACCGCATAGTTCGTGGAGTTAAGGTGCTGAAGGCTGTTGAAATTGATTGGATTGGCGGCGGTCGTGGTGCCGGTGGTGGTTGTGCCAGTGCCGGTGCCGGTGGTGGTTGTGGTGCCCGTTCCCTGCAGTGCGACGGTCGCGGTTTGCGGAGGAACAATGCCCAGATTTCGTGTCTTGTCGCGGCGCACCTGCGCTACCACCACGTCCACAACCACTTCCGGCTTGCCCTTATCGATGTCATCCACCATCTTCTGCGCCAGCGCCAGCTGGTCAGGAGTAGCTTTGATGACGATCGCGTTCTGCGAGGGAATCTGCTGGATGCGCTGCACCTCCAGCACGGTGCGGATGGTGTTCACGATGTCCTGCAAGTCGGTGGGCGCAGAGACGTTGCCAAGATAGAAAGTCTTGATGGCGTTCTGCTCCAACTCGCGGCGCTTGGCCTGCGTGTCCTGAGCAACAAAGATGGTGTTGGGCGTGACCGGACGCCAAAACGTGCGCGACTCCAGGGCCAGAATATCCAGAGCTTCCAGCAGGCTGACGTCCTTGAGTTTGACGCTCACCCGGCGCGAGGTGTAATCGGGATCGAACAACACGTTGATGCCCGCCAGCTTCCCTATGGTGTCGTAGATGGTCTTAGCATCTTCCGTATACTCCAGAGCGTTGAGAGGAGCATTGGAGATTGGGTTCAACCGGACGGGAGGCAGAGCCTCTTCCAGACGCCTCTGCAGGGGGTCTTCTTTTTTGGGAGGAGGGCCGGGAGCGCCCGCTTGCTTGGCAATCATCTCTTGTGTGCGCAAAACCTCCTGGCCTGCTAATTGATTGCTGGGATCGATTCCCGCAGCTTGCTCGAACAGTTGCAATGCTTCCTGCAACTTACCTTCATCGCGCAACTTCTGCCCGCGGTGGACCATGGAAGCGGCCGCCAGGAAACGCGTGCGTTGATACGGTACGCGATACTTTACGTTCGTCGGCTCCAGTTGATAGGCCTGCCGATAGTAGGTGTAAGCAGTCTCGTAATCCTGCAGCGCTTCGGCGTGCACACCCTTCTTGAAAGAATCTTTGGCGGACTCTTTGGAGGGATCTTTGGCCAACGTCAGAGCTGAACAAAGCACAACAATGGCGAGAACACCGGCTACTCTACGCATACGCTCCTGCTTGGCTTTCGGGCTCAGCTAACCCCTTCTCTTTCACGTGGATACGAAGGACCTAATGCCCGGAACTTAGACTTATCAGAATGCCAGATTATACAACATCATCTGCACTGCACCTAGAACGACTTCACGTCACGCGTTTTGCGCTGTGTTAGCATAAAAATTTTGCTGCGCACATGAAGAGCCTGCTATGGCCCGCCAGAGCGTCCATCAAACCGAGGCGAATAAGCCCAAGAACGTTAAGCGCGACCCTGTCGCTTCGGGCGAGCGCGACGCGACCGTGAATCGCGCCGCCAGTCACAATTATTTTCTCGAGGACCGGCTGGAAGCAGGAATGGTGCTTTCGGGGTCGGAGGTCAAATCGGTCCGCTCCGGCCGCGCCAACCTCAAAGACGCTTACGCTCTGGTCAAGGATGGAGAGCTGTGGCTGTTGAACGCGCACATCGGAGCCTACGAAAACGCCGGTTACGCACCCCAGGCGCCGCTGCGTACGCGCAAGCTGCTGGTGCATGCCGAGGAGCTGCGCAAATTGCTGGCCAAGAGCCAGCAGCGCGGCTACACCCTGGTTCCAACGCGCATGTACTTCAAGAACGGGAAGATAAAATGTGAGATCGCACTGGCCAAAGGAAAACAATCCTGGGACAAACGCGAAACGGAACGCCGGCGCACCGCCGACAAGGAAGCCCGCGAAGCCATTGCGCGATCGCGAAAGCAGTAACCTACCTCCTGGAGAGAGAACCTTACTATGGAACTTCGATTGATCGCCGCCAATCTTGCTGAAGTTGAGAGCGAATGCCTGGTCGCTTTCGCGCTCGACTATGCCCCCGCCGACAAGGGAAACAAAAAAACCGAGCCAAAACTTGCCAGCCAGGATTCAGCACTGGATAAGGCCATCGCCGAACTGACGGCCTCCGGGGAGATCAGCGGCAAAGCGCAAGAAACGGTCCTGCTGCATCGCCCGCAAGGGCTGAAGGCGAAGCGGTTGCTGGTGGTGGGTGGAGGCAAGGCCAGGACCTTCTCGCATCCTGAACTGCGCAGAGCCGCTGGAACCGCGCTCCGTTACTTGCGATCGCGGGCGATCAGGAGTTGCGCGTTTGCTTTGCCGGAGCTGGCTACCGGCGCGGAAGAGGCGGCCCGAGCCATCGTCGAAGGCGCCTTTGTCGCCGATTTCGACCCTGATACGTATCGCAGTGAGCGCAAGGACTTGAGCATGAAGGAAGTGGTCATCGTGCCACCTTCCGGCTCCGATACGCCAAATCTGCAGCGGGCCATCGATCAGGCGAGGGCCGTGGGCGAGTCGCAAAACTTTACGCGGGAGCTGGTGAACGAACCCAGCAATCGCCTTACACCCACCGTTTTCGCCGATCGCGCCAAGAAAATGTGCGACAGCGTCGGCTTGAAATGCGAAATCATGGGTCCGGATAAGATCAAAGAATTGAAAATGGGCGCGTTCTGGAGCGTGGCCCAGGGTTCGGACGAGGAGCCGCGCCTGATCGTGATGCGCTACGAACCGGCAGGCGCGCCGGAGCAGCCGGTGCTGGGGCTCATCGGCAAGGGCATTACCTTTGATACCGGCGGCATTTCCATCAAGCCCGCCGACGGCATGGAGAAGATGAAATATGACATGGCCGGCGGCGCGGCCATGATCGGCGCCATGCGTGCCATCGCTCTGCTCAAGCCCAAGGTCAAGGTCATCTCGATCGTCTGCGCCACCGAGAACATGCCCAGCGGCAAGGCACAGAAGCCGGGCGACGTGCAGATCGCCATGTCCGGAAAGGCCATCGAGATCATCAACACGGACGCCGAAGGCCGCCTGGTTCTGGCCGACGGGCTGCACTACGCACGCACGCTCGGTTGCACGCACCTCATTGATGCGGCGACTCTGACCGGCGCCTGCGTCGTGGCCCTGGGCATGATCAATGCCGGAGTCTTCGCCAACGACGAAGAAATTTATCGTCACTTTACCCGCGCGCTTGAGCGCTCCGGAGAAAAGTTCTGGCGCCTGCCGCTGGATGCCGAATACACCGAGATGATCCGCTCCAACATCGCCGACATCATGAACACCGGCGGCCGCTATGGCGGCGCCATTACCGCCGCCATGTTCCTGAAAGAATTTGTGGAGGATACGCCCTGGATCCATCTCGACATCGCCGGCGCCGCCTGGATGGAGGAAAACAAAAGCTGGATCGCCAAAGGACCGTCGGGCGTGGCGGTGCGTAGTTTGGTGGAGTTTGTAAAGAGCTACGAGAATAGCAATTAGGAAAACGACTACACTCAGCGCCGGAGGCGCGTTAAGAAGGTAGCCCGGGGCGTAAGCCCTGGGGTAGGGTGTAATGCTAATGTCGAGCCCCGGGAGGGGCGACACAAATCGAAGACGCCTCCTAAATTTTGCTCCTCCCCTTATAATTAGGTCGTGCCGGGACAATGCTGGTGAAAATCCAGCCGACCAGTCTGGCGGTTATGGATTGGCGTCGTCTAACTCTTAAGACATCCCGGTTAACACGCGGCCGGGCCGTCGAGTACGCTTCAGTACAACAGCTTTAGCCGCCCGACAGCACCCAAAAATCTCTTCCTTCCTACTCCCCCCCATGCTACTTTGCCCTCTACACCCATGACCAACAACAACGACGAATTTCTTCCTTTTGCGGTCGGACCCGATCTCGAGCATCCTGAGATCGGGTTTGACCAGGATACCGACGGCCGGTTGCTCGACTGGATCGAAATTGTGACCTCCGGCTGGCCGGAAGCGGCTGAGGAACTCGCCAACACCCTGGGTGACAATCCGGGACGCATCTCCCGCGCCTACCGCAGCCTGCTGGCCGGTTACTCCGTGAAGCCGCATGACGTGCTGAAGATCACCATCGAGACGCCGCACGACGGGCACCACGGCCTGGTCTCCTCCGACAAGATTCCGTTCCTGTCTTTCTGCGCCCATCATTTCCTGCCGTTTTTCGGCCTGGTGGATATTGTGTACGAGCCAGGGGAATACATCATCGGGATTGGCAAGATGCCGCGGCTGGTCAACTGCCGCGCCAAGCGCTTCCAGCTTCAGGAGTTGCTGGTGAAGCAACTGGCCCAGGACATGATGGACCACGCCAAGGCCAAGGGCGTCTATATCCGCGCCGCCGCTCACCATATGTGCGTCTGCTATCGCGGCCCGGACTTTGCCTCGGTCAAGAACGTGACCACGTATTCGCTGGGCTCGTTAGAGCATCCAGAGCGCGAAGCGGAGATCATGTCCGCCATGCAGGCCGCCGCGGACGAGTAGGCCCGCAAAGCAAAACCGCCTGCTTTCGGCAGGCGGTTAGAAGATCGATGTTGTTGCAAGCCTTTAGCCGGCCTTCTCCATGGCAGGCAGCGAGACATCTCTGCGTTCCACCATCTCCTTGGTCACTTCGAAATCCTTCACGCGCTTCTGGCTGGGCAGGTGATACATCAGGTCCAGCATCAACTCTTCCAGGATCATGCGCAGGCCGCGGGCGCCCACCTTTCGGTGCATGGCTTCCTTGGCGATGGCCCCCAGCGATCCATCAGAAAAGCGCAGCTTCTCGTTCTCTAACTCGTACATGCTCTGTTACTTCTTGATGATGGCGTTGCGGGGACGAGTGAGGATTTCGATCAGCGCCGACTCGTCCAGGTCATTGAGGATGCCGACCACCGGCAGGCGGCCGACGAACTCCGGGATCAGGCCGAATTTGACCAAATCCTGGGGTTCGGCCCGGGCCAGCAACTCGGTATCGCGCTTGCTGGCTTCAGTGAATTCTTTTTCTTTCTGTTCGTTGGTGCGGAAGCCCATGGACTTCTTGCCAATGCGCCGGCCTACGATCTTTTCCAGGCCTACGAAGGCGCCGCCGCAGATGAACAGGATGTTGGTGGTATCCACCGGGGTGAACTCCTGGTGGGGATGCTTGCGTCCGCCTTGCGGCGGCACGTTGGCGATGGTGCCTTCCAGGATCTTGAGCAGGGCCTGTTGGACGCCTTCACCGCTTACGTCGCGGGTGATGGAGGGGTTCTCGTCCTTGCGGCCGATCTTGTCGATTTCGTCGATATAGATGATGCCGGTCTGGGTGCGGGCCACGTCGCCATCAGCGGCCTGGAGCAGCTTGAGGACGATGTTCTCGACGTCCTCGCCCACGTAGCCGGCTTCAGTCAGGGTGGTGGCGTCTACGATAGCGAAAGGCACGTCCAGCATGCGCGCCAGGGTCTGGGCCAGCAGCGTCTTGCCCGTCCCCGTGGGGCCGTTCAGAAGAATGTTGGACTTGGCCAGTTCCACTTCGCCGGTCTTGGTCCGGTTCATGTGGATCCGCTTGTAGTGGTTGTACACAGCCACGGAAAGCTTTTTCTTGGTCTGCTCCTGCCCGATGACGTATTCGTCCAGGAAGAGCTTGACCTCTTGGGGCTTGGGCAGATGGTTGGGTGCGGCGGCAGCGTGCGATTCAGTGCGGTCATCCTCAAGAATGGAATTGCAGACCGCCACGCACTCATCGCAGATGTAAGCGCGCGGGTAATCACTGGGGGAAGAAATCAGTTTGGCTACTGCATCCTGGGACTTGTGGCAGAACGAACAGCGAAGTGTTTCTTCCGGCGACCTCGGCTTCACATCCAACTCCTTGTTTTCGTTCTCGGACGGGCCCGGTACACATACTTCATACTTCCGGCCAGGGGCCCAGCCAAGTAACTTTAGTACTTATTTGTGTTTGTAAATGATGTCATCGATGATGCCATATTCCTTGGACTGCTGGGCATTCATGATGAAGTCGCGTTCCACGTCTTTCTCAACCTTTTCGAGCTTTTGCCCCGAGTGCTTGGCGATGAGCTGATTGGTGATTTCCCGCATACGCAGGATCTCTCTAGCATGTATATCAATATCCGTGGCCTGGCCACTCAGGCCGGACATCAAGGGTTGGTGAATAAGTATCCTAGAAGTGGGTAGGGCAAAACGCTTACCGGCGGCGCCGGCGCAGAGCAAGAGGGCTGCCATACTGGCCGCCTGTCCGCAGCAAATGGTCATTACGTCCGGACGCACGAACTGCATGGTGTCATAAATGGCCATGCCTGAGGTGATCGAGCCCCCTGGAGAATTGATATACAGTTGGATGTCCTTTTCCGGATCTTCTGCTTCCAGGAACAATAGCTGGGCAATCACCAGGTTGGCAATCGTGTCGTCAATGGGGGTGCCTATAAAGATAATGTTGTCCCGAAGAAGCCGGGAATAGATGTCATAAGCGCGCTCCCCGCGGCTCGTTTGCTCAACCACCATCGGTACTAGTGCCATAACTCCCCTTTTTTCTCAGTCAATCGACCTTGTTCGATCCAAGAACCTGCAAAGCCTTTACTCCACCTTGCTGTAAAGAAAGTCTAACGCTTTTTCGCTGCGCATGCGCCCGCGGATGCGCTCCAAGGCGCCTTCCTCCTCCAGCTTCTGCTGGACCTGCGCCGGAGTCTGGTTCATTTGCTGCGCCAGCGAGGAGATTTCACGCTGCAGCTCTTCGTCAGTGACCTGGATATTCTCCGCGTCGGCAATCTTGCCCAACAACAGGCCGGACCTCACTTCCTTGACTGCAGCGTCGCGCTGGCCGGCACGGAGACGTGGGAAGTCCATGCGGCGCATGTCTTCGGTGCGCATGCCCTGCGCCGCCAGGGCGCGCAGGCCGCGCTCCAGTCGCGTGTCAATCTGGCGCTCCACCAGGGCCAGCGGCACGGGGAAGATATGCTTTTCCAGAAGTTTTTCGATCAACTGCTCTTTGGCTGCTTGTTCGGCGTGATGCGTCTTCTGGACTTCCATGTTTTCCCGCATACGGTTTTTCAATTGATCTAGTGTCTGCAACTCCTGATTCAGCTCGCGGGCAAAGTCGTCATTGATTTCGGGTAGGATCTTCTTCTTGACCGCGTCCACCTTGACGTCATAGTTGAAGACCTTTCCAGCCAGCCTCTGGTCGTGGAAATCCTGGGGATAGGAAACCTGGAAACTGCGCTGCTCCCCTGGCTTCACACCGCGAAGGTTCTGGGAAAACTCCGGCAGGGTATTGGCCCCGCCGATCTCCACCAGTACATCATTCATCTGAACCGGCTGCGCCGGGGCGTGTGCCGCATCACCCGGTTTCTGGCCGCCTTCTGGCTTATCTGCCACTTGCACTGCCGCTTCCTTGTCGGACACGGTGGCCGCCGGCTCAGGGACAGCTGAGAACGAGACCTGAGCGAACTCACCGTCTTTTGCGCCGCGGTCTTCGGCCACAGGGTCGAAACTGGCCTGGCGCTCCTGCAGCTTCTTCAGCTCCGCTTGTACTTCTTCATCGGCGATTTTGATGTTGGGTTTGTCGACTTTGATGTCCTGGTACGGGCCCAGATCGAAGTCAGGCAGCACTTCAAATACGGCCTTGAATCGGATCGGGAGCCCCGGTTCGCTCTGGAAGTCGTGGATAAAGGGCCGGGAAACGGGCCGGAGTCCGGCCTTGATCACCGCCTCGCGGAAGTAGCGCGGCACCAGCTTCTCCAGCACCTCATTGCTGATCTCGCTCGAGAAACGGTTGCGCACCACGCTCGGCGGCACCTTGCCTTTGCGGAATCCAGCCACGCGGGCCTGCTTGGAATAAGCCTTGACCACGGCATCCTGCTCTTGGCTTACGATCTCGGGTGGAATCTCCACGCTGATTTCGCGCTTACAGGCCTCGTCCATCGGCTCCGGGCCCATGGGCACGTCTACGATGTCGGAGGAGTCGTCGGCGCCCAGCTCCGCTGGCTCGGCCGGAATACCAGATTGATCGGTGGTGTCTTTTTCTGCGTCCAAAGGGCTTCCTTAGTTGTCTTGCCGGGAAGGCAGATCGAAGATTTTCAGGGCCATACCCCCAAACGCTCAGTTTAAGAGACGTTTTCCTAATGGTCAAACCGCCAAGAAGATTCGGACCATAACCGCAGTATAGATTAAAGAGGGATTTCCTTTTGCCTGCGAGGGACTCCCGGGCGCAAATATGCCCTGAAGACGGGGCAACTTCGCGGAATTTCTTTATTTGACGAAGTTTTCCACTTGCTTTCGGTGGGCTGGCCCGGAATACTTTTTCTCACAATCAATCAATCCAGCTGACGGGAGAAAGATGCGAAGACCTGCCGTTCTGTCCGTTTCGACGGAGCGAGTGCTGGCCCCCATTCGCAACGCCGTACTGGCGCATGCGGGTTACGGGGTGATTCCGGTTACCACCACTGAATCCGCCCTGCAAGTCTTGCGGGGCCGGCATGTTTGCGCCATCGTGATTGCCAGGTCGGTTCCCGCCGGCGATCGCCGGCTGTTGTGCTTTGAAGGACACCGCCACGGTGTTCCCTCCGTGGTGCTCGATCCTTACGCGGATGTTACGGACGGTCATTCCGGGCTGCACATGAACCCGCTCGAAGGCCCTGAGGTCTTTCTTGATGCTTTGGCCACACTCATGCAGCGAGATCATCCCGTGTGCGCCTCCCGATAACGCGGTTGCTCGCGAAATCGTCGGCCCGTTCCCAATTGGGACTGGTAAAGAGTGAGACGCGAGTGCGCCGACAGAAGGTATTTCCCATCAACACACCATATGTTCGCGCGACAGTTTGAACCCATCGAGGTTACCCAGCACGGTGACGGCTATCTTATCGGGCTGGAAGAGGTAGTTGGCCATTTCGCAAACAGCGTCGTCAGTGACGATTTCGATCTGCTCGATGGTCTCATCCATACTGAGGAAGCGGTCGAAATACATCTGCTGGCGAGCCAGGTTGGACATGCGTGAGGTGCTCGACTCCAGGCTGAGCATCAGGCTGCCTTTGAGTTGGTCTTTGGCGCGGCGCAGCTCTTCCGCAGGGACCGGCTTTGCCTTCAGCTCTCGGAATTCGGCCAGGACGGAATCCACCACGCTACGGACCGATTCCACCGACGTGCCGGCGCCCACCGTCATGCATCCGGTATCGCGATAGGGGTTGAGATCGCTGTAAATCGAATACACCAGCCCCTGCTCCTCGCGAATCTTCTGAAACAGGCGCGAGCTCATCCCTCCGCCCAGAATCGTGTTCAGCACATAAGAAACGAACCTTCTCTCGTGCGAGATAGGATGAGACGGGACCCCCATACAGAGCTGTACCTGCTCCAGAGACTTCTTGTTGCGAGTGATGATCCTTGGCGTGACTGCGGGCGCCGGCCCATGGAACCCATTGGGGGCGGCGGGGAGTCCGGAGAACCGCTCCCGGATCAACTCCACAAAGCGGCGATGGTTCAGGTTACCCGCGGCGGAAATGACCATGTTGTTGGGCACAAACCGGCGGCTGTAGAAGTCAAAGAGCTTTTCCTGCTCAAAAGAGCGAACTGTCTCTTTCGTCCCCAGGATCGGCTTGCCGAGCGGGTGGTCTTTCCAGAAGTTCTGGGTAAAGATCTCGTGCACCAGGTAGTCGGGATTATCCTCGTCCATCTTGATCTCTTCGAGGATTACACCCTTTTCCCGAACAATGTCCTTGGGAATGAAGACGGGGTTCAGCACCAAGTCGCTGAGAATGTCCATGGCAACCGGGAGATGCTCGTCCAGGACCTTGATGTTGAAGCAGATCACCTCTTTTCCCGTGAAGGCGTCAATGTTGCCGCCGATGGAATCTACCTGCCGGGCAATGTCCTGAGCGGAGCGGGTCTTGGTGCCCTTAAATACCATGTGCTCAAGAAAATGGGAAATTCCGTTGGATTCCGGCGCCTCGTCCCGCGATCCTGTCTTCATCCAAATGCCGATGGAGATGGAGCGGATGTGGCGCATCTCTTCGCTGAGCACAGTCAGACCATTAGACAACACCTCGCGGTGAATATCGCGAGGCTCATTGGAAGTCGGTTTGGGTACCGCAGTTTGCGCCATTTTACCGCCTATATGATTCTCACACACTGGAAATGGTCGCTCGGTCAATTATATGTATCGTGTTTTCAGCGATTTACGCCGATACCCTCACGCGGGCTCCGGCACCCGATATGAGGTTGTAGAATTGCCTCGGGGTGTTGCATTTTGTCACAGAGTGGGTTGTTAGGTCTTGATTTTGAAGAGCTTAGCCAGCTCGCACAAAAGTATGGCCAGCCCGAGTATCGGGCCCGCCAACTTTTTGAGGCCATTTATCCCCAGCGCCTCAGCTCATTGGATTCCATTTCTACTCTGCCCAAACAGTTCCGCTCGGCCTTGAAGGAGGAGGGTGCGGAGATCGGCCAGCCGCGCATTGAGAAGAGCTTTCAATCCAGCGATGGCACCATTCGTTATCTGATGGCCATGGCAGACGGGGAGTCCGTTGAGACCGTGTGGATGCCCGAAGGCGACGGTGGCGAGACCGATGATGGCAGCGAGGCCGGCGATCACGATTGGGCCCGCGCCACTATCTGTGTTTCCAGCCAGGTAGGCTGTGCCGTGAATTGCCAGTTCTGCCTGACGGCACTCTTGGGGGTCAAACGAAACCTGAGTGCGGGAGAGATCGTTGGCCAGGTAATCGCCGTGCTCAATGACCGGTCTGTGGACCTGGAACGGCAGCGGATCAACATCGTGTTCATGGGCATGGGCGAGCCGTTCCTCAATTACGCTCCATTCATGAAGGCGGTGCGATTGCTGGTGGAAGGCGTGGGCTTTCCCGAGTCGCGCATGACGGTTTCAACCTCGGGCATTGTTCCCCGCATTCACGAGTTCGGCGGCGAGCCCGTCCGACCCAAGCTGGCCATCTCCCTGAACGCTCCCAACGACGAAGTCCGCACGCGCATCATGCCCGTCAACAAAAAGTGGACCCTGGAGCTGCTCATGCAATCGGCCCGTGAGTTCCCGTTGCGGAATCGCGAGCGGATTACCTTCGAATACGTGCTCCTGCACGACGTGAACGACCAGATCAGGGACGCCCGCGAAGTGGCCGAGCTGCTGCGCGGCATTCGTTGCAAGGTGAACCTGATCGCTCTCAATCCCGGTCCCGGGATCGCCTTTGGCACGCCGGAAGAGAAGACCGTGCATGCCTTTCAACAGGTCTTGACTCGAGCCGGCATTCCCGCCTTCATCCGCCGGCCGCGGGGACGAGATATCTACGCTGCTTGTGGGCAATTGAAGCGTACCGCAGGCTAGAAATCGCACCCGGCATCCCGGCTGAATACGACCCGGTGGCCATCATGTTCTTTACCAGTGGCCGGCGTTCGTTCAGCGCACCAGAGCTGGGCCCACGACCCGTCATCCTCATGGGCAAAATTATTTCACTTTTAAAAGTCTCTACTCAAAGAAACGTTTAGATTTCCTGAGCCACTACTCAGTGGCGGGTTCCGCGAGCAGCGGCAGTTGTGTTTGTGCCCTTGGGTAGATCCACCAGCTGTGCAGCTATTCCTGCGGCGGGGCCAGCCTGCGCGGAGCCCGGGAGTCCATGCGCAGGTAGGGACCCACAGGCTCCGTGCAGATTCGATAGAAAAGGAGCGATATGGCGGAGAACAAAGGCAAAATTCCGCAAGATGACTTTGTCGCTAAGGTCGTCAAGGACCCAAAACAACCGCCGGACACGTTGCTGTTGACCGGTTATTTAGGTGAGTCCTCAGAAGAGGGATACACCAGACTGCACTTTGACCCCGAACTGAAAAGCTATGTGGAGATTCCCAATGATGCCATTCTCCACACACAACCGATTCCCAAAGAGAGCTCCTCGCTGGGCGGACACCACGTCTGGATCAAGCGTGATGCTGAGCTCATTCACGGCAAGGTAGGTCCGGAGCGGACGAAAGCCAAGTTCTTCGAAGGACCCATAGCTGCCGGCGCGGCCGGCGGGGATGTTGCGGCCGCCATCACGACCCTGCCGCCCATTTGCGGAGTCACGCATGCCACCGTATGCGTGTGCCCGCCGGTTACGCCGTTGCACGGCTGTCCATCACCGTTGCCGCACTGTCCACCTTCACCACCGCCGTTGCTGTGTCCGGTCACGCCGCTTCATGGCTGTCCGCCGCCACCAACGCCATTGTGCCAGAGCGTATTGGCGCCCTGCCACACGCCGCTCCATGGCTGCCCGCCGCCACCAACGCCGCTGTGTCAAAGCGTATTCGCGCCTTGTCACACGCCGTTGCACGGTTGTCCAACGCCGCCGGTCCTGTGTCCAACACCTACGGCAGTACAGCATTGCGTAACGCAGTTAACCTGCCCGTCGGTGCACATTCTGTGTCCAACACCCACGGCAGTGCAGCTTTGCGTGACACAAGTGTGTCCGTCAGTGCACATACCCTGCCAGTCAATTCCTGCTTGCCCGAGCGCCATCGGATGTCCTTCCGGACCGGTGTGCGGAGGCATTCCTGGAGGCCCTGGTGGTGATCCAGTTGCCGCGGCCCAAGCAGCGGCAGCAGTAGCCCAAGCGGCGACCTTCGTCGCGCAGCAGTGCGCACCACCCACACCGCTGCATGCGTGCCCCACACCATTGCAGTTCTGCCCGACCGGCATCCACGGGTGTCCACCGACGCCGCTGCACGGGTGTCCGCCACCGCCAACGCCGCTGTGCCCGTCGGTACATATACCTTGTCCTACGGTCGCGCCGGTGCTCTGTCATCCAACGCTGGTGTGTCATACGCCGCTGCACGGATGTCCGCCACCGCCAACACCGCTATGCCAGTCGGTACACGCGCCTTGCGTAACCCTGCCGGCGGTCTGCCACCAAACAGTGGTCTGCCACACGCCGCCGCTCCTGTGTCCAACGCCCACGGCGGTACAACAGTGCCCGACACAAATCTGTCCGTCGGTGCACATACCTTGTCAATCATTACCGACTTGTCCTAGCGCGATCGGGTGCCCGTCTGGACCCGTATGCGGGGGCGGCCCTGTAGGCGGGGGCGAACCCCAAGTCTGATCGCTAATCATCAACCAGGGCCCGGCTTGGCGCCGGGCCCGCTTCCATCATTAGAATGACTGTGCAACCGGTGAAGGTATGCTCTTAGACTCCGACAATGTGGTGCACTATCTGCTCCAACGCGGCTTCCTGAGCTTCGATTCCGCGGTGGAAGGAGATCTCATGGTCTTGGAGGCGCCGCGACGCAACCGAAATTTCAAGGTCATGCAGCAGCGCCATTCCGGGGCCTTTGTGAAGCAGGTGCAGGAATGGGACCCCCAGGCCATCGCCACTCTGCAGCGCGAAGCGTGGTGTTACTCGCTGGCCAAGACCGTGCCGGAGATGGCCGCCCTGGGCGCCTTGCTGCCCGAATTTCGTTTCTACGATCCGCAGCGTCATGTGCTGGTACTGGAGCTTCTTTCAAGATTTGAGAGCCTGGCGGAATACCACGTGAGGCTTGGCCAATTTCCTGTGGAGATTGCCTGTGCGCTCGCCGATGCCCTGGGCGTTTACCATCGGGAAACGAAGGACAAGCTCGAGCATCTTCCCCAAGCCTCAATCTTTCCCAAAACGGTGCCGTGGATCCTTTCCGTCCACTTGCAACAGCCGGGATGGTTTCAGTCGCTCAGTGCGGCCAACTCCCAGTTGCTGGGAATCGTGAAGAAGTATGACGAGTTTGCAGCCGCTCTCGACCGGTTACGCGCTCAATGGCAGTTCACGACTCTGATTCATGGCGACGTCAAGTGGGACAATTGCCTGGTCCAGCCTGCGACAGATGCTAATGGCAAGCTGAAGTTGAAGGTCGTGGACTGGGAACTGGCCGATCTTGGCGATGCTTTATGGGATGTCGGCGCAATCCTGCAATCGTATCTATCCTTTTGGATTCTATCTATGCCGACTTGGCAAAACGCCAAGCCGGAGGAACTGATCTCCAGGGCGCCCTATAAACTCGAAGTCCTCCAAGACGCGATCGGCGCATTTTGGCGCCGCTACGCAGAAGTTGCCGGAGTTCCGGCGGAGCAGCGCAAGGAGTGGCTGGCGCGCAGCATAGCCTATGGAGCGGTGCGAATGATCCAAACGGCTTACGAAGCTTTGACCTTCGCCAGTCAGATGAATGCTAACGCTCTCTATCTCTTGCAGGTGAGCATGAACATCCTGCTCAATCAGGATGAAGCCACCCGTGAACTTTTCGGCATTCGTGAGGCGTGACCAGGACAACCTAACGTGAATTGCGAACAGGAACTCGAACAGATCATCTCGGAGATCGAGATTTCTTCCCCGGCCTCTTTCACCTTCGAGGGGAAGACGATTGCGGTGAAGGAAGCCTCCGTGACGGCGTCCACTCTCGCAACCAGCGTGCCCCTGGTCGCGGAGCTGCAGACCATGCTTTACCAATACTGCTACTGCAAGCGATGGAAACAGCCGGTTTCCTCCGCGACACTACCCGCCGTCACTGCGCCTGACGGGCAGTTTTTGGCCCGGCTCTCGCAGGCCAACTCGAGTCAACCGCGGTGGGACGCAGACTGGCGGGTCAGACGCGTTGAGAACAATGGCCAGATATGGGCGGAGAAGGCCGGCGTGGTGCGGGTTCTCCTGCCCGGCGAATACATGAACTTCAATGGGCCCGGCGTGCCTCTGAAAGCCGGCGGCTCGGTGACCATTTTCGCAGCCAAGGAATCTACCACCCTCCAGCCGGGCCTGTATTTTGCCTTCAGCGAAACCATCATGGCTTCCGACCATCTGGACATCGTGCGTTTTTACTGGAACATTGACAGCGAAGGCATGGTGGAATTGCTGCGGCTGATTTCCCGTGAGATGAATCGCTTCCAGGTCCCGTTTCAGTTCAAAGGCTCCATCTACAAACACGGATATGACCGGAGAGACGCCGCAGTCCTGTACGTGCAAAGAAAGTTCTTCCCGATCGCGAAGGAGCTTGCCGGCGGCTGGGCGCAAGCGTGCGGACCCCACCTGCGCGACGATGTGCCTCTGTTCACGCTGCGGATGGAAAAGGGAGTGGGCTTGGCGGAGGACCCGGGCACCGGAGAAAGCTTCGGGATGAATCGCTGCCGCCACGTGGCCGATGCAATGTGGGCGGCACACCTTGCCGGTGTGCCGCGGCAGCAACAAGGCAGGGAACTGAAGCGGCATTTTCAAAAGCATGGGCTCGATCTCAACCGTCCCTATCTGAATCCCGGTTCGGTGGATCGATACAGCTTGCAGGCGGGCGCCTGAGGAATGAGACGAATGAGCGAGACCAGACATCTGGAGACTGCGGACGTCATCGGAGCGCGTCTCTGTCGCGATGCCATTTGGGCCGGGAACCGTTGCAACTGGCTGGGAGATTCCATGGAATTTGTGGAATCACGCTGGCAGGTGGTTCACCGTTCCTTCGGACCGGAAATCTACAGTGGCACCTCTGGAATCGGACTGTTCCTGGCGCGCTTGTTCGCCCTCACTCAGGACCGAATCGTGAAAAAGACTGCCGAAGGAGCGATTCTAAACGCCATCGCGCAGTTGGACGGGATGGCGCCGGAGAACTTCGGCTTCTATTCCGGCCGAACCGGAATTGCCTTTGTGCTGGCAGAGACCGCTGAGCTTCTGGCAAATGATGAATTCCTGCGCAAGAGCCTGGAAATCCTGCGGACGGTTCCCAAGAGCGACATCGCAGCGCAGACCTGGGACGTGATTTCCGGCAGCGCCGGCGTAATTCCGGTCCTGCTCAAATTACAGGCGCATTTTGAGGAAGATTTCCTTTCCGATGCAGCTCTCCGTCATGGGGAATTGTTGCTCGAGGGCGCCAACCGCAGCGAGGAAGGATGGTCGTGGAAGACAATCCCCACTCCCGGCCAGAATCTCACCGGTTTCTCTCATGGAACCGCGGGCATTGCTTGGGCCCTGCTGGAATTGCACTCCCGGTTCAAAGAACAGCGATTCCTTGATGCGGCGCAGGGAGCCCTCAGCTATGAACGACGCTGGTACGACCGGGAACAGGAGAATTGGCCGGACTTCCGATCGCCGGCCGGCAACGGATCTCTGGTGTGCGGCATGGCTTGGTGCCACGGAGCTCCGGGAATCGGCCTCTCCAGGGTGCGGGTTTACCAAATGCTGAAAGACCGGGAATGCCGCTCTGAAGCCGAAGCGGCGACACGATCCACAACGCGGGGGTTGCATTCGGCTTTGCAGACAGGCCAGGGGAACTACTCCCTGTGCCACGGTAATCTCGGAAATGCAGAACTGTTGATTTCCGCGGGGAAAATACTCCAGAACGGCAACCACATGCAGATGGTCCTGCAGATGGCTGACGACGCTGGACGAAAGTATCGCGCATCCGGAACCCGCTGGCCCTGCGGGGTACCGAATGGGGGAGAGACACCCAGCCTCATGCTCGGGCTGGCCGGAATCGGGTATTTCTACCTGCGCTTGCACGACCCCGGCCGCGTGCCTTCCATTCTGCTGGTCGGCCCCGAATAGCACCTCGCTGAAAGATTAGCTGCGGGCTGGGCTTCTAAAAAGGCGTTATGATTCGCAAACTGAGCACTGGTGAGTACCGGCTTTATTCGCGCAAGAAGAATCCCAAAACCGGGAAGCGCCGCAACCTGGGAACCTTTTCTTCGCTGGAAAAAGCCAAGGCCCATGAGCGGGCCGTGCAGTACTTCAAGCGCCACTAACGCCTGGATCAGACGTACTCCCGTTCCTGGGCTCGCAGGGCGCAGTAGCGGCGGAAAGCCTCGCGTTCATTCTCCAGGCCGAGCAGGGTGCGCATGGTGCAGCCGCGGAAGGTGTGCTTCAGCATTTTGAGACCATGGCGGAAGACGAAGCCCGGACTTTGCCAGACGGCTTTCGGGAAGTGAGCCAGCTTCATCCAGCGTTCTTTGCGCCAACGCAGGAACTCGATCTCCTCCGGCGCGAGTTCTTCGGTGCGCACGACCGCGGTGGTGCCGTCATATTCTTCCAGACGCTCGTTGACTACCAGGTTGCGATTGCGGAAGTCCTCGGTCATGGGCGTTCCCGGATAGGGCGTAGGATGCTGGATATAAGGCCAATCGACATACTGCCGCGCAAATTCCAGGTTGGCATTCACTGACTCGCGGGTGTCGTTGGGGTTACCCACAATCAGCCCGCCCACCACGTACATCTTGTTGCGGTGGATGTACTCGATGGCCCGGAGCGTGGCGTTACCGATATTCTGGCCGTTTTCCCGCGCGCGGTTTTTGGCGCTGGCGCGGAGGAATTGCAGGTCATCCTCCAGGATGTTCTCGATCCCCAGGAACACGTATTTGAAACCGGCGTCTCGCATGAGCGGAGCCAGAGTCTCGCCGTGGTTGGCGATGGCCGAGGTCATGCCTTGAATGATGTACTCCACGTCGTTCAGTCCGGCTTCGACAATGGCCCGGCACAGCGCCTCAAAGCGGTGGACGTTCAGGGTAATGTTGTCGTCCACCATGAAAATGGTCTTGGCCCCGCGCGCGCGGGCATCGCGAATGTCGGCCAGCACGCGGTCGAAGGTATAGGTGTGGAAGTTACGTCCCCGCATGGCGATGATGGAGCAGAAGCTGCAGTCGAAAGTGCAGCCGCGCGACGTCTCGATCACGTCCACCTGCCTGCCCAGCATGGTGTAGCCGCTGAGCACGCGTGCGTCGCGTTTGGGTAGCTGGATGTCTCCGTCGTCCAGGCCATGTACCGGCCGCGCAGGATTGCGCCGCCATTCGTCGCCTTCGCGGTACAGGAGTCCGGCAACGGTCTCAAGTGTCCGCCCGTTTTCCACCGCGCGCAGCATCTCGCGAAAGGTTACCTCGCCTTCGCCGCAGACGATGCAATCCACGCCCGCATCGTCGGTCATATACGGCTCCGGCGCCAGGCTGGGATCGTAGCCGCCCACCACCACTTTCACCGCTGGCTTGAGAGCGCGCACCAGTTGGATGATCTTGAAGGCAGTCTTGCGCTGGAAGGTCATCACGGAGAGGCCCAGGACTTGCGGGTCATGCTCAGCGACCAGCTTTTCCACGGTCGCCCGGACAGTCTGTTGCGCCAGGATCAGGTCGGCGACGGCCACGTGATGATGAGGATCAATGTTGCCCGCAAGAGAGGTCAGCGCTCCGTTGGGCATGCGCACTGCCACCACGGGCATGTGCTCGAACGAATCGGGCATCGAAAGTAGCAGGATGTTCATAGGGGACCGCTACTCGCTTTCCGGGATGCAGAATCGCTGAATCTGACTCAACGATTATACCCGGCAGACAGCGTGCGTCGCTCTCGAACGCCAGGTTTTCCCGCAGAGCAACGGCCTAGCGGGTAGCCACCATGGAGAGTCTTGGGCTGAGGACGACGGTGGCGTTGGTGCGGTCGAAGAACACAGAGCGGAACAATGACGCAGGCAGCAGGCCGTCACTGGGATCGGAGGTGCTGAGCAGTTCGTTGCGCAAGACCACGGCCGGTACATCCTGCAAATGCGCCTCGGCGATGCCCAGATCGCGGACGCGTACGGTGGAGGCGTTCTGCCGGGAAATATTCGTGGCTACCTGCATCAGGCAGTTGGCCTGTCCGCAACGATCCATGCCTCTGCCCGACGTGGCCACGCGGCTTTCGAAGACCAGGAGCTCGGAGATGGCTGAGTCCAAAGACAGCTTCCAGTTACCTCCCGGAGAAGCCGGCGAGGCCACCGGGACGAGGATCCTCCAGTCATGAATCTCGGCACGCACGCGTACTCCCTCCGGGGCGTGTGCCTGCTCGGGAAAGGGAAACACCTCGAAACGCTGCTGTTCGTAGTCCAGCAGGAATGAGAACTGCAAGAGGAAATTCATGCCCAGCACGCCGCGGATTTTCCCCTGGATCGCCTGTAGCTCGGGCAGCGGCGCCGCCAGAGCTTCCAGGTGAGAGACGGAGGCTGCTCCCACGCGGAAGGTTTGTAGAAAATATCGATTCACGGGGACCGACTTGTTCATGCTGGCAAGCGACATCCGGCCCACCGGCTTCAAGCCCAGTTCACGGGCCAGATGGGGCTCGATGAGCGTCGTGTTGGTGCCCGTATCCACCAGGAAGTCGAACGGTCCGCGGCCGTTGACGGAGACGCTGACAACCATCAGATAGCCTTTGAGAGTGTGTACGGGAACGCTGAACTCGGCGTTGGGGGTGGACGCGGCCGAAGGCTTGGCTGCGATCACAAGACAGCAAATGACGAACGCGATGCTCCAACTGCGGGAACCGTTTACCATTCCGGCCTTTCTTGAGGCTCAAAACAGGCGGGGGATGGGACGCAGGATAGCGCTATGAATTGTTAAAGGAAGATGACTATGGGATGCGCACTAGTGCGGTGGGGCCCAAGTTGGACCGAAGTCCATGCCGTCTGGCTGCCCGACCCATCGGAATAGGCCGTAAATCCGCGGGTTAGAGGAACCTCCGCGGATTGAACCTGTAACGTTACTGGTTACTTTTGTTCCGCAAACTCCTGTGCAGCAGAACCCGGGTAAAACGTCGGCGGTGCGGCCGTGCATGGTAGAATCCGCGCGACCAGGATCGTCTCCTACGCCATGCCCGCTGACCTTCGCCGCTCGATGAGCATGCCCCACGCCACGGCCATGGTGATTGGGATCATCCTGGGCGCATCGATCTTCATCCAGCCTTCGGAGATTACCCGGCTTGTTCCCAGCTGGCGCGGCCTGATGCTGGTGTGGCTCGCGGCTGGGGCCCTCACCCTGTGCGGCGCTCTGGTCTGCGCTGAGCTTGCTTCGGCCTTCCCCGATACCGGCGGGGTTTACATCTTTCTCAAGCGCACCTTCTCTCCCGCACTGGGATTCCTCTGGGGTTGGGCCATGTTCTGGACTATGCACTCGGGGATCATCGCCGCCATCGCAGTGACCCTGGCGCGGTACGTGGGATATTTTGTGCCGCTCGGCGAAAACGGCATCCGCGCTGTGGCTGCCGGCGCGATTCTTGGCCTTTCTGCGATCAACTATCTGGGAGTCAAGCCCGGCAGTTTCGTGCAAGTGGTCCTGACCGCCGCCAAACTAGGCGCCCTGGCGGTGATGGTAGGACTGCTCTACATTTTTGGCGGCGCGGCGCATCGGGCGATGCCCGCGGCCCCTGCGACCCAGCCCATCGCAGTCAGCGCTTACGGCCTGGCCGTCGCCGCCGGCTTATTCGCATTTGGCGGATGGCACATGGTGACCTATGCCGCAGGAGAAACCCGCGATCCAAGCCGTACGATTCCCCGCGCGCTCCTGGTCGGTACCCTCGTTGTAACGGCTGCGTACATGCTGACCAACGCAGCCTATCTGTATGTGTTGCCGTTAAGCGGCGTGGCATCATCTACCCGCGTTGCCGCCGACGCCACCGAACGCGCCCTGGGAGCGCAGGCCGGGGGCCTGATTGCCGTGCTGGTGGTCATCTCCGCTGCCGGGGCGCTGAACGGCATCATTCTCGCGGGTCCGCGGGTCTATTACGCCATGGCTTCGGACGGACTTGCCTTCCGCTGGCTCTCCGCCGTGCACCCACGCCGCCAAACTCCATACCTGGCGATTGCCGCGCAGGCGCTGTGGTCGTGCGCCTTGGTGGCCACCAACACCTACCGCGAGCTTTTCACCCGCGTGGTCTATACCGAATGGCTGTTCTTTGCGTTGCTGGCAGCGGGGCTGTTTGTGCTGCGCCGGCGGCCTGATTATCGCCCGAGTTTCCGTACGCCCGGCTATCCCGTGGTCCCGCTGCTCTTCGTCATAGTGGCGGGCGGGATTGCGTTCAATCAGATTCGTGCCAATCCCCGCGGCAGCGCTATCGGCCTCGGCTTGATTCTGCTGGGGCTTCCCGTGTACTTTGTCTGGTCTTATCAACGCTCCAAGAAAGCCGCAGCCCATGCCCATTATTGACTTCCACGATCATTACTATCCTCCCGAGTACATCAAGGCCCTGGAACAAGGCCCGAGCGCGGTTCGCATTACCCATGACGCTGATGGCAATCCCTGCCTGCATTATCCCGGCGACTACAACGTCGCCGTTCCCGGCCACCGCGACATCGATTATCGCGAGCAGGTACTGAAGGAAGCCGGTGTGGATACCCAGGTCATCACCCTTACCACTCCGGGTACGCATATCGAAGAACCGGCTACCGCAGTGCAGCTGGCGCAACTGGTCAACGATGCCTTCGCCCGCGTGGTCGCCGACAAGAAGGGCAGATTCGTCGCCCTGGCAACGCTGCCCCTGTGCGATCCGGCGGCCTCCGTCGCCGAACTCCGCCGCGTCATGGAACAACTGCACATGCGCGGCGCCATGCTGTTCAGCAACGTTAACGGCGTGGCGCTAAGCGACCAGCGTTTCTGGAAACTTTACGAACTGGCCAACGACCAGGCAGCCGTGCTCCATATTCATCCCACCAATCCCGTGGGCGTGGAAGCCATGTTGGACTATTGGTTGATGCCGCTGGTTGGGTTTCTTATGGATACGACATTGGCGGCGGCCAGCCTGGTTTTCAGCGGCGTAACCGAAAGGTTCCCGCGGATTCGCTGGGTGCTCAGCCACCTGGGTGGCGCCATTCCCTACTTGGCCGAGCGTCTGGATCGCGGCTATGAAGCGTTTTCGGACTGCCGGACGCACGTTAAGCAGCCGCCCAGCGCATACCTCAAGCGGTTCTACTTCGATACTGTTAACTTCGATCCCCGAGCCATTGAGCTGGCCGCTAATTTCGCCGGCGCCGATCACATCCTCGCCGGCAGCGATTATCCCCATCAGATTGGTAGTATCCCGAAGATGCTGGAAAGCCTGAAGGCGATTCGCGTTTCCGAAGAGGATCGCAAGAAGATTCTGGGCGGGAACGCTGCACGGCTGTTGGGCGCGAACGCCGCCGGCGTTTAGTGCAGAAGGGGACTAGTGCATTCGGTCCTTCGCAATCCGTATGAGAGAATTTGGTGGTTGGACAATTGGGAGAGTGTTATCCGTGTCATCAGTGTGATCAGTGGTAAGGTTTTTACGGTTTCTCAAGTGCTGGAAATCACGGGTCTTCCATGGCGTACAAAGTTTCACTCTTCGTTCCGTGTTTCGTTGACCAGCTCCTGCCCGAGGTGGCCCTGGACACGGTTACGGTCTTGCGGCGCATCGGCTGCGAGGTAAGCTTCCCCGAAGACCAGACTTGCTGCGGCCAGCCCGCTTTCAACTCCGGGTACTGGGACGAAGCGCGTCCTTGTGCGGAAAGATTCCTGAGGGTTTTCAAGAACGCCGCCTACATTGTGTGCCCTTCCGGCTCCTGCACCACCATGGTGCGGGTCTTTTATCCCGAACTGCTTGCATCCAGCCCGTTGCGCGCCGAGGCGCAGGCGCTGGCGCAACGCACTTTTGAGCTTTCTGAATTTCTGGTGAAGGTTGCCGGCATCACCGACGTCGGGGCGAGGTTTCCTCACACCGTGACCTACCATGCTTCCTGCCACGGCCTGCGCGAACTGAAGTTGAACAACGAGCCCCTGCAGCTTCTGCGCAGCGTCAAAGGCCTGAAGCTGGTGGACCTGCTGCGGTCGGAGGAGTGTTGCGGTTTTGGAGGAACGTTTGCCACCAAGTTCTCGAGCATCTCGGCGGCCATGGGTGTATCCAAAGCCGAAAGCGTCGCCGTAACCGGCGCCGAGTACGTGACCGCCATCGATCCCAGTTGCCTGATGCATGTCCAGGGAATCATGGGCAAACGCGGCGATAAGGCGAAGGCGATTCATCTGGCGAGCATTTTGGCCAACCAGGGAGCGGGTGCATGAGATCGGGTGATCGGGTGATTGGGAGATCGGGTGATCGGAGTGACCCCGCAAGCAGTGCTTTGAAGGGCGAGGTTAGTTCTCTGATACTCGTCTCGATGGCAGAGGCGTTGCGATGAGCGCTTCAACTCCGAGCCGACCAGAAGTTGCCTCAGGAAAGCAGGGCGCGCTGCACGCGCCGCCCTCCGGCGCCACGCCGGCGCAGCTCTTTCTCCGCGATGCCGCAGCGAAGTCGGCCGATCTGGTGCATCGCGAGATCATCCGATTCAACATGGAGAGCTATCACGCCGCGCACCAGAGAGGCCGGTTGCGGATCAAAGACTGGGAGGCCGCGCGTCGCCAATGCCAGGAGATCAAGCGCGAAGCCGTCAACCATCTGGACAAATATCTTCTCCAGTTCGAAAAAAACGTAATCGCCCGCGGCGGCCATGTCTTCTGGGCGGAGAATTCCGAACAGGCGTGCGCTTATATCTGCGACCTGGCGCAGCGTCGCGGCGTGAAGACCGTGGTGAAGTCGAAGTCCATGGTAACCGAAGAGATCGAGCTCTCCGCGGCGCTGGGGAAGCTGGGCATCAAGGCCTGGGAGACGGATCTCGGCGAGTACATTGTGCAATTGCGCAACGAGCGGCCATATCATATCGTGACGCCGGCCATGCATCTGAACCGCAAGCAGATCGGCGACCTCTTCCGGAAAGAGCTGGAGCCGGGCGTGAGCGACGATCCGGTGGAGTTGATGGCTGCAGCGCGCCGCAAGCTGCGCCAGGCTTTCTTCGCCGCTGAGATGGGGATTTCCGGCGCCAATTTCCTTGTGGCCGACGTGGGCGCCGTGGCCATCTCCACCAACGAAGGCAACGGACGCCTCTCCACCAGCGTGCCGCGCATTCACGTGGCGGTTACCGGCATTGAGAAAGTGATTCCGCGCCTGGAAGACTTGTCCATGCTGTGGCCAGTGCTGGCGACGTCGGGTACGGGCCAGGGTATTACTACCTACAGCACGCTGATCGGCGGGCCGAAACGCGCGGAGGAAGCCGACGGCCCTGAAGAATTCCACGTTGTGCTGGTGGACAACGGACGCAGCCGCCTGCTCGCCAACGCCGAAGAAAGGGAAGTGCTGCATTGCATCCGCTGCGGGGCGTGCCTGAACATTTGTCCGGTGTATCGCCACATCGGCGGTCACGCGTACGGAACAATTTATCCGGGGCCCATTGGCAGCGTGCTCACGCCGCACCTGGCGGGCAAAGAATTTGATCATCTGTCGTATGCGTCATCGTTGTGTGGCGCATGTACCAGCGTCTGTCCGGTAGGCATTGACCTCCATCATCATTTGCTCCACAACCGCCGCGACTTCGTCCAGGCGCGCGATACCAAGATGAGCGAGCGCCTCATGTTCAGGGGATTCCGCACGATCATGTCGCACCCGTGGCTGTATTCGCTCGGCGGAGGGCTCACGCGGTTCGGACTGCGCGCGCTGTATGGCATTGGACTTGGCGGCACGGTCTTCGACCCCATGCGTGCCTGGAACCGCCAGCGCGCGCCGGTGCCTCTACCCAAAAAATCATTCCGCGCCCGTTGGAAGAAAGAGGGAAGAGCTTGAGCGCTGCTGATAATCCCGGACGCGCGGCGATTCTCGAGCGCATTCGCGCCAGCCTGCGCGTGCCTGCGCAAGAGGTTCCGGCTGCGGCCGCGGTCGCTTACAGCGCGATATTTGAGCCGGCCACGAACTCGCTGGAACGTTTTCAGCAAGAGGCCAAAGCCAATCTGATGGAGTGTCTCCTGACGCGTGATGCTCCCGGCAGCGCGCTCCAGTTGGCGCAAGTGCTGGAATCGCTTCCGCCGGGAGAGATCTTTGTTCAGGACCATCCTTCATTGCGGCGGCTGACCGAACTGGCGTCAAGCGGGCGTGTCGTCCGATGGTCAAGTCAGGGCGCGCCGAGCGAAGCGTCTCAGGCGACAGTCACGCTGGTGGAAGCGCTGATCGCCCAGACCGGCTCCATCTTTGTTACTGCTGCGTGCGGGGGACGCGGGGCTTCGGTAGTCGCGCCCTGCCACATCGCTGTCGCGACCGTGTCCCAGCTTGTGCCCGATCTCAAGACCGCGCTCGGCGACGCCTCGCGCAAAGGAATCCTGGCGCAGAACTCTTTCGCATGCGTAATCAGCGGCTCCAGCCGTACTGCCGATATCGAAAAGATCCTGGTGCAGGGAGCGCACGGCCCTCGTCGGTTAGTGGTGATTCTGCAAGACGAGTAATTCGTTGGTTGCGTCGGGAGCACGACCCAGAGTTGGCGACAACAGCTAGAGGCTAAAGGCTAAGAGCTAAGAGCTGACTTACGCGATGAACTTATACCCCAGACCGGGCACGGTGATGATCATGGAGGGCTGTTTGGGATCGGCCTCCAGCTTCTGGCGCAGACTGCCGACGTGAACATCCACGGTGCGCGTAAAGGTGTCTTCGCTGTATCCCCAGACGTCCTTCAGCAGGACCTCGCGCGAGAGTGTGGTCCCGCGGTTTTGCGCAAAGTAGCGAAGCAGGCGGAATTCGCGAGCGGAAAGCGCCACCGGCGCTCCGTTGCGGAAGACGGTGGTGCCGCGAAAATCAACCTGAATGGGCCCGAACTGCTGAAGTCCGGCCGGTTCAGGCGGAGGATTGGCGCCTCGCCGCAGCAAGGCCTCGATCCGAGCCAGAAGTTCCAGGAGTTCGAACGGCTTGGTCAAGTAGTCGTCGGCGCCGATCTTCAGCCCCAGCACCTTGTCCACGAGCTGGCCGCGTGCCGTCAGCATGATGATGGGGACGGCCAGCCCGGCTTTGCGAATGTCGCGGCAAACATCAAAGCCGTTTCTGCGGGGCAGCATCACGTCAAGAATAATAAGATCGTAGGCCCCACTGAGGGCTTTGCGCAGGCCTTCCTCTCCGTCCGCGGCACATTCCGGGTTGTAACCCTCGCCCTTGAGACGGTCGGTGAGGGTCATGCGTAAATCTTCTTCGTCTTCGATCAGCAGGATGCGCTCGGTCATGGATAGTAGCCGGCCGCCTGACCGGGAATGCGGTCATCGGCTTTCTCATTCAGCGCGGTCTCTTCATCGGGCAAACGCAGGCCGGCGGCGAGCACCAGATGAATTGTAAACGCACTGCCTTTGCCAGGCTCGCTGGTTACGCTGAGACGTCCGCGCATGGCCTCAATGACTGTGCGGGCCAGCGGCAGGCCCAGGCCGGTGCCGTGCACATTGGAACTGGCGACGGCGGGACTACGATAGAAAGGCTCGAAGATTTGCTTCATTTCCTCGGCCGAAATCCCGATGCCCCGGTCTTCCACGGTGATCTCAACTTCGCGTACGGCGCCGTTTTCCCGGCGGGCTGCGGCACGGATACCCATCCAGCGGCCATCGCCGCCGTACTTGATGGCGTTGGTGATGAGGTTCTGCAGACACTGCGCGAGCGCGCCGAAATCGGCGGCCACCGGCGGCAAGCCGGAGTCGACGCGACGTTCCACTGTGACACCTGCCGCCGCGGCCATGCCCGCCGTCGTTTCCAGGGCGGCATCGATCACTTGGCTGACGTCCACCGGGCGAAGTTGATAGTGCCCTTGTTTCTGCTGAGTCGCGGCAAAGACCAGCACCTGCTCCACCAATTGAGTGAGTTGTCGTGTCTGCTTGAGGATGGAAGCGCCGTAGCGGGCCAGTTGCTCCTGGTCGGCGACGACTCCGTGAGCGATGTTCTCCGCGGCTGAAGAGATCACTGCCAGCGGTGTGCGCAGTTCATGCGACACGCCGGCAACAAAGTTCATCTGCAGCGCGGCCAAACGCCGCGCGCGCTGGCTCGCGATCATCACCATAGCCATCGTGACCGCCAGCAACACCAGGACTCCAAAACTGGCGATCAAGTGGCGCCGGCGCAGGCCACTGACGGCCGCTTCCACTGATCCAGAGCGATGTTTTACAACAATCTGCCATACACCTTCTTCGCGGGAGCGTTGCAGCGGCTCAAACCGGACCAGTCGGTCGGCGCCGGCGCTGCGCCGGTCGTCAAGCTGCGGAGGGCGGGCGACTGGCGGGGGCAGATTGCGGCCTGGCGGCGGAAAGACGTCCGTTCCGGAGTCTGGCGACTCTGGGCGGCGAAAAGGATTGCCAAAAAGATTCATCGCCCCATCGAAAGCCACGTCACGCTGCTCCGCGAAGTTGGAATCCGAGGAGTAGATAGCATGTTCACGGTCGTTGCGCCCCGTCACTACAGCCACGTGATAGTCAAGACCGGCCCGTCCGCGAAAATACTTCTGAGCCAGGTCAGGAAAGATTTCTTTTTCGAGTACACCGGAATTCAACTTGATAATGATCCACGTGATCGCCGGAGCAAGGTCAGAATCGCCGGCAGCCGATCGCTGGCGCAACGGATAGACGATGGCAGGAATGGACTGGTCGACGAACCAGGGAAGGAACGCGTCGGCCGGACGTCCGCCGCGCCGCGCTTGCGAATTGCCAGGGCGATCTTGCGGGCGCCCCGTGCGCTGGCGCTGGCCGCCATCTGCCGGACGATTGAACGAAGAAGACCAGTTGAAAACGGAAGACATTCCCTGCAGGTTTTCGTGCAAAGGATCAAATCCTGTGGGCCAGTCGGTTCTTTCCAGTTGGTCGCGCGTGGAATCCAAACGAAGGAGGGGGCTGTCGTCGCCGTAGGCGTAGCGCCACAGGTAAACCTGCTCGATCAGGGCTGGGTGCGCCGCGGTTTGCTGCCAGTGTCGAAATTGCTGGCTGATCTGCGCCGGACGCACGGCGCCCGATTCATCCGCGGCTGATCGCAGCTCCAGACATGCCGCGCCCATTTCCCGCGCCAGGTCCTGGCGAAAACCCATCATGGACGTCTGCAAGCTGGACTGCATTTGCGCCCTGTTGGCAGCGCTGACCTCATCGCTCCACTTGTATTGCATGATCGCCAGCGCAACCAAAACCGCGGCCAGTGCGGGCACCAAGCCCCACCAGAAAACGCGCTCTTTGTTGGTTGGCGTCATGAATCCGTCAAGCTGGGCTGCCGCGTCCGGGAGTGGGACATCCGGCAGTTACCTCATTATAGTGCCGCCTGCGCCATGGTTGACGAGAGCGCAAGTTTCCGGCGGGTGCGGCCCGACTTCTCCCAATCTTGAGCCGGAGACTGTTCAATCAGCCTGGCCAGCTCGCTCAGGAATTTGGGCTTGTAGATGACCGCGTACGCGCCACAGGCGGAGCAGGCGCGGCGAAACTGCGGCGTCGTGTCCATGGACATCAGCACCACCTTGGGCGCAAGAGGGGCCTGCGAAAGCAACAGTGATGCCCGCAGGCCGCTCATACCCGGCATGTCCGCGTCCATCAGCACCAGGTCGGGATGCACCTCGCTGACGGCGTCAATCGTTTCCGGTCCACTTTCCGCGCGGCCCACCACTTCCACAATCTCGTGGTGCTCCAAAAGGGAGCAAATCGCGTGCAGGATGGTCACTGAGTCATCCACTACCAAGGTCCGTTTCTTGGCAGGGGATGGCGGCGTTTTCACGGGTGAGCTCGCGCTCATTGCCAAAGATGCCAGCGACATAAGATGATCTCTCCCTCTCTTAGGAGCTTAGCCTTGCGCCATGCAATAGGGGGTAAACAGCCAGAAAGGGCACTGTAAAGTTATTGTAAAGAAGGAAGATCGTGGGGCAGACGGGCTTCCATTCGCCTGCCCACGATTGCCTCTGAACTTGGCTCCGAACGTCAGAACGACGGAGGTGGGCCGCCGGGACTACTCGATCCACCCGGACCACCCGGTCCTCTACGTCCATGAAACCCGCGCCCGCCCCAGCCGCCTTTGTGCATTTCACTGTACGTCTTCTGCTGGTCGGGATTGAGAGTCTGCACGAATGCAGCTTCGGCCTTGGAGTGCGCGGCGATCATTTGCGAGGTCAAGTTGCCAATGGTGTTGGAGGCTTGATCGATGCCCGCATTATCGCCTTTCTGGACGGCGGCGGCGAGGTTCTGGTGCGCCGTCTTCATTTGTCCACGAAGCGCACTTCCCGTTGACATTTCGTTGGTGAAGATGGTGGTGGCCTGCTCCTGCTGCGAGGTGGAGAGTCCCAGTTTGTTGCTCAGAAAGCCCACCCGATGTTGGACCATTTGCGCCGGATCGGGTGGTTGGTGTCTTTGCGCCTGCGCGACGCCTGCCAGGGCCAGGAAAGCGACGAGCATCTTGATGAGGTTCGTTTTCATAAGGATGTTCTCCGGTAGAGCGACTTGCGTGAATTTATAAGTACTTTATTGATAGTAAGCATCGAGATATTATTAAAGTTATGATTGAATGTTTGTCATCGCCCGCTTGCCGTGGCGAATCCTTTCATCCTCTAGCTGTCGCCCGTGACCGCCGTACGTCGCGCTCTTGCGCCAGGCGCTCCAGCAAAGCGCCAAATTCCTGGCGGAAGTTTTCTTTGTGAACGAAAGCAAAGGCGCCGGCACGCTTGCATTCGGCACGGAGCTGAGGCGAGTCTTCCGAAGACATCAAAACCACCGTCGGAGCGGGCGACATCTCTGCCAGTATTGAGGCGGCTGAAAAACCGTCCAAGCCCGGCATGCAGACGTCCATCACGACCAAGGCGGGTTTCAAACGAATCACTGTGTCAATGGCTTCGACTCCGTCACTGGCCGCGGCCACCAGATCGATGGTGCCTTCGAAATCCAGCAAGTGACAGATCACCTGCAAAAAAGTGTCTGAGTCGTCAACCACCACCGTTCGCATTTGCTTTGTTGCTTTGCTGCGCACGGTCGGCAGCATGACGCTGGGAAGAGTTAACTCACTGCTTGTTGCCATGATTGCTTATACCTCCATAAAAACTGTATGCGTAATATGAGCATGTTTTCTCGTTTGGCGGGGTAAAGAGCCTGACAGAAGCTTGTAAAAGCGTTGTAAGTTGAAAACTCACAGCGTGAAATGCGGCCGGAAAGTGGGCCAAAGCCCGTCAAACAAGGACGCCCAGATTTGGCCGAAGACAGCGAACCGCATATGATTTCCAGCGTGGATGCTTCCTCCAGTGCGCCGTCCCGGACTTCGGCAATCGTGCTGGCAGCAGGAATGTCCAAGCGCATGGGAGCGCCTAAGCAACTGCTTCGCGCCGGAGAGAACACTTTGCTGGAGCGCACGCTGGA
>CAZFRV010000071.1:0-8707 GCA_964521445.1 uncultured Acidobacteriaceae bacterium
TTAATCCTCCGGCGGAGAGCTGCCAGACCGCAGGTGGAACAGCGCAAGCCACGGCCGTTGCTGACTGGTTCGTCGGCGTGGCCGGCAACCAGCCCACTCCGGTGCCTACGGCAAGCGTTGTGTCGTTGACCGCAGCAGGCAGCAATCCGGTCAACGGCCCGTTCTTTTGGGAGCAGTTGGTAACTCCCGGCCAGCCAATCGTGACCATCACGAATCCGACCTCGCCGATTGCGACGTTTGTCGCGCCGGTAGTGGCTTCACCCACGAACCTGACCTTCCGTCTGCGCGTGGGCGGCAACAACACCACAATCGCGGGATTCGCGAACCTGATCATTCCCATTGGCACTGCACCGGCGAACACGCCGATTGCAGTCACGGCGACCTCGGCTCCGGCGAATCCGGTGGCCAGCGGCGCGGCCGTTACTCTTACCGCCACCGCAATTTCGCCCGCGGGTGGCAACGTGACCTTTACCTGGATCGCGCCGGCGGGAATCATCCTGACTCCCGCGGCGGCCGATGGCTCGGTGCAAACCTTCACCGCTCCCATCGTGCCGACTCTGGCCGGGCCAACCTCATTCGTCTTCACTGTAACCGCGCACAGTGATGCGGCGGGCGCCGTTGACGGCTCCACCACAGTTACCGTGATCGTGAATCCGGATGTGGACGACGTAACGATTACATCGGTGGTTTATCGCCAGGCCAAGGCACGCCTGGTGATTACCGCTACTGACGTAACGCCCAACGTGATTCTCACGGTCACGCTGGACGTTATTAACCAGGCGACAGGCTTGCCTTGGACGGGCGTGATGGGACCGGCGATTCCGGCGGCGCCAGGAACATTCTCCATCACATTCTCCAACATCGCAGCCCCGAACCTCGTGACTGTTACATCGAGCGGTGGCGGCGTGGCCACTTCGGGCATCACGCTGTTGCGACTGTAACTTCAACCGGCTGCCAGACTTCGATCCGGCAGCCTTTCGCCTTCCGCTTCACTCATTTCCGGGGTGAGTAGCTGAAGGACAGATTGAGTACAGATTGAGTGAAGAGAGGAACCAACATGAACGGTGTACCTTTGCGGTCCCCCAGCAAGAGCATGGTTTCACCCGGGAACAGCCCAAAGAATTTCCGGACCAGGGCTCTTGCTATCGCCATACTCGCGCTGGTCTCGATCGGCAGCGCCTTTGCCTCGCCCGGCACGCTCGTCGCC
Organism: uncultured Acidobacteriaceae bacterium; assembly: GCA_964521445.1. Classification (GTDB taxonomy): domain Bacteria; phylum Acidobacteriota; class Terriglobia; order Terriglobales; family Acidobacteriaceae; genus Angelobacter. The sequence goes on from CAZFRV010000071.1 coordinate 1,208, forward strand.
AACGGGCTCAACCAACCCCGCGGCGCCATTCGCTGGAACGGCAGCGTGTGGGTCGCCGATATCGCCAATGGCTTCTGCCGTATCGACGGTGGAACCCTCAACTTGGCCACGTGCTTCACTCCAGGTACCGGTCAACCCGAGCTGGACGGCAACTTCGTCTACATCACCGATTCCGCCGGCGCAACCGGCGTATGGCGTTTAACCATGAACGCTGTCACATCAACCATTGATGCTTCGGTGATATTGGCGCCGAATGGCGGACTGGCGGGCAATCTGCCTCAGGCTGTATCTCTGGGCCCGGACGGCAAGCTCTATGTTTCCTTTACCACCACCGGCGATATCCGGCGCATTACGAACCCTGCCGGCAGTCCTGCGACCCAGACCGTGGAACAGGTGGGCAAAGCGGCCAGCGGCGGTGGTCCTGTCAATGCGATCGCTTTCGTCAACAATGACCTCTATCTTGCCGATACCGGACTGATTGGGCTGGAACGCATCTCTGGCGCTGCTGCGTGCCGTGGCAACTGCAATGCTACGTCTGTGTTCGGCAACATCGGCGTCTCCAACGCGCTTTCCTCCGATCGCACCCGGTACCTCTACATGGACAATGGCACCCGCGTGCTTCGCTTCGATGCCACTACCACGAACTCTGTGGTCATCTTCTCCTCGAACGGCACACAGAACGGGCAATTCTTCGGCTATGGAACTGTCTGGGGTGTGACCGTTGATGTGCCGTCAGGCGACGTCTATATTGGCGGCGACCCGACTCCAGCGGGCGCGGCAACCAATAACCGGGGCTCGTTGTACGTGGTCCCGTTCCCGGCAACAACCGAAGGGATTGTGGATACCGGCTTTGGTCCGCCACCGCCACCGCCCTCGCCTACACCATTCCCGACACCTGCAAAGACCGGCGACCTCTACGCCTCCGGCATTACCCAGCCAGGTGGTTTGAATTGGATCGGTACCCACGTATGGGTTTCCGATGGCAGCCAGGGCTTCTGCCGCGTCGATCCCAGCAGTCCCGGAGTTGCCGCGTTGTCGAACTGCTTCAAGCCCACGCCCACGTTTGTTGCCGGGCAGGCTTCGTTCGATAGCGTCCGCAATCTCATCTATGTCCCTGACGCCGCGACTGCCAGTTCAGGAATTTACCGGCTCGCTTACATTCCGATTACAGAGTCGCTGGGGGCCTCGGTCAATCTGGGCAACGGCAACCTGCAGCCGACCGCTGTTGCCGTAGCGCCGGAAGGTTCGCTCTTCATCGGCAGCAGGCCCAACGGCAATATCAACAAGATCACCACGCCGTCCACCACGCCGTCGGCGCCGGTGCGAATCGCAACCACTTCCAACGGTCTGGGTGTGCGGGCCATGGTGTTCATCGCCAATGACCTGTACCTGGCCGAAACCGTGAATGTCACCGTGATCATTCGCGCATCGCCAAGTCTGACCAAGGGCAAGGCGGTAATTGTGGCTCTGCCCACCTCTGGAGCTCAGAGAGGACAGCTGCCTCTGCTCAACGTCACCACTCCGTTGTCGCTTGCGGCGGATGTATCCAACTCCACGCGGCCGCTTCTGTACGTAGGCAGCGACACCACGCTCGGTCTGCCCGGTCCCGGACAGATTGACCTGTGGAACACTTTCCTGCAAACCGATACGTTCTGGGCCAACTCCGGATTCATAGGAGCTGTCCTGACCGAGTTTGCCAACCCGTCCGGTGCGGCCGTTGTTCCGGGCGGAACCCTCTACGTTGCCGATGATCCCAGTGTGAACAGCGCCGGGACCACGGTAACACCAGGGCAGGGCCACATTTACAGCGTAGCCCCGTAACTGCATAGCGCGCGACCAGCAGAATGCCGGTATTGTGCCGCCGGCCTTCTGAGGGTTTCAGATGAGCGAGGGTCATCCCCCATTTTGCTTTTATGTTTGTCGCCCCAGATTCCGCGATTCCGGCGAAGACTGCGGCGAAGATTACGTCGAAATATTCCTTATCGCGAGGTACTCTGACAGATGCAACGGATTCTTCTCATAGTTCTTTTCATGGCGGGCCTGGCCCAGGCACAGAAAAGAGGCACGCTTCCCACTTCCTCTGACCCGCATCAGCCTCGGGGGTCGCAGCACGCTGCTGCACCGGCGGCAACACCCGCTGCCACGCCACTCGCGACTGGTGTCCAGCCCAAGGCGGCGGCCGCCGAACTGGGCGGCGAAGTGCCGGTGATCACGCTGCACGGCCTTTGTCCAGCCGATATGGCCGCTGATCCAAACGCCTGCGCTACCACCGTGACCAAGGACGAGTTTGAAGATGTGCTCTCTGCCGTCAGCCTGGGTGGGCAAGCCTTTACTTCAGGCGCCATCCGCAACGTGGCCGATAACTACGTGCAAAACATGGTCCTGGCGGACGCTGCGGTGAAGACCGGCGTGGACAAAGACCCCAGGATCCAGGAACTGTTGCGCCTGGTGCGCCAGCGCACTCTGGCTGACGCGTATCGCCGCATCCTGGAAGAAAAATATCGCACCCCATCGCCCGAGGAGATCGACAAGTACTATCACGACAACATCGCGAAGTATGAGACCGTTCGCGCCGAGCGGCTGATGATCCCCAAATTCAATCCGCGCTCTCCCAAGGATGAAAGCGGCGAGTTTCAGAAAAAAGCCGCCGTGGTTGCCGCTGAAATCCACGACCGCGCGGCCAAGGGCGAGCCCCTGGACAGGCTGCAGAATGATGCTTTTTTCAAGCTGGGAGTTACGCCTCCTTCCATCGTTCCTGAAACCGGCCTGCGGCGGCGCGGGACCTTTCCTCCGGGCGTAGAGGCTGACGTCTTTGCTCTGAAGCCCGGCGAAGTCAGCAGAGTTGAGAGCGAGCCCGGCGGCTTTGTGGTCTACCGCTTAATTGATAAGCCCACGTACACCATCGAGCAAGTCAAGGGCGAGATCGTTCGCGATATCTACCAGAAAAAGATGGAAGCCTCGGTCAAGGGTGTCTTGCAATCAGTGAAGGCGGAGTTCAACGATCAATACTTTGCTCCGCCGCCCGTGCCTCGTCCTTTGCCAGCTACGGATCAGACGCCGGTCACAGGCTCAGGCCAGCGCCGAACGCCATCGTCACGCAGCGTAAAGGTGCCGTCGAACGTAGGCAAGCCGGCTGCGCCCAAGCCAACTCCAGCGCCGAAGCAGTAACTTGTTTCACAGGCCTCGCGCTGCGCGGGTAGTGAATAATGAGGAGTGGGGAGTCGCCCTCGCAGCCGAGTCTTTTCAAATCCTTTCTGGACTTGAGCGGGGCTATGCACCGCTTACAGCAGCACGATACTGATTCCCTTGTTGCCTTTGCCCAGATCGGAATCCTGTTTCCATTCCGGATAGCGCTTGAGCAACGCCCAGGTTGCCTCGTCGGAGACCCGCCAATGCTCGCCCGCGATAAAGGAGCGCACGCCGCCCGATCCGGCCATCCGCTGAAGCTCTTTTTGCAGCTCAACCCGCAGCGAGCCGCCTACGCCGCTGGAGCCGTATCCATGAATTAACTTTACCGCCGCGTAGCCTTGCTTGCGCGCGACCTGAAGCTGGTGTTGCATACGCAGCCGCGCTTCCTCGACTTTCGGCATGCCCTCTTCCAGGTCGATGATTTTGATCGGCATTGGCTTTCGCGACATGACATGCAAGTGTAGGGCGAAACTGGCAGGGAAACCACAGCTTACTGCGGGTTTTCGCGGATGTTCGCGGATCACGCCAATCGCCGTGACCGCCTGCCTCGCTTCGGATCATTTAATATGAAGTATTCGGATCGAGCTTTCTATGACCATGAAACAGATTGCTGATTGGGCCCTGAATACGGCCACGCAACGCGGCGCAGGTTATGCCGACGTTCGCATTGTGGACCATCGCCAGCGTGCGCTGGCTACCAAGAACGGCAAGGTCGGACATGCCGGCAGCGCGGAAACGCTTGGCATCGGGATACGCGTACTGGTCAACGATGCCTGGGGCTTTGCCTCCACGGACGATCTCAGCCGCGAAGCCGTGGATAAAACCGCCGCGCAGGCGCTGGAAATCGCCAGAGCTTCCGCCAGCGTGAAAGAGCAGCCCGTTCGCCTGGCGCCCGAGCCGGCCGTCAAAGTCGATTGGGCCGCGCCCTACAAGATTGATCCATTCACGACTTCGATTGAGCAGAACTTTGACCTGCTCACCCGCATTGACGCTGAGTTGCTCGCCGTGAAGGGTGTCACGCTGGCCGAAAGCAGCATGCAACTGGGCCGCTATGAGCAGTGGTTTTACAACTCTGACGGATCGGACATCCATCAGACCAGGGTCACGACCGGCGCTGGTTTTTCGGCGCTGGTGTTCCAGGGCACGGAGATCATGAAACGGTCATATCCAAATTCCTTCGGCGGCCAGCACCAGAACAAAGGATATGAGCTGATCGATGAGTTGAAACTGCTGGAGAATGCGCGGCGCATTGGCGAAGAGGCTGTGGCGTTGCACAAGGCGGAGCGCTGTCCGGAAGGGAAGATGAACCTGGTTCTTGATTCCTCCCAGCTCGGCTTGCAGATCCACGAGTCCATCGGCCATCCCATTGAGCTTGACCGCGTACTGGGCTATGAAGCCAACTTTGCCGGGACCTCCTTTCTCACGCTCGACAAGCTCCGCAAGCTCCGCTACGGCAGTGACATCGTAAACGTTGTGGCCGACGCCACCGAACAGCACGGCCCCGGCCTGGGCACGTTCGCCTATGACGACGAAGGCGTTCAGGCGCAGTGCACGCCTATCATTACCAAGGGGCTTTTCACCGGATATATTTCCTCGCGCGAGACGGCGCACACCATCGGCGAAAACCGCTCCAATGGGACCATGCGCGCCGAAGGCTGGAATCGCATTCCGCTGGTGCGCATGACCAACATCAGCATTGTTCCCGGAGAAAAGCCGCTGACCTTCGATCAACTGATTGCCGGCACTGACGACGGCATCTTCATGCAGACCAACCGTTCCTGGTCGATTGACGACAAGCGCTACAACTTCCAGTTCGGCTGCGAGATTGGCTGGGAGATCAAAGGCGGCAAGCTGGGACGCATGTTTAAGAATCCGTCGTACTCGGGCATCACCACGGAATTCTGGAACTCGATGGATGCCATCTGCTCGCGCGACCAGTGGACGCTCTGGGGCACACCCAACTGCGGCAAGGGCCAGCCCATGCAGACCATGGGCACAGGGCACGGTGCGTCGCCGGCGCGGTTTCGCGGCGTGAAGATCGGCACGGCGTATAAGGGGAATTAGCAGATAGTAATTGGCAATTTAGCCAAACAGCATACAGCGTCGGAGAAAAAGTCTGGCTCCTGACGCAAAGAAGTAGTTGTTGGAGAGATATGTTTGCATTCCGACGAATCAGCGCCGGAGGCGCGAAGAGAGTTTAGCCCACCGTGAGGCGAGCGATAGCGAAGCCGGAAGGGTGGGTGGAGAGCAGATCGAATCGAGCCCCAGAGGGGCGGCACAGTTCGTAGCAAGCTCCCAGTGCAGTAAGAATTAGGAGAGTCACTGTCAATGCTCGATCAAGCGAAAGCCAACGCAATTTTTGATCGCGTGAAGAAATATTCTTCTAGCGCTGAGATTGAAATCATTTTCTCGTCCACCAATTTTTCCCTCACGCGCTTCGCCAACAACACCATCCACCAGAACGTTGCCGAGGTGAATGAAGTCGCTTCCATCCGCGTGGCGTTTGACGGCAAGACAGCGCGCGCCACCACCAACCGTTTTGACGATGACAGTCTCAAGCGCGCGGTGCAGTCGGCGGAGGGCATCGCCAGGGTGCAGGAGCCCGATCCCGATCTGCTGCCCATGGCGAGCGCCGCTGATGGCAAGAGCTCTAATGTCCCCTCGCGCTGGTTCGATCAAACCGCCTCCATTACACCCGCCGGCCGCGCTGAAGGAGTAGGCAAGGTTGTTGCCGTCGCCAAAAAGAACAAGCTGGTGACCGCCGGGATTTATTCCAGTTCGCAAAGCTCTGAGGCTGTCGTCAATTCGAATGGCCTGAGCGCATACCATCGCCAGACCTCGGCCGAGGTCTCGATCACCATGCTGGCCGAGAGTTCTTCCGGATGGCAGAAGGCGAACTCGCCCGATGTGACAAACGTCGATCCTGTCCGACTGGCGGAGATTGCGGCGCAGAAGGCGCGAGACTCGAGCGGCCCGCGCGAACTTCCTCCTGGAAAATACACGGTGATCCTGGAGCCCGCGGCGGTGCTTGATCTGGTGGGCTTCATGTTCTGGGACTTCGGCGGGCTGGCGATCCTGGATCAGCGCTCTTTTCTCAACAATCGCATCGGCACAAAGCTCTTCGGCGAAAACGTCACGATTGTTGACGACGCGGCGCATCCGCTGCAATCCAACGCTCCTTTTGACGGCGAAGGCGTGCGCCGCCGCCGCGTAAGCCTGGTGGAAAACGGCGTGATTTGCAATGTGGTGTACGCGCGCAACACCGCGGAGCGGATGCGCAAGTCGTCCGTCGCCGGCAAGGTGGGTGAAATCGCGGTGACCGGACACGGCTTCGCGCTGCCCAACGAAATGGGAGAAGCGCCCGCCAACATCGTATTCATCACGCCCGGCGGGGAGCAGAGCGTGGAGCAAATGATCGCCGGCTCGGACCACGCCATCTTGATCACGCGGCTGTGGTACATCCGTGAAGTCGATCCCTACGAGAAGATCCTTACCGGCATGACACGCGACGGCACGTTCGTGGTGGAGGGCGGTAAAGTGCGGCACGGTATCCGCAACTTCCGCTTCAACCAGAGCTTGATTGAAACGCTCAACCGTGTCGAAGCCATGGGCCCCGCGGTGCGCGCCAGCGGCGAAGAATCGTTTGACATGGTGGTCCCGGCGATGAAGGTGCGCGGCTTCAACTTCACCGAGGTCACCAGGTTTTAGGACAACGCCTTCCGGCGATGTCCTTTAGTTTTTTGAGAAGACCCAAAGTAATCTTGGGCCGGCTCAGGGCCGATGTTATAAAAATCGCGAGGTGAACACGGTGAACGATTCCCGCAGTTCTGTTCGCTTTCCGCTCAGGTTACCCATTACGGTCCGCACCGCCGACATGCACGAGCATTTCGCCGAGACCGCCGACATCTCCGCCGGAGGCGTCCTGTTTCACACCAAGGCCGCACTCGAGATCGGGGCGGTCATCCGCTTTCGCATCGTTTTGCCCGCGGCGGTCCTGGGCGCAGATACCGATGTCCTGGTCAACTGCACCGGACGCGTGGTTCGCTCACTGGATGAAAAAGGTAAAAAAGCTGTAGCTGCGGTGATCGACGAATACTGTTTCGAGAGAGTTTTCTCGGCCGCCGGCTAGCCGGTTACCCGGTTGGCTCTCCCTCGTCTATAATTGGGGAGCCGCGCTGTTCGCCGGAGAGATGGCCGAGTGGCTGAAGGCGCACGCTTGGAAAGCGTGTATACCTTAACGGGTATCGGGGGTTCGAATCCCTCTCTCTCCGCCATGTATTACGAGCGAAGTAGGAATAAGGGTAAGAACAG
>CAZFRV010000072.1:0-3954 GCA_964521445.1 uncultured Acidobacteriaceae bacterium
AGATGTCGGCAGCAATTCCCATCCCCTCGTGGTGATCAGCTTTGACCTCTGGCAGAAGCGGTTTAAAGGTGACCCGCAAATCGTCGGCAAGATGCAGCGGCTCAACAATGTCCCGCACACCATCATTGGGGTGATGCCGGAAGGCTTTTATGGCACTTTCGTGGGCTGGGCGATGAATTTCTGGGTCCCGGCCTCGATGGAAGAGACGTTCGAAAGTGGTGGATACAAACTCGAAGACCGCGGAGCGCGCTGGATCGAAGGTTATGTGCGGCTCAAGCCCGGAGTCAGTCGCGCACAGGTACAAGATGAAGTCTGGGCGATTGCCACACGACTGGAGGCCAACTACCCAGCCACCAACCGGGGACGCAGTATCAAGCTCTGGCCACTGTGGCAAACACCCTTCAACAATGCGCACACTCTGCTGCCCACGCTCCAGATCATGACGGCGGTAGTTGCGTTTGTTCTTCTCATCGCCTGCGCGAATGTCGGCAACCTGCTGCTGGTGCGGTCATTCGCGCGACGACATGAAATGAGCGTCCGCATGGCCATTGGCGCCAACGGCGGACGCCTGTTAAAGCAACTTCTAACGGAAGGCCTGATCCTTGCCGCGTTTGGTGCGGCCGGAGGACTCCTGGTGGCGTATTGGTGCCGGCATGCCCTCGCGTTGCTTTTCCCGCGACGCTCGGGAACGATGATGTACCTTCCCGGCCAGATCGATTGGCATGTGATGCTGCTCAGCACCGGCATTTGCGTTTTGGCCACGCTGGTGCTCGGGCTGGTTCCCGCATTTCAGGCGCGCGGCATCGATCTTGCCGGAGCTTTGAAGGCGGAATCTTCTAATGTAACCATGGCTCGCAGAAGGGCGTGGATGCGATCCGGCTTGGTTGTGTTTCAAGTTTGCCTGAGTTTTGTTTTGTTGGCCGGAGCCGTTTTATTGCTCGAGAGCCTGCAGAAGATTCGGACCGCCAGTCCGGGCTTTTCGACGAGCCGGGTGGTAGAAACGGGTGTGTCGCTGGTGGCTGCAGGATATGACGCTCAACAGTCCAAGACGTTTCAGGACGAACTGATTGAACGCGTCCGCGCTCTGCCCGGAGTGGAATCCGCCGCCTACGCCCGAGTGACGCCGCTGGGCTACGGCTCATTCTCTTCAACGCCCATTGCGGTGGACGGCTATCAACCTTCGCCCGATGAGCAACCGTCCATCGACTACAACCAAGTCGGGCCGGCCTACTTTGCCACCCTGGGCATCCCTCTAGCTTCGGGCCGGGAATTCACCCGCGCCGACGACGAAAACGCTCCCTTGGTCGTGATCGTGAATCGCACCATGCAGTCGCGCTACTGGGGCGGCCAGGATCCCATCGGACGGCGTCTGCAAGTGAAAGGAAAGTGGGCGGTAGTCGTGGGTGTGGCTGCCGACTCCAAGTATGAGAGCATGCGCGAGGATCCAAAACCATTCTTCTATGTGCCCCTCTTGCAGGATTTCGTGCGGGGGCCGCGTTTGAATGTCCGCACAACGGAACCTCTGCAGAGTATTTCGGCCGCGCTTCTCCGCGAGGTGCACGCCTTGGACGCGAACCTCGCCCTGTACGAGACGATTACGCTTCAGGAACAAGTGGACCGTTCTACCTCGCCGCAACTTGTAGCCGTGACCCTGGTTTCAATCCTGGCAGGATTGGCGCTTCTGCTCGCAGCGATCGGCCTCTATGGTGTGATGTCTTACGCGGTAGCGCAGAGCATGCGCGAACTCGGCCTGCGCATCGCTCTTGGCGCGGGCTCATCCGATCTGCTTCGTCTCGTCATCTCGCGTGGACTAAGGTTAACCGCAGGAGGCGCCTTCCTTGGCGCGGTTGCAGGACTTGTCCTGACGCGGTTACTCGGAAAGCTTCTCTATAACGTCAGTCCCTACGACCCGCGCGCATTCGGGGCGGCGTTGGCGGTCATGACGATCACGACCCTCGCAGCTTGTTTCTTTCCCGGCTGGCGCGCTACCCGTGCCGACCCGGCTCGTGTCTTGCGGGATTGATCCTTTCACGGATTCGGTGTTACTACTTCGCGTCCGCTACCTTCTCCCGCTCTTCGTTGTACGTTCCAAACTGTTTCGCAACGGTTTTGAGAGTCGGATAGAACTGCACGAACGTATGCTCCACCGCCGCGTGCGCGTCGTGGCACGTCCAGCAACTGTTGCCGTGCGCCATGGCGCCGGATGACTTGCTGTCGGCCGCGAACCCGTAATACGCCCACTTGTCTGGATTGCGGGTTGAATCTTTAACCTCGACTGCCAGGCCCATCAGATCAGTCTGGTAATGGCCCTTCTGATTGATCGAGCTGCGGCTGGCTGCGTCGCGCTCATCGATCACAAACATGCTCTGCTCCGGCCATTTGCCGGACTTCGCGAACTCGTCGTACGCCCAGCGCTGCACGAAAACGTTGGTGAACATCTCGTGACTGCCGGGCTCAGGACTGTAGTTCATGCCGTATCCGGCGGAGAGAAACATCCACTCGCGGTAGTCGGTGGGCCGCAGAAGCTGGCCCTTCTCGTCATACTGCGGCTTGGGCATCTTTTCTTCCGGAGCCGCGGCCAACACAGCCAGGCAAACCATCCCGAGCACGACCAGACAGAGAATCTTCTTCATTGAGGCCTCCCCATGTGAGTGGCAGCTTAGCTAAAAGCGCCGGGTCTTGTCTTGAACGCATTAAACATGGAGAGCTTATGTTTTGCTGTAATCCATAGCGATGTCATCCTGAGCCGCGTCTTTTGCGGCGAAGGACCTATGCAACTCGCTGGCAGCACCGGCGCAGCGGGCGAGTTCATAGGTCCTTCGCGGCAAAGAATGGCGCTCAGGATGACACCGTAAGACGACGCACAATACCTAAATGGTTCTAGCGCCGAGACAGTGAACGGTTGTTGACCATTCACTGCCGGCCACGTCTGAACATTCGTGCCCCAGTCTGCCCAGCCCGGCAAAGTCCTGCGCGGTGGAGAGTTCTACTCTCCAATTCAGGCTCGCCTGAGCGCGAATGACGTTGTGCTTTCGGAACTGCACCAGCCGGTTGCTCGCTCCGTGCCCCGGCACGAACATGAACTCGCCTACGTAACCATCGTGCTGCACGGCCATTACCGGGAAGGAGATCGCGGCAAACTCGACGAACTCCCGCCCCTCACCGCAGTCTTCAATCCGGTGGGCGTGGCGCACTCCACCGTCATTGGGCCTGCGGGAGCATCGATGTTCACCATCGAATTCCGCACGGAGAGCCTGCGAGAACTTGGCCTTCAACTCCCCGATCGCACGACTTTTGATTGCGGCGTGGGGACCATGCTCTGGCCCGGGCTACGGCTGTTTTCCTCCTTCAAGAATCAGAGCACGGACTCTCTCATGCTGGAGGCGCACGTGTTTGAACTGCTGGGAGCGATCACGCGGCTGGATCAATCGCCCGAGAAGACGCCGCCGCGATGGTTGACACGCGTGAAAGATCGCTTGCACGCGGAATTCTGCGAGCGACTCCGAATGCGCGATCTGGCGCGTGAAGCCGGAGTCCACCCCGTCCACCTCGCCCGCGCATTTCGTAAGTTCGAGAAGCGGACTCCCGGCGAGTATCAGCAGCACTTGCAGATTCGCGCCGCATGCGAGTTGCTAGGGAAGCCCGAGTGGCCGCTGGCGGATATCGCCGCCGAATGCGGCTTCGCCGATCAGAGCCACTTCACCCGCACGTTCCGCCGCATGGCCGCCACAACTCCATTGCGCTTCCGGCAAGCCGTGGTTCCGAAAACCATCGCGGCGTGAGATGACGGCGCGAAATGGAAAGACTCTCCGGGTCGAGCAGGCAGTAGGTCTCACGCTCCAGCAGGTTCCTAATGGAGCCACCCACTGGAGCAGTCGAGCATTGGCGTCGAGAACGGGACTCAGTCAGTCTACGGTCAGTCGGATCTGGCGAGCCTTCGGGCTACGTCCTCAT
>CAZFRV010000073.1:0-13610 GCA_964521445.1 uncultured Acidobacteriaceae bacterium
CCTGAGCTTGGCGAAGGGGAGGGATCCCTATCAGCTGATATGCCCATCAGGGTTGACATCCCAAGTTGGTTCAGACAGTGTCGTGATCCGAACATCACGACCGGACGGAAGAACCTCCTTGCAAAAGGGTTCCCTCGCTCGCTGCGCTCGGGATTACAGAATTACAGTAGAATCTGCCCATGAGCGATTCTGAACAGACGCCGTTTTCCGCGGCACCCCAGGAGCCGGACGCCAGGAACTGGACGCCGATCATCGCCGGCGCCGGGGTGGTGTTGCTGATCATCGTAGCTTTCATTCTTCTGGCCGTCCTGAACCGCTCTCACGGCGCCAACCCCGGCGATCCTTATCTGGCTAAGCTGCAGCTCTCCAGCCTGCATATGGCCACGGCGGAGAACTTTGCCGGCGGCTCGGTGACCTACATTGAAGGTACCGTGACCAACACCGGAGATCGCAAGGTCACCGGGGCCGGCGCACAGGTGATCTTCAGAAACTCTCTGGCTCAGATTACGCAAAAGGAAACGCTGCCGCTTACGGTGCTGGCCCCCAACAGCCCTTACGTTGATTACGGAACCCTTGATCGGGCCCCCCTCGCGCCCGGCCAATCGCGCGATTTCCGTCTGACCCTGGAATACGTTACCCCTGACTGGGATGGCCAGATTCCGCAGGTGAAAGTGGTCAGGGTGGAGCGATAGGTCTTTATTGATCGGCTACGTAATCGACGGGAGGATCTCAGCAAAGAACTCGGTCAAGCTGCTGTTCACGGCCTCAACTGGAGTCGGGGCAAAACTCGCCACCTGCGAGGCAAGAAAATGGGGCCGCTCGTTGTGGATCGAATGACCAGTGTCGGCTACCGTTAGTCCGAGGCCTGGCCCGTTCAGCGTGGAGGCAAAATCCTTGACGTAGCCAAAGAAATGAACGTCCGGGTAATCATCCAGTTCGCCGACCATCAACAGCAGGGGTTTGTTGATGTTGGGTGCAAGCGCATCGAAACTGAAACCCAATAGCTCTTCGCAGATTCGCCAGTGCCACTGCCGGAAATTCGTGTTATAGACCTCCAGGCGGTCCCAAAGGGCTTCCTGAATGTAAACCGCCTTCGTAACGCCAACGTAGAAAGAAACCAAAGGTGGGTATCCCGGTAACCGCACCAACGCTCCCGGAGGCCAGTCATCGCGGTACCACATGATAGGTTGCGGGGGGACAATCGCCAAAAAGTAGAGGGCGTTAGCAATGACGAAGGCACCCACAAATGCAGCAACAAATCCAAGCAGGAGCAGAGCTCCCGCAAGCGCGTACGCATAGCCGAACCACTGGTCCCTGACGTCCGCCGTGTTCTGGTAGAAAACCGTTGTGACAAAATCCTGTCGCTTACTATCTTGTTCCAGCAGAGGCCAGGGAGCACCGTCGGTCGCGCGGCCTGCCAGCACGGGATTCGCTACAAAGCTCTGCGGAATGGAAATCCCCACGATGGTGAAATCGTGCTCCTCGACCGAGGCGGGGGACCACGCGACGACATTTTGGACCCAGTCCTTTTGGCTGGCCGCGAGCCTCAAGGCCATGTGTCCACCGAGACTTCCGCCAACGACCGCTGTGATCGGATTGCCGAATGGCACGATGAGTTTCTCAACGAAAGTACTGATGCTATTCTCAATGAAATCGAGGAGTGGCGAACCGGCAAAGCCCGACGTATCGAAAACCCCGGGAACGCCAGACTGAGCGGGCATGTCTGCAATATCCCAGTGGGAAAGTGGTCCGCGCAGGCCACTCGTTTTGGTTGTGTAGCCGAAGCCAGGCAGGTCCAAAGCAAACACAGTGAAGCGGCGTCCGGCGTCAGCACCTACCGAGAAGAGCTCCGGAATGAAATCAAGTGCCTCCTCGGCGCGGGATCCCTCGCCGTGAATGAATAACACGACCTCATCTCCTGGGGGAATATAGGGCTCACCGGGCAGTGCTCCCTGGACCTGGCTCGACGCCAGGATATATCGAATACTCAGATCGATGGCTCCTTTTGGAGCCTGAACCGTAATTGGGAAGTGGAACTGGGGGAATGGCGCGATTTTTACGTTGACCGGAAAATCGGGAGGATCGTCTTCGCCGGAGACCGCGATCCACTTGTGCGCCAGACCAGCGCGCAAAGAGTCTTCATTCATTCCTGCAGCAGGGTTCCGTACTGCATTACGGGCCGCGTTGAAATCTGACATGATCTGCTGATTAGCGTTCACGGCGGCCTGGAGTGGCATGCCGAGCTGCGTCAGAAAGGGCGTCAGCAGAACTGGATTGGCGAACCATGCGGCGAAAGCGTTCGAACCGGTAACCGCCAGTTGCGTCATTGCAGTGAGCATGTCTTGCGATACTGGCGGACCAAGACCGAGAAAGTTGGAGGCAACTTGCCTCGCAACCGATTGGAGAATCGTGTTACCATCGCGAAGCTGCGCGGCCTGGCGCAGCATTGGGGCTACTCGGCCCGGAGAGTTAGGATCAAGCAGTTCCGCAGGCGCATCCTGGAAATAGGCTGGGTCGACAACCGTCCGAGGAGGTACCCGCTCCGGGGGTGGCACAGCAACGCGTGTGACATTCATACAACGTCCTTAGCTGTGGCTGCCGAACTCGACCATATCAACGAACGACGACGCGCTGTCGTGCCAGATTGAGACCGTCTGCTGGCTTACCAGGGCTTCACGCAACAGTGACACGTTCAAACCGCGGACAACCCAAAGCGGAGGAGACTCGAACTGTCCCACAGCTGTTAACCAAAGGATGAACGATTCCTGTAGTTGCGTCGTTTGCTCGAGCACGTACACGATAGCAACCAATAACCCCGTTGCTGCGTTTTCGGTTGTTATCTCAATGGCAATCACAGTCCCTGTCGTCTGGACTTCCATTACTTTCGCAAGCCTCCTCTCTGCGCGTGCGATGCCGCTACGCGCTTTAACATGTCGCGAGTGAGTCTCATCTTGCCGCGCACGCGCATACGGCCTGCGAAGAACGCATCCGGCGCCGCAAGCTTTCCACTCGCAATCTCCATCCATGTCTCACTTGTTGTGATGAATTCGACATCGGGCTTGCCGCCGGCCTCGGGCTCTATCCTCGCTTTCCCGTTAGCGACCGTCACGGTGAAATGAGAAACATTCTCCCCGGCTTCCGTCTTGTCTCTGAGCTGAACCCGAATTATGCCTGCAAACCTGGCGCGCGCGACATTTTCTCCGAGGCGCACGAACGAATCGGCAATGTCTCTGGGCCCACGCAAATCGACCATTACGGCAAATGCATCGGAGGCAGTGAGGGGGCGTTCTCTACGCTGAGCCATCGGATGATCCCTCCTCGTTTGCTTTGGCGCGTTGCGCGTCTACGATATCAAAGCCCGGTGGGTGATCTCTTGACTAAGCCAAACCACGTGGGATTTCGTTTGGCCCCGAAAAATCGTGGTCATTATACATCGCCCAAGCCCAACCCGCGTCGCGAAATTCCAATCGCAGCGGCTGAAGCCGGAGCCCAATCGCGTCAGAACGGCAGGCTCAAGCCGGCGGGCCTGTTACGGGAGGATCGTGGTAGGAGTTTTGCGGCGTAGTTACACCCCGGGATCTTTCACTGCGATAGAGTCCCTTCGCTCGCTCGGCGTGGCAGAAGGAACAGACTGCTAGAATGTCCCCATGGCCGAAACCAAAGCAATCCGGCTGACGGAACAGGTAAAGGCTGCGGGTTGAGCGAGCAAGCTGAGTCCGGCGGCGCTGGACGCGGTGCTTGGGAAATTAGCCCGGCAGCATAATCCTAACGTTCTGGTCGGCTTTGACACAGCCGACGACGCCGGAGTGTATAAAATTTCGGCCGGCCAGGCGCTCGTCCAGACCGTGGATTTCTTCACGCCGATCGTGGACGATCCTTACACCTTCGGTCAGATCGCCGCCACCAACTCTCTGAGCGACGTGTACGCCATGGGCGGGCGACCGCTGAGCGCTTTGGCTATCGTTTGCTTCCCGGAGAAGGGCGATCTTGAGATTCTGGAACGGATTCTGGCCGGCGGGCTCTCCAAGATGATGGAGGCCGGCTGCGCTGTGATCGGCGGCCACAGCGTCCGCGATCCGGAGATCAAGTTCGGATATGCCGTAACCGGCACGATTCATCCGGAGCGGGTGTGGAAGAATGCGACCGCGCGCGAAGGCGACCGGCTGATCCTGACCAAGGCCCTGGGTACAGGCGTGATCTCCACGGCCATCAAGCGCGGCGAAGCCAAGCAGAGCTGGATTGACGCCGCCACCGAGTCCATGACTACCCTCAACTCCAAGGCGGCCGAGGTCGCTGCCCGGTTCAAGATTCATGCCGCCACCGATATCACCGGCTTTGGCTTGATCGGCCACCTTCGCGAGCTGGCCAAAGGCAGTGGCGTAAGTGTGCTGATTCACTCGGGCCGCGTGCCCCTGCTCGAAGGCGCGGCCGACTGCGTGCGCGCGGGCTTTGTCCCCGGCGGACTGAATGCCAACCGTGACTTCGCCGAATGCCTGGTGGGCTACGAAGGCGACGTTCCCGACGCAATCAAGACGCTGCTGTTTGATCCGCAAACCGCCGGCGGATTGCTGCTCTCCGTCGCGGGTGAAGATGCGGAAGCATTGTTAGGCGCCTTGAAAGCTGCGGGCGTGCCGGCGGCAGAAATTGGCGAAGTACTGCTCGACGGTAAACCACTGATACGGATTGCTTAGGCCAGCGTCGAGCTTGCCGGCAAGAAGGAAGAACATTCCATGACGTCCCTGTTGCTTACCAGAAGAGAGGTTTCCGCGCGTCTTTTGTCCCTGTTGTCCGTGATGGGTTTGGTCGGAAAAGCGGGAGCCATGACCGCGGGAGTCCCTTTTCACGAAGACGACGGCATTTCGCGCACCTGCGAATGCATTCACCAGGAAGTTGTGATCAAGGCGATCCAGGCACGCGTCTATCAGGCGCTGACAGATGCAAAACAATTCAGCAAAGTTACCGATCTCGTTATGGCCGGCGCTGCAACAAACATCAGCCCGGACGTTGGCGGAGCGTTTTCATTATTTGGCGGCGTGATCACAGGACGACATATCGAGATGGTTCCCGGCGAGCGGCTCGTCCAGGCGTGGCGAGAGAAAAACTGGGAGCCGGGGATTTACTCGCTCGTCAGATTCCAGTTGGACGGCCAGGGGACCGACACCAAGCTGGTCTTTGATCACACCGGAATCCCCCAGGGCCACGCGGGCCATCTTGCTCCCGGCTGGAAGTCTCACTACTGGGAGCCTCTGCAGAAATATCTGGCTTGAAAAAAAAATCGAGGCGACCGAAGCCGCCCCGATTCTATCCATCATGCAAACTAAGTTATGCCGGTGAAGGCTTTCCCGGGGCGATTCCTGGAGTGCGTCCGGGCTCGGGCCGCAGCACCTGTTGTACGTCCTCGCCCTTGTGCGGAATCACGCGCGCGGGAAGTTGCTTGCCCTCGAGCACCAGCTTGAGTTCGTTCGAGTCCAGGACTTCGCGGTCCAGGAGCGCTTCCGCGATGCGCGCCAGGGCCTCTTTGTTCTCCTCGATAACTCGTTTCGCGCTTTCATATCCCTTGTTGACGAGGCGGCGGACTTCGGAGTCGATCTCCTTGGCCGTCTCTTCGCTGAAGTCGCGATGCTGCGCCAACTCGCGGCCAAGGAAGATCTGCTCTTCCTTCTTGCCGAAGGTCAGCGGGCCGAGCTTGCTCATGCCCCACTCGCAGACCATCTTGCGCGAAAGCTCAGTGGCGCTCTCAATGTCGCTGCCCGCGCCGGTGGACATCTGGTTGAGGAAGATCTCCTCCGCCAGGCGTCCGCCCATCATCACCGCGATCTTGGTTTCGAGATAATCGAGCGTGTAGTTATGCTTGTCCGTCTCCGGCAGTTGCATGGTCACGCCCAGGGCCATCCCGCGGGGGATGATGGTGACCTTGTGCAGTGGATCGGCGTGCGGCATCAGCGCGGCAACGATGGCGTGGCCGGCCTCATGATATGCCGTGACCTTCTTCTCTTCGTCGGTCAGCAGCATGCTCTTGCGTTCGGCGCCCATCAGGACCTTGTCCTTGGCCAGCTCAAAATCATACATGAGCACGGACTTACGATTGTTGCGGGCAGCGTTCAACGCGGCCTCATTCACCATGTTGGAGAGTTCGGCCCCGGAGAAGCCCGGGCTCCCGCGCGACAGGATGGAGAGATCCACGTCATCGGCCAGCGGAATCTTGCGGGTATGCACGCGCAGGATCTCTTCGCGGCCGCGGACATCGGGAAGCGGAACCACCACACGACGGTCAAAGCGTCCGGGACGCAGCAGCGCTGGATCGAGAACATCCGGACGGTTGGTAGCCGCGATCAGGATCACGCCTTCGTTGGATTCAAAGCCGTCCATCTCGACCAGAAGCTGGTTCAGCGTCTGCTCGCGTTCGTCGTGTCCTCCGCCCAGGCCGGCGCCGCGATGGCGGCCGACGGCGTCAATTTCGTCGATGAAGATAATGCACGGCGCGTTCTTCTTGCCTTGTTCGAACAGGTCGCGTACGCGGCTGGCGCCCACACCCACGAACATTTCCACGAAATCCGAACCGGAAATGCTGAAGAAAGGCACGTTGGCTTCGCCGGCCACCGCCCGCGCCAGCAGGGTCTTGCCGGTTCCGGGATGTCCCACCAGGAGCACGCCTTTGGGGATGCGTCCGCCCAGCTTCTGGAACTTTTGCGCTTCGCGCAGGAACTCGATGATCTCGCGCAGCTCTTCTTTGGCCTCATCCACACCGGCCACGTCTTTGAATGTGACCTTTTTCTGCTGCATGGATAGCAGGCGGGCCCGGCTCTTGCCGAAGCTCAACGCCTTGTTGCCGCCCGTCTGCATCTGCCGGATCATGATGAACCACAGCACGCCGATCAACAGCAACGGCGAAAAATTCATCAGCATCATCAGCCAGTTAGCGCCCTGGGCGTCATGGAAAGTAACTTTGACGTTCGCGTCGTGGAAAGCTTTCAGCATTTCGGGGTTCGTGGCTGGAACCACCAGGTGGAAACTCTGGCCGTCCCTTAATTTGCCTCGTGCCTGATTGCCCTCAATGGTTACTTCCTGAACTTTGTTTTGGGCTACCAATGCTGTGAAATCACTGTATGCAGGTTCTTGCTCTTTGGGGCCACCGGTCCCGGTGGCAATCACCCTCCAGAGCACAAAGCCCACGGCAATGAGAACCACCCAAAGAACCACCGTCTTGAATGTCGAGTTCACTCAGATACTCCTAGTTTCTTTCCACACAAAATCTCCCGCGCCCCCGATCAGCTGTTCATAGAGACGCCTCCGGGGAGGAAAAAGTTTCGATGAAACTCCTTTGTCGCGGGCTTAAAGACCTTCCTTTAGATGCTGCAACGGCCATCTTGGGTCTAAAAGTTAGCCTTGCAACAATTTTATACCCCTTTGTGTCGTCGGAAGGGGAGAAAGACGCTTAACCCAGCTCAGGATCCGGATGTGCTTGCCTTTGCTGCAATGTAGGGCAAGTTTCGCCCGATGTAGGGCGCTCCCAGCCCATAGCCTACGACAAAATCCTCGTTCATCAGAAAACCAAAGTAATCAGGCTGCAGGGCGATCCGGCGTGCTGTCTGCTTGTCCAGCAGGACAGCAAGTTTTACGCTTTTGGCCCCGCGCCCGCGAAGGCTTTCCATCAGAAACCCGCTGGTCACTCCGGATTGCACCAGGGCTTCTACCAGGAGCACGTCCTGTCCTTTGACGTCCAGTTCGGAACTGAAGAATATTTCGGCTCCGGATTTGGTTTCTCTGGACTCCGCCTTGAGAAACTGGCAGACCACCGGGACCTCGAGATGGCGAACCAGATCGGCCATGAAGATAAAGCCGTTTTCCAGCACGCCGACCGCATAGATCGTCTTGCCCCGATAGTCTCCGGAAATCTGGCGCGCCAGCTCCTGAACGCGTTTCGCGATCTGCTCGGACGTAAGCAGCACGCGCGGGTACTCCCGTAGCAGGATGTTCGTCATTCCTTTTTCCAGGAGCTCAAGTCGATTTCCTCGATCAAAACGGCTTCTTGGTCTCTGCCGGCCGGCACGGCCAGCTTTTCCGGACTTGCGTATCCCCGGACCCAGACAATCTGGCCCGCACTTTCCACCACCGGCCACGCTTTGCGCTGGGCTAAGGACAATCGCTGGCCCAGCCGGCCGGCTTCGAGCAGTTCTTTCAACTTCTTTGGAGATCGGGTCTTGGCCGGGAAGAAGCAGTCACCCGCTCGCCAGTTCCTTACCCTCAGTTCCGGCGCGAGCTGGGCACGATCCAAGAGCGACCCCGCATTATACCCCGAGATGGACGCCTCTCCTCGAGGAAACAGCCGGACGCGAATAATGGACCCCAACTCGGGCACTGCCACTTCACCCGGAACCGGCAATGCGTATTGATAGTCACGGCCCGGAGCGTTCTCCTTGACGGGTCCGAACTGAAGCTCGCGAAAGCTGCGAGCCGCCATCATGGCCCCCGGCAGAGGCACGCGCTGTCCCGCACGCTTGCTCTCAGCTAACTCAGTCAGCTGTTGAATGTGTTTGAATTCCAGGGTGATTCCGAGTTGTGCGCCCACCTGATACAGCACCTGGCGCCGTAGCGCGAGCGGGAGGGATTGGAACCCCGCCAGGTCGATGGCCAGGGTCCGGGAGGCGTCCCCGCTGGCGGTGCGGCCACTGCGGCTTGGTTTCCCGGCATGGGCCAGCCTGGACAGCACTGACGACGCTTCCGCGTTCCAATATTCCGCCTCAGCCCGGGCGATCTCCGCCAGATCCCCGAGCGTGTGCCGGATAGCGGGATTGAACTCCCGTTCCAGCACCGGCAACAACTCGTGGCGCACGCGGTTGCGCGTGTGGGCGAGGTCGCGATTGCTCGAATCTTCGCGCCAGGGCTGGCCAAGAGCCGTGAGGTAAGCTTCCACATCGCTGCGCGTCACCCCCAGAAGCGGCCGTACCAGGCGCTTCTCGTGCTGCTCCGGATAAATGGCAGCCAGTCCGCGGCTTCCGGTACCGCGCAACACGCGCATCAAGACAGTTTCCGCCTGGTCGTCGAGGGTATGCGCGGTGGCGACCTTGTCGGCCTTGCCTTGAGCGAGCAGAGCGGCAAACCATCGGTGACGCAACTCGCGGGCTGCCGTCTCCAGGCTGGACTTCTGTTCCCGCGCGCGGGCCGGGGCATGAGCAGCGCCAATATGCAGCTCCAGTCCAAATCGCTCGCTCAATTCGCGCACGAAATTTTGGTCGGCGTCGGCTTCGGCGCCACGAATCCCGTGATGAAAGTGGGCGACGGAGAGCACCACACCCAGCTCTTGACGCAGCTCCAGCAATGCCCGCAGCAGAGCTACCGAATCCGCCCCTCCGGAGACAGCCACGGCCACCCGGTCTCCGGGCTGGAGCAGGTGGTGGCGTAGGACGTATTGGCGGACCTGGTCGATCACTAAGAAATCTTAATCTTTATCTGGCGCTCTTTCCGAAGTTCCGATGCGAAGCGAGGAATCCCTATCGGCTCAAAGGCTCAATGGGCGGAACGAGCCAATGACGGCATCGCTCGGCCCCCGACGTTCGGGACTCGCAAAACATCGTATCTACACTGTGACTACGGCAGTGTATACTGTGTATAACACTGAGTGTGCGACGGAGGTGTGGAATTGAAGGCAAAGATGGTCAAGTGGGGAAACAGTCTTGCGGTACGGATCCCAAAGCCCGCGATTGAGAAGGCCCGCCTTAAGGAAGGGGACTCGCTTGAGATCGAGAGCAGCGAGGGCCAAATCGAGTTGCGGCGAGTGAGTCATGTTCCAACGCTACGCCAATTGGTGGCGCAGATTACTCCAGAGAACCGCTACGGCGAGATCTCCACAGGTGCTGAAAGGGGAAAGGAAATCGTTGAATGGTAGTCACCTATGTTCCGGAAAGTGGTGACATCGTCCTGCTGGATTTCAATCCTCAAGCTGGCCGCGAGCAAGCTAAGCGACGGCCGGCGCTGGTCATCACCGATCAGCGCTACAACCAAGCGAGTGGTTTAGCGGTCGTGTGTCCGCTCACTAGTCAGCGTAAGCCGTATCCCTTCTCGTTGCCCGTCAATGTTGGTCAGGTGCAGGGTGCCGTTCTCGTCGATCAGATCAAGAGCCTGGATTGGAACAGCCGGAAGGCTCAATTCCACTCCAAGGCTGATCCGGCGCTTGTTTCCAAAGTTCGCGCGTACCTGGCAGTTCTCCTTGGCATTCGCTAAGGCATGCGGATTCGTTTCATTCAGCTGAACAAGCGCCGTTTCAGAAACATCAGAGTCCAGCCGAGGATGATCCACTCGGCCGCGCTAGTAGCGGTCATCCAAGCATTGAAGAGCATGATATCGCCATACGGCGCAATCCCCCGAAAATGCGGAAGGTAGTTGAAACTCCACAGTCCCGCATAGTCAGTGAGCATGACGCCTCGGAGCGAGCGAATGTGAAGCAGCCAAGCCATCCACAGAGCGCCCAAAGCGCCCCAAAAAAGAGCAATCGTCAGGCGTGGCTTGAGGTTTTGTATTATCGCTTTAGACACCACAGGGCTCTCGTCTAGCCGGGTGTTCGGGACTGTGGAACTCCTCCGCGTCTCCGCGCCTCCGTGGTGAGCCTTTCTGCTCTCCTTCTTCAAAGTTGTTATACTTTTCCTCCCTGATTGAAGATGAAGGTGATTGTCATCATTCCCGCCGCCGGTCTGGGGACGCGCATGGCCCCCGCCGGCAAACAAGCAGCTTCCAAGCAGTTCCTGGAGATCAACGGCACACCTATCCTCTTTCATACGCTGCGCGTCTTTACTCGCAACCGGCAGGTCAGCCAGATTGTTGTAGCGCTGCGCAAGACCGAGATGGAGCGTTTCCGCCGCCAGCTTGAAAAAGAAGGGATGGCCGGCAAAGTGGAGATGGTGGAGGGCGGCGAACACCGGCAGCAGTCGGTGGGCAACGCCCTGGCCCACATCAAAGCCGCTGCGGACGACGTGGTCCTGGTGCACGATGCCGTGCGCCCCTTCGTGGATGACGAGATCATCGCCAGCGTGGTCAGCGAAGTCGAGAAGCACGGCGCCGCCATCGCCGGGCTGCCCGCCTCGGACACCATCAAGCAGGTGGAGCGCGCCGCTGAGGGCGCCATTATTACTTCCACCATCCCTCGCGAGCGCGTGGTCCAGGCGCAGACACCGCAGGGCTTCCGCTACGAATTGATCCAGCGGGCTTTTTCGAGCGCCGCCGCGGACGGCTTTCTCGGCACCGACGAGGCTTCCCTCGTCGAGCGCCTGGGCGAAAGCGTCTGGGTGGTGATGGGTTCGCCGAGAAACATCAAGATCACCACGCCGGCAGATTTGGAGCTGGCGGAGTTTCTGATGAAAAAACCTCACCACAGATGAAAAACCTTACCGCAGATTTACGCGGATGAACGCGGATTTATGGAAAACGAAAGTTCAAAACTTTTGCACGCCGAGCTAACCGAGAAAATCATCGGTATCTACTACGACGTCTACAACGAAATCGGCCGCGGTTTCCTGGAAACGGTCTACCGCAACGCCATGCAGATCGCGTTGACTGAGGCCGGACTCGCGGCACAGCGTGAATTCCCGATTCCTGTTTGGTTTCGAGGACAGGAGATCGGGCAATTTCGAGCAGATCTCCTGGTCGCAAGATGTGTGCTGCTGGAACTCAAGGCAGCCAACGCGCTTGACCGTTCGCACGAGGCCCAAATCCTGCACTACCTTCGGGCAACCGATGTAGAAATAGGACTGCTGTTTAATTTCGGCAGCCCTCGTCCGCAATTCCGCAGAATTGTTTTGGAGAATGAAAATAAGAAAATCCGCGTTCATCCGCGTGAATCCGCGGTAAGGGGTTCGTCCGAGGCTTGAGAAGGGGTTATTCAGAAGCATGCGCATAGGTTACGGTTGGGACTCCCACGAATTCCACGAAGGCGTGCCCTTGAAGATCGGCGGCTGCGAATTGCCCCATGATCGCGGGCTCGCCGGCCACTCCGACGGCGACGTGCTGCTGCACGCGCTGACCGATGCCCTGCTCGGCGCCGTGGCCGCCGGCGATATCGGCGGCTACTTTCCGCCCTCCGATCCCAAGTGGAAGGGCGCGGACTCGGTCATCTTTCTCGAAGAAGCTCTCCGGCAGGTGCGGCGCACCGGGTACAAGGTGGCGAACGTGGATTCGACGTTGATTCTCGCGGCGCCCAAGATCGGTCCGCATGCCAAGACCATTCAAGCGCGGGTGGCCGAATTGCTGGGCGTCAATCCGAACCAGGTCGGGATTAAAGCCAAAACCCCTGAGGGCATGGGCACGGACAACGCCGCCATCGCCCATGTGGCGGTGTTGCTGCTCCGGGCGCCACGGACCGCAAGCAAGCCGGCAAAACGGAAGCTACGCCGGAGATAGCGAGTCCTTGCCGGCCATGCCAGGAACATTCGTTCCCAGACCGAAGACTGTCGTGATCGTGGCCGGCTTCCTGTTTGTCGCGGCAGCCCTGGCGGCGGTCGTGGGGACGTCTCTGCTGTTTCCCAGCCGAGTGCTGGAGCGATTGTGGGAGATCAATCCCGCGGCGGCGCCCGCGTTCCACGCATACGGAAGAATCTCCGGCTTGCTGCTGCTGGCGCTGGGCTTGGCAACCTTCACCGCCGCCCGCAGCCTGCTCTACGGCAAACGGTGGGCCTGGTGGTTCGCCGTGGCGCTGTTCGCGGTCAACGGGTTGGGGGACGTGGTTAGCTTCCTGGCAACTCGCGACGCGATGAGAAGCATTTCCGGCGTCACCATTGCGGTGGTTTTCCTGTACTTTCTGACGCGGGCGCCGGTGCGGCGATACTTCGACTTGCGTTCTTAAGAAGCGAATAACGCACCTTCGGGATCCTTCGACTCGCCCTCAGTCGCAGGGCTCCTTCGGGCTCGCTCAGGATGACAAGCCTCTGGGAAAGTAAGCCGAAGGTTATAACAATATCGTTGCATCATATATAATGATAATGTACAATAAGCCCCCAGGCTCCGCTCAGGCGGGAGGCCAGCCTCAGTTCTTTGACAAAAGCACTCAGCACTCACTCGGCACGCAGCCGAGAGCGGCTGCGCTCCATGCTCCACCTCCACGGCCGCGCTTCGCCCTGCTCTTGAACCACAGGGCGGTTGAGGATGAGGGCTTTAATGTTTGGAATATCCCAGCTTTAATGATTGGGGTCTACCAGCGCTGGGATTGGGATCTCCCTGGGGAAAATTGGGATATACCAGTGGGATGTTTCGACCTAAAGTCTTTGTTTGTTGGGATGATCGCAAAACAGGGGGCGGGGGGAGAGAACAAACAGCGAATCGGGTGATCGCCGAGATCGCGCGAGATCGCCGTGATACCCAGACAACAGTCAGCCCTCGATGATTGTTAGATCGTGCTAACCTTAATCCCTTGCCTGACGTCACTTCACGGGGATGGTGAACGTATGAAAAAGCTTTCCTGCCTGATCGTTCTTGTCGTTTTGATTTTCGTTGCCGCGCCGGCTGTTCACGCCGCCGGACCGCTGCTGTTGCAGAAGCCCACACTCTCCAAGGCGCACATTGCCTTTGCCTATGCCGGCGATCTGTGGCTGGTGGCGCGCGAAGGCGGTGAGGCGCGTTTGTTG
>CAZFRV010000074.1:0-9439 GCA_964521445.1 uncultured Acidobacteriaceae bacterium
GTGGCGTTGAGGGCAGGGAAGAAGGTCCAGTCGGTCATGAATGAAACCCGTGTCGCCGCGAACGAACCAAACCACAGGGGGTCAAGAATTCGTTCTGGAACATGACGTCGATTACCGCACCACGTCGATCATCATTAGTGCGAACAGCAGAGGAAGGTAAATGACCGAAGCCTGCAGGAGATGCCGTGCCAGCTTCCGCGAATCGGGCGAGGTGGTGGGCAAGTTCGTCCGCGCCAGGCGAAGGACAAACCACACAAAGGCCAGCCCCAAGACCAGCGCGCCGCCGAGGTAGATCTTGCCGGACATGCGCAGCAGGGCCGGCATCAGGCTGATGGGAATCAGCGTGGACGCATACACCAGCATCTGGCGGATTACGCTGCGTCCGCCCTTGTCGACCACCGGCAGCATCTTGATGCCGGCGGCCTCGTAGTCGTCGCGGTACATCCAGGCGATGGCCTGGAAATGCGGAAACTGCCAGAAGAAAACGATCAGAAACAGAAAGACTGCTTCCAGTTCCAGCTTGCCGCGGATCGCCGTCCAACCCAGCAGCGGCGGCATGGCGCCGGGAAACGCGCCGACAAACGTCGAAATCGGGGAAATCTTCTTGAGCGGCGTGTAGAGGACGAGATAAGTCACCGCAGTCGCCAGGGCCAGGGCGCCGGTGAGAATGTTGGTCGTGAACGCCAGAGCGAGTGGACCGAGCAGGGTGGCCATGATTCCCAGGAGCCAGCCCGTGGACAAGGTCATTCTCCTCGAGGGCAGAGGACGGTTCCGGGTGCGCCGCATGCGGGCGTCCAAGTCGCGCTCCAGAACTTCATTCAAAGCTGCGGCGCCGGCCGAGGTGAGTCCGATCCCCCACAGCGCGCTGAGCAGCGTCCAGGAAAGGGAGGGCACGCCGCTCTTGGCCGCGCCCATGTAATAGCCGGCCCACGCGGTCATCACGATCAACGATGTCACCCGTACTTTGAAAAGCTGTGCGTAGTCGCCCAGGATAGATGGTTTCTTGACGACGGCTGGAGTAACCGCGGCAGCGGCGGGTTCCACGGGCGCTTCGACGATCCGCTGGACGGTGCTGCTCATGCGGTTGCCACCTCGCGATCACGCGCAAACGGCAGCACTGCAGCCGGCTCCCCGTTGAGACGGTAGGTCTGGATCGCAAGCACCACGGTCAGTGCAAGAATCAGAGCGCCCACGCCGAGATGCGCGACTGTCACCGCCACCAGCCCCAGCGTCGGCTGCACTTCATTCACTCCCTGCACTACCCGCACTCCGTACGCGCCGGCGCCAAGCAGGAGTTGCGCGATCAGCAGGAGAAGCATCCCCAGCGCCGGGCGGTGGAGATGCGCAATACCGGAGTGTTTGCTGATGACGCGCAGGCTCACGTAGAGGACCAGGCCCGTCACTAGCAGGGAATTCAAGATGTGGGGGTAGAGCAGGGTGTGAACGATCTTGTGGACCGGCCAGCTGTTGTCTCCGAGAGGACCCCACTTAATCCACACGTGGCGGAAGGCCGCTCCCAGGATGAGTTGAACATAGAGAAAGCCGATCAGCATCCAGCAGTGGCGCAAAAGCGGTCGCGCATCCTTCCGGGCAATCTGTTGCGCAGGCTCTTCCAGCCAGCTTCGGCTGGTGAAAACCGCGATTGCCGCCAGCACGCAAAACATAGTCTGACCAACGGTCGCATGGGCAGTGGAGATGGCCGGGGGCAGGAACTTCAATACCGTCAGGCCGCCCAGCACTCCTTGAAAGATCACTCCAGCCACGGCCGCCAGGGTCAGGCCTCGCATCCAACGACGCTTATCCACCAGCCAGGTCCATACCGCGATCCCGATGGTCAGGAGGCCCACGGCCTCGGCCACCATGCGGTGTCCATGCTCAAACTTCACCCCCCCGATCATGCGTGGCATTTTGTAAAACGAACCGAAACTGGTGGGCCAGTCGGGCACGGCGAGGCCGGCGTTGTTACTGGTGACCAAGCCGCCAGCTATCAGAAGCAGAAAGGCCGCGACGGCCACAAATACGGTGAACCAATGCTGGGCAGAGTTGTACCTGGAAGGAATGATGGGTCTCCTTGAAACCCTTTATTCTAGCATCCGCATCGCTAGCCTGGGACGAAGCGTCTTCCCTGAAATCCCGAACGAAGTGAAGGATCCCTACGGTCAATACTTTGGTTGGGGTAGGGATTCCTCGCTTCGCTTCGGAACTTCGGAAAGAGGCCTACTGCGCGAACGAAAACTCCGCTTGCGCCGTCTGTTTCGCCCCCACCTTTACCTTTATCGTCTGCTCTCCGAATTTCTCATGGACGGCCACCAGCGTGTACTCGCCCGGCGGCAAATTCTTGATCTGAAACGATCCATCGGCCGAGCTGACGGCGAAATAAGGATGCTGCAACACGCTGACATACGCTCTCATCCAGGGATGCTGGTTGCATTGCAACGGGATCATCATCTCCGGATGGGCGAACGTCTTCATGATGGGCGGGTCGGTGGGCATTTGCGATTGGTTCCACTCCGGGTTGTTGCGGGGCAGATCGTGGATGTTGTGGTCCGCAGTGTCACTGTTGAGGATCTTCAGCTGCTGTCCTGCCATCACGCCGAGGACGTGCGGAATGTAGCGGCAGCCTTTCTGGTCGAGCACCACCGGCCCGGAAGGTACAGCGAACTTTCCTTGCGGCAGGCCGTCTTTCACGTACACGAACACGTTGGCCAGTTTGCCATTCTTCACCGCGATTGCGTCCGAAAGCTGCGGCTGGGTGGGGCACCCGGGATCTTGAGTCATGTCCAGCGTCGGCAGCTTGGGTGCCGGCCCTTTGAAGCTGACCACGCCGCTGATGCCACCCGCTGTCGCAGCGTCGATCGTGACGGGCGCGTTTTCAGCCGAAGACGCTGAAGTGGGTTGCGGCGCGGGCTGCGACGAGTTGCAACCCAGGATCGCAACGGCAAGCAGGCATGCGCAAAGTGTGCTCTTCATAAGATGTCTCCTGCTGCGACCATGCGCTTGGCTGCTTCACCAGCTGAGCGGCCAAGAGTCGGCCGCGGCCCTGGCTTCAAACGATGGTACGCTGATGGTTGTCCGCTGTGACGGCCACGGCTTCCATGTTGGCGATCACTGCGTCAGTGAATTCGCTGGTGTGGGCAGTGCCTCCAACGTCGCGCGTGAGATGTTTCTTCTCTTTGTAAGTCTTCTCCAGCGCGGCATGAACTCTGTCTGCGGCTTCGGTCTCGCCGAGATGGCGCAACATGAGGACGGCCGATTGCAGGACCGCGGTGGGGTTGGCTAGATCTTTGCCAGCGATATCCGGCGCCGACCCGTGTACGGCCTCAAAGATGGCGCACCGCTCACCCATGTTGGCTCCGGGAACCAGTCCGAGCCCGCCCACAAAGGCCGCGCAAAGGTCGGAGATGATGTCGCCGTACAGGTTTTCCATCACCAGCACGTCGTACTGGTACGGGTTCATCACCAGCTGCATGCAGGTGTTGTCGATGATGTGTTCACCGTAAGTGATCTCCGGGTATTCTCGGGCCACGTCGCGGCAGCAACGCAGGAACAGGCCGTCACTCATCTTCATGATGTTGGCCTTGTGGATGGCATGGACCCGTTTCCGCCGTTCCCGGCGCGCAAACTCAAACGCGAAACGGGCAATCCTCATGGACGCTTTCTCGGTGACGATCTTCAACGCCTCCACCACGCCGGGAACCACTTCATGCTCGATTCCGGAGTACTCGCCCTCGGTGTTCTCACGCACGATCGCCAGATCGACGCTGGGATAGCGCGTAGGCAGCGATGGCAAGTTGCGCACCGGGCGGAAGTTGGCATAAAGCTCAAACTTCTTGCGCAAAGCAACGTTGATGCTGGAGAAGCCTCCCCCGATGGGAGTGGTCACCGGTCCTTTCAGGCCGACGCCGGTGCGCTCGATGGATTCGGTCAGTTCTTTGGGAATGTACTCGCGAAATTTTTCGTAGGCTTCCGAGCCGGCGGCGAAGGGTTCCCACTCAATCTTTACTCCCGATGCGTCCACGATCCGAACCGCCGCTCGTGTAACCTCCGGTCCGATGCCATCGCCCGGAATCAAAGTGACCCTGTGTGCCATAATCCCCGTTTATTTTGCGCTTTTCGCTTTGACCGGCTTGTGCTTTTCGTCTTTGGTGATCAGCCGCTCCAGTTCGGAATGGAACTCGCTTACGTCCTGGAAGTCGCGATAGACGGAGGCGAAGCGGATGTAGGCCACCTTGTCGATATGCTTCAGGCTGTCCATAATGCGCTCGCCGATCTCGTCGGCGGTGCGCTCCCGGTCGGGCGAATCCATCACGAACTGCTCCACCTCGTTTACGATCTGTTCCATTTGCGTCATGGAGATCGGCCGCTTTTCGCATGCCCGCAACACGCCAGCCAGGACTTTCTGCCGCTCGAACTTTTCCCGGCGGCCGTCTTTCTTCACCACCATGTATGGGATCTCGTCGATACGCTCATAGGTTGTGAAGCGCTTTTCACACTTCAGGCACTCGCGACGGCGGCGAATCGCCGCGCCTTCTTTGCTCTCGCGCGAGTCCACGACCTTATCGTTCTCGGACCCGCAAAATGGGCATTTCATGAGGGTGAAACCATGGTGAAAGTAAGTTTGATTGTATCAAAGAGGCAGATCGCCGCGATCGCCGTCATCGCGCGTTATCGCCGAGATCGGCGGAAGCGGATGCTTCATTTCGTGATCCAATCGGACTTGCGATTCCCACCGCTGCCGGTAACCGATGACGGCGATACGCTGCGGTCACGGGGTTGTCGGCGATCACTCGCTCTCTTCCAACGCCTTCTCCTCTTCCTCCAGGCTTTCTTCTTCCAGCCGGGTGAGCGAGACGCGTTCAAAATGGGCGAGGATCAGCCCTACAGGAACCACGGACATGAAAGTCACCAGCCACAGCATGATGCCGCAACTGGTGGATACCTCCGGTGAGAAGCCGAATATCTTTTGAAGAATGGCAATGGTGGCAAGTTGGGAACCGCCCCCAACCACCGGCAACTGCAGAATCCCTCCAGCCACGCTGCCGGCAGTCAGCAGGAAGGCGCCTGACATGCCGATTTCCGGGCCGATCTCAGCATAGGCCTGGGTCACGAGAACATAGGTCGCTCCGATGGTCCCCCACAGGAGCAGAGAGATGACGCTGACCTGGAGAAACGATTTCATGTCCTGGATGGTGTTCAGCCCTTCTCCAAACTTGTGTACGCGATGGGCAACAGCGGTGGCCAGCCGTTTGGAGATTCCACCGAGCAGGCGCTCAGAGGCCCGGGCCGCCGTTGCCGGATTATTGCGTACCTTCACGGCCAACCAGGACGCAAGCGCCACGCCCACGAGAAGCGCGAACCCGGAGAGTTCGAAAAGGCGGAATGCCGACACCTCAAACCTGCCGATGCTCTTTGACGCCCCCGACGCAAAGCCGGGTAGTTGTTGCAGGCGGTCCGCAGCCCAGAGGATGTTGATGGCCATAATCAGGGCAAATGCCCCGACATCAAAGATTCTTT
The DNA here is from genome assembly GCA_964521445.1 of uncultured Acidobacteriaceae bacterium. GTDB lineage: Bacteria > Acidobacteriota > Terriglobia > Terriglobales > Acidobacteriaceae > Angelobacter. Next base: position 5,515 of record CAZFRV010000074.1, read on the forward strand.
CCACAACCCAGACCGCCAGTTGCGAGGACATGTCCAGGTTCTCCTTGCGGGCGATCAGAAAAGGGCGGATAAATTCTCCGGGTCGCCCGAACAGGGCCATCCCGGTGAAGCCGATCATGGTGGGGGCCAGCAGGCGCGTACTTGTCGTCGGGCGCACTGGACGCAGAAGGATCTTCCAGCGCAGCGCGCGCAGGTAGTAGTCGAAGTAGATCACCACTACACCCAACCCGACATAGAGCAAGTTCACGTCTTCGGTCTGCTCTTTGAAGGTCTGCCAGTCAAACTTCCGCCAGCTCTTCACCTGCAGATACACTAGCGCAGCCAGCGCCGCCAGCAGCAGCACCGTGATCATCACTCTTTTTTTGTTCATGGAGCCAGACAGGATTTCGCGTCCCCCGCAAACGTGCGCCCGCGGCATTCACGACGCAAGCTGCATTTCATTGTAAACGGCCCGCTGCCAGGCAGCTGTCCGGGCTCGGTCACTCAGGCTTTTGCGACTGAGCGGTCTTAACCGGCTTTTTGCCCGAGTTCTTCGCTTTGGTCGCAGGACTTGCCTGGGCCTTCATCTCTGCCCGCTTTTTGGCGTTGTAGTCGCGGACGATCCGGGCCACGTAAGCCCGTGTTTCCATGTAAGGAGGAACGCCGTGGTATTGGTCTACGCGATGGGAGCCGGCATTGTAGGCAGCCAGAGCTTTGATAGGGTCGTTGTGATATTGGTCCAGCAACTGACTGAGGTAGAGCGTACCCCCTTCCACGTTCGCTTGCGGATCAAACGGATCGGCCACGCCCAGCAGGGAAGCGGTGCCGGGCATGAGCTGCATCAGGCCTTGCGCGCCCTTGCGGGATATGGCCCGGGCCTGGAAGTTGCTCTCGGCCTTGATGACGCTGTTCACGAAATCCGGATCGAGCTGGTGGCGGGCGCTGGCGTCACGCACCATTTGATCGAGACTGGCGCGGGACAGCGGTGCGGTCGCGCGGCCTTGCGGGGCAGGCGACACGGGCGCAACAGTCGCGGGAACAGCGGAGCCGGCGGCGGAAGCTGGGGCCGGTGAAGCATTTGTCGTTGGCTGAGTGGTCGGCTGAGCAGCGGTGCTCGCCGTGGCAGAAGGGCTTGGGTCGACATCCGCCGTATCATCGGGCTCGAACGAGGCTATCTCCGCGGTTGGTACATCCAGGAAGCCCCCGCGTGTGTAGAGCCGCGTCGTGGCGCCGGTCTGCTGCTTACGCTCGCAGTGGATCGTGAAGCCATTGCGCAGCACGGCAATCTCCCCGGAGAAAGCCGAGAGTTGGATCGCGAGCAGAACCAGGCCCGTCCCGATGGATTTCGAAAGCTTCATCTTCGGCTACCTATTTTCTCCGAATCGGCTCTTGAAAGCCAGTTCCAAAAAGCTCTTCCAGCGCCAAAGCCACGCCGCTTTCGGCGTTGCTGGCTGTGACCTTCCAGCCGTTCTGCTTCAAATCTTCAGATGCATTTCCCATGACTACAGGAAACCCTGCAAATTCAAGCATTTCCAGATCGTTATAGTTGTCGCCGATGGCCATGATCTGGTCTCGGGGAATGCCCTGTTGGCTGGCCCAGCGGCGCAGAGCGTGGCCTTTGGAGCAGTTGCGGGTGAGGATGTCCAGGATGCAAAGGTCCCGGTGATCGTATTGCGTCTTCAGGACCGTGATTTCGTCCAGGAACCCGGCGCAGGCCAGCCTCTGTTGGGCCGCCTCCATGTGACGGACGCGCCCGCAATACATGGCCTGCAGCGGATCTTCCTGGGTGAGCGCATCCTCTAGTGGCACAACAAACTTGATGTACGGCCGATTCACCTCCAGCCAGCGCGAGACGCTCTGGTTCAGTTCGTCGGCGCGCTCCAGCACCAGGGAGTCATTTCCTGGAACATTGTTGGGGCGATCAAAGGTGAGTACGGCGTTACCGCGATAGTCGTCCATGTGGCGGATGAGCTTGTCGGCGGTGCTTGCGGGAAGGCGCTCCGCAAATAAAGTGTCGCCTTCGCTGGATCTCACCAGGGCGCCGTTCGAGCTGAGCAGCATCACCGGCACACCCAGTTCGCGCGCCACGGGCATGGCGTAATCGTGACGGCGGCCTGTGGCCAGAATGATCTGAATGCCGGCCTGGTGCGCGGCCCGAAGCGCAGCGATGTTGCGCGCTGAAACCTGAAATTGGGGATCGGTAAGAGTTCCGTCAATGTCGACGGCCACAACGTGAATGGAAGAAGTCGCCACAGTAGATTGTAAGACAGAACACATTCGGCTTGTAGAACGAGCTCTCCATGTCGAAGTTCCAGCGTGCTCGCGGCAAAACAGGCGGGCCTGCGATGGCGCCTCTCAGTCCGTACTGAATCCCAGGCGGGCAACCCTCGCCCGGGATTCAGCGCGGCGTGCGATCAACCGTAAATTCCCATCAGCACTTTATTGAATTGCTCTTCCTGGTCGGTAGGCGCCGGCTTGGCTTTGTTCTTGTCCTTCTTCTTGTCCGTTTTGTCGCCGGCGGAGACGCACGGGTTATCGTTGCTTGGCGCTGTGTTTTCCGAGCGGGCAGCGGATACCGGCTGTGCATCTCCAGCGGTTGATGTGGATTTGTCCTTGTCGCCGGCGAAGGCGAGTGAACTGAAGAGCAATGCCATGATTGCAACGTACGAAAGATTCCTTTTCATGAATGCAACTCCTGGTTGTTATGTGTTTTCTTGCAACCTTCACTCATGTAACCAGGAGTCGGGTCTTTTATTCCCCGAAGGCCCTCCAGTTCGGAGCGCAATCTTTCGCCAAGGGCCATGACTCGCCTTCGCTTTACGGTTGCGCCGGACCCAGTTGCCGGTCAAGAACGTTGGCATAGTGCTGGAAGTCGTAGTCGTGGAATGCTCTGAAGATTTCATGTCCGGCAGGGTCTTGAATCACCACCAGCGAAGTTGTCTCGTGATACTTGTCAAAAAATGGTTCGAGTCCAAGGCTGCGGGCTTCTCGCCGCGACCTTGCCATGGTCGCCTCCGACGTGACGTCCAGCCGCACAAAGCGGATCCTGCCTTTGTATTTCTCATTGATCAGAGCGAGCGCTGGTTTCAGCTTCTGACACAAAGGGCACCAATCGGCATAGACCGCCAGCACCAGAGGTTTTTGTTTTTCCTGCAGCGAGCCGAAGCCCGGTGCGGAAAAAACCATTACTACCAATAGACAAAAAATGCTTCTAACTCGCGCCTGCATGATGACTCCTCCACGAAAGCTTTAGTCGATCACGCTCAACAAACCGTGCGAAACAAAGGCTGGTCCGGCTTTCCCGGGTCGTTGAACGGTCCATCAAGATATGACCTTTACGCCTTGCTCTGGCGTGATTTGGGGGAATTGCTGGTGTAAGTACGCGAGAGCAAGGGAAGTGGATTGCCAACACCGTGACCAAAGGCACTAACATAACCAGCAAGGTCAGCATGGCAAAGCGCGATTCCTTGGCCTCTGGCGGCGAAGTGACCCGCAGGTTGAAGACAAGGGAGTCACGGCAAGACTGTCTATGTTACAAAAAAACACTGCTCGCACTAACTTCTGCTAACGCATTGAAATTCACGCCGAACACTTCGCTGGACGCCAGGAAAGACCGTTGACATTGTTAGGAGGGTCTGGTATTCAATTGGGCGTTAGTCGGCCGGCTCACCTTCAGAAGGTCGCTATAAATGGCGGCAGCCTGTTCCCTGATCACTCGATCAATCATCCAATAATCCAATCTGACGAATCATCTCATGCTGAGCTACATGTGGGAGTGCAGCATCTCGGGGCACATTGATCATGGCTTGGCGAAGAGAATGGGCTATGTGAGTCATTCATAACTAACAGGATCCGGTACACGTTAGGAAGGGTCGTAGAGGTTTGCCACAACGGTAAGAACAAAGTCTAACTTGAAAAATAAGTAAGGAGATAACAAATGGACAAC
>CAZFRV010000075.1:0-13324 GCA_964521445.1 uncultured Acidobacteriaceae bacterium
CGGGCCGATTGCGAGATCCGAAATATTTCAGCTCACCACGGAAAACTCGGACTCGCAGGTTCGGTCACACTCTCGGCAGAATCTGTCGTACCAGGCTTCGATGAAGGTCTTGAGTACCTCATGAACTGGCACTCCGCCAACCTCAGTAGTAGGACCGGCAACCTCGGCCCAGGTATGGACCGATGTGCCTCCTCCCGGCTGGGGCTCGAAGACCACCCATTGCTCCATGGTGTCTCCCAGGGCATGGTCAATCCAGGCCACGCACTCGCCGGGCCGGCATACGGTAATCACGTGGTCCACGGTAGTTTGTACCGGGCGTACTAGATCGATCCGCAGGCGACTGCCCACCGACCAGGGTGTGCCGGCGATCCACCGGATGTCGCCGTAAAAGTCAGAGAACTTTCGCCATAAGCGGAAGTCGGAAAAAAGCTTCCACGCCATGGCGTGGTCGGCACGGGTGGTGGCGGTGTATTCCACGCGCAGCATTTGCGAGCGAGGGGTGAAATGAGACTTGCTAACATCCATAGAGGCCGTTTGGATACTCCTTTGCAAATGCAAAATCATGACAACCTGGCCCGTAGATTTCCCGAAGATTTCCGGCCCCCATAGAGCGCGGCGCCGGTGATTGCACTTATCTCAGCCCCGGTTCTCAGGGGACTGCGGAAAGAACTTCATTCATCTTCTCCATCTGGCGGTCTGCGGCGAAGGGTTTTAGCAGAAAGAAAGTGCCGGCATTGAGCCCGCGGTGTGGACATAGTTCCACCCGAAGCGGTTCGGCAGCCTGTGTCCGGCATGGGACAAGAACGAAGCGAGCCGCAGTGACGCGACTCCACACATACTGCATGTTGACTACCTCAAACGTTTCGGAGTGTGCTCAGGACGGAAGGCAGAAGGAATGAGTGCGAAATGACTGCCGCGGTACGTCCTTCAGGGGCCCAAACTTCGAGCTCATGCGCGAAGGCCGGTTAACAGTTTTATACAGCCTGTTAACGCGTCATTAATATTACATCGTTAGTGTTACACTGTGCAAGTAAAGAAATGATAAGAGGAGAGGGCCCGGCCCATGCCGCGCACGGCAGACCAACACTTGCAAGAGCGCATTCTGAAGGCCGCCCATCGCCTGTGGAGGGGCAAGGGCGAAAAGGGGCTCACCTTGCGGGCCGTGGCCCGCCAAGCCAAGACCACCACCACCACGGTGTACAAGCGGTTCCGTAACAAAGAAGCTCTATGCCTGGCGATTGCGGAAAGAGTGCAGAAGACGATTGTAGCCACGATCACTTCTGCCCCGAGTGTGGAGGAAGCGACACGGCGCTACTTGCACTTCGCGGAAAGCCATCCTCGCGAATACCAACTGCTCTATGGGGCCCCATGGCCCCAGATCTTTGGTCCGGGCCGCCCGCGCCCTGCTCAAACCTGGATTATGGAGCAATTAGCAGCAAGGTTCGGGGGGAAGCCGAAGGATTACGCGCAGATTCATTTTGCCTTGTTTCTGGCGACGCACGGAGCCGCCAGCTTGCTTGCGGCCGCGCCTAAGAACCGGGTGAACGTCGAAGCCCGTGAAAGGTGCATTGCTGTCTGCGACGCGATGCTGAATAACTTCCACATCTTCGGCAAAAAGACAGTGACGGCTTCGCGGATCAAAAGCCCGCGGTAGGTTGATCCAAGGCAGTCCCCAGACTGTCATTTTCAAGCGGATTTGCCGGCCCGCTTCTTCTCCGGCATGACGAACGGCTTCTCCTCGATGCCGTTCACCCGCGCCGCAGTCACAGCGTTCAGCGCGCCTTCCGGCTGGTCTTCATGCTTGAAGAAGGCATAGACCTCTCGCGATTGGCGCTGGGTCTTCAGCTCTTCGCCCAGCTTGGCCAGTTGGGCTTTGCTGAATTCCGGCAAGCGCAGCCGGTAGTAGAGGAAGTCGGCGGTGGCCACTTGGGGCGCGGTGATCTTCTCGCTAGTCGCCCAACAGAGAGCGACGTTCTTTTTCTTGAGGATCTCGTACACGTCATCTACAAACCAGGTCTCATGGCGAAACTCGAAAGCGAATTGATAGGCCTGGGGCAGCAACTGCACAAACGATTCCAGCAAGCCGGTGTCGGCCTTCAGGTTGGGAGGGATTTGCAGCAGAATAGGACCCAGTTTCCCGGACTGGCGCATGGGCTCCAGGCTTTGCAGGAAGAAACGCAGAGACTCTTCCGCATTCTTCAGCCTTTTGAAGTGAGTGATGGACTGGTGCGCCTTGGCGGCAAAACGGAAGTCAGGCGGGGTGCTTGAGACCCATCCGGCGATGGCGCTGGCGGTGGGCATGCGGCGAAACGTCGCATTCAACTCAACCGCATTCAACTGCGTGGCATAGAACTCGAGGAACCGCTTGGCCGGCAGCTTCTCCGGGAAGAACGCCGGCTTCCATGTCGGATACGACCAGCCCGAAGTGCCAACGTGCAGATCCATGCATCACCTGTATAGCAAATACTTCGACCTCAGGTCCCGGAACTTCTGCAAGTCGGCTTGCCAGGATTGAGCAATACCGCGCGGGTCGTCGCCACGCGACAAAGCTTCAAGAGCTTCGTGGCTTACCAGGAGTCCCAGCATGCGGTCAAGCTGCCAGTTGTCCGGATACAACTTCCTGAGCGCCCCGGCCAGCTCGATGCCCAGCTCCGGAGCGTCGAGCACGTTGCGATCGGTCACGATCAAGTTCACGCCTCCGCAGGACTGACCGGAGTAGGTGCCGCTGTTGGGAGTAAAGGTCACAGGCACAAAGCGCACACCGGAGATGAGGCGGGCATTGAGATAGTCGGCAAAAGCGCGAGGCTGTATCCAAGGCGCGCCCACAACTTCAAACGGCGTATCCGTGCCGCGACCGACGGAGATGTTGGTGCCTTCGATCAGCCCCACGCCCGGATAGAGCGTGTTTTCGTTCACCGAGCGCAGGTTGGGGGAAGGATTCACCCACACGATCCCGGTGGAGTCGAACCAGTCGCCGCGCAGCCAGCCCTGCATAGGAATCACGCGGACCCGCGCGCCGATCTTTTTTTCTCCATTGAAGAACTGAGCCAGTTCACCCATGGTCATGCCGTGTCGCGGCGGCACGGAATAATAATTGGTAAAGTTCTCCACCCCCGGCTCTGAGACCGGCCCCTGCACCAACGATCCGGTGATGGGATTCGGACGGTCGAGCACGATGACCTCGATATTCGCCTGGGCTGCGGCCTCGAGCACGTAGCCCAGAGTAGTTTCGTAGGTGTAAAAGCGTACGCCGGCGTCTTGAATGTCTACCACGATGGCGTCCAGCGTTTTCAGTACGTCGACGGAGGGGCGGCGCTTGGCGTCGGTGCCGCCGTAGAGGCTGTACACGGGTAAACCGGTGACTGAGTCGGTGGTGTTGTCAGTGTGGATGGTATCCAGAGCGCCGAAGATTCCATGCTCCGGGCTGAAGATGGCCGCCAGCTTGATTCCCGGCGCTGCGGCGAGTGCATCGATAGTACGATTGCCTTTGGCGTCCACTCCGGTCTGGTTGGTCAGCAGGCCGATGGTCATCACGGAATCCGGCGATGACATGCCGCAACACGACCGTGATTTCTCTTCCTTCTTGAGCGAAGCAAAGTTCTCTTGCTCCAGGACATCGATTCCCGTGAGCACATGCCCGTTGCGCGCGCTCATGTGGTGCGCCGAGGAAGCCAACTCGTTGTAGCCGGTGATGGAGAGGAACTTCTCGCTGCTGGGCGAGGTGACGTCGAGGTTCAGCGCTGCCGCCACGGCCGTGGCCACGCGTCCGCGCAGGGAAATCACAGGAACGCTGGCGGTACGCGGACGCACGGTGTTGGTAAGCAGGATGATGTAGGTGTTGGTGAAGGGATCAATCCACATCGACGTGCCGGTGTAACCCGTGTGGCCAAACGAACCGACCGGCAGCAGAGCCCCGCGATTCGAAGAGAAAGGAGAATCAATGTCCCAGCCGAGCCCGCGCACCTCCACGGCATTCGGCGGCTGTTGCGGCGTGGTCATCTTCTCGATGATGTCTGGCGACAGGATTTTCTTGCGGTCGATCAGCGCCTGGGCATAAAGCGCCAGGTCGGCCGCCGTGGAGAACACGCCGGCATCGCCGGCCACGCCGCCCATCCGTTCCGCGGTGGGATCCTGGACGGTTCCGCGCAAGATCTCGCGATTGCCTATACCCAAGGTTTCCGCGATCTTCTTCTTACCGGACGTCGCCGGCAGAAAGCCCGTGTGCGACATCCCCAAGGGCTGGAAGACGTGGACTTCGGCGTATTTGTCGAGCGTCATGCCGGAGAGGCGCTGCACCAGTTCGCCGAGAACAATGAAATTGATGTCGCTGTAAACGAATTGCGAGCCCGGCGGGTTCTGTAGCTTCTCTTCGTTGGCCATGCGGAACGCAGCGTCCCGGCCTTCCCAGGGTATCTTCAAGTCCAGGTCCGGCTTCAACCCGGAGTAGTGCGTGAGCAAATCGCGGATGGTAATCGACTCTTTGCCATTGGCGCCAAACTCAGGAATATGTCGCGAGACGGTATCCTCAAGCCGCAACTGTCCGTACTGGACCAGGCGCATGATGCTGGGCGTGGTAGCCACGACCTTGGTGAGCGAGGCCAGATCGAACATGGTGTCCAGGGTCATGGGCTCGCTTCTCGGCGAGACCGCGCGAAGCCCGAAGGCTTTCTGATGCACGATGCTTCCGTCGTGCCCCACCACCAGCACCGCGCCGGTAATGCCGCCCGCGCTAACCTGCTCCTGGATGAGCGCATCCACGGCGGCCATGTTGACCGTTTCTTTTGCGCTGGCGGGTTTCGCCTTCGGCTTGGGCTTTTTAGCTGCAGCCGGAACCGCCCCGAGAGAAAGCAGGCTGGAGAGAAGAACAAAGATCAATAGCGGTACCGCGCGCGGGAATTTCATCTCTGAATTGAGTGTGTTATAAACCGGGAACAAAAGCAACTCGGTGATTTCTCTGAACCAAGTTACCAACAGCCTGCTCGCTTACGACTTCGCCCGCCAAGAGGAGACGTTCCATCGCGCTTTTGCGGTACTCGAAGCCGGCATCGAGCAAAAGGCATTTCCGGGCGGGTCGGTCGCGATCGCGCATCGGGGAAGATTAGTCGCTCTCAAGGGCCTAGGGCGTTTTACTTATGAAGCCAAGGCTCCAATCGTCACGCCGCAGACAGTCTATGATCTGGCTTCACTGACAAAGGTCCTCGCGACCACAACAGCCTGCATGATCCTGTTTGAACGCGGAGCGCTCGCCCTCGACAGGAAGGTCACTGAGGTCCTGCCTGAGTTTGGCGGCAGTGATCAGCGCCGCTCCCAGGTTACCTTCCGCATGCTGCTGGCCCACTCTTCGGGCCTGCCGGCATACGTAAAGTTGTTTGAGACCGCTAACAATCGCGCGGAGCTGCTCGCCCAGGCCTTGCAAGTTCCTCTTGCCGGCGATCCCGGGAACCACGCCGAATACAGTGATATCGGCTTCATCCTGCTGGGTGCGGCGCTGGAACGGATCACCGGCGAGCCGCTGGCAGAGTTTTGCGAGCGCGAGATTTTTTCGAGACTGCGGATGAACTTCGCCACGTACCGTCCGCCCTTTGCCTGGATGCCGCTGATTCCACCTACCGAAGATGACCGTGGCTTCCGCCATTGCGTGGTGCGGGGCCAGGTGCATGACGAAAACGCCTGGGTGATGGACGGCGTGGCCGGCCAGGCTGGCTGTTTTGGCGACGCCGAGTCCGTGGCCACCCTTGGCCAATGCCTGCTGAACGCCGGAGCACCGTTGCTCCAGGCACACACTGTGGGGCTTTTTACACGGCGGGAAAGCTCCCCGGCGGGCACCTCGCGGGCTCTCGGCTGGGACACGCCTTCCCCGCCCTCGCAGTCCGGCAAATACTTCTCCGCCCAATCGTATGGGCACCTTGGTTATACAGGTACCTCTCTGTGGAATGACGCTGAGCGGCAACTCTCTGTTACGCTGCTAACGAATCGCACTTGGCCCGACCGGAGTTCGCAGGCGATCAAGGAAATCCGGCCTGCGTTCCATGATGCGGTGGTGGAAGCGATCGCGTAATCGATCACGCAAGTCGAGCGATTTAGAGTGGGCGTCTTCAAAATGGGCATTAGGGACCTGCAAACGGAGCGGCAAAATCTTGACACGACCGAGCTGGACACCATGTCCGCGATGGAGATCGCCCGCGCTATCAACGACGAAGACAAGAAAGCAGCCGGGGCGGTGGAAATGGCGTTGCCCCAGATCGCGCAGGCCATGGACGCCATCGCTGAAGCCATCATGAACGGCGGACGGCTGATCTACGTGGGCGCAGGCACCAGCGGTCGCATCGCGGCACTGGATGCAGCCGAGTGCCCGCCGACCTTCGGCTCCGATCCCAAGACCGTCCAGTATGTGATGGCCGGTGGTGAGAAGGCACTGGGCAGGGCCACTGAGGCCAGTGAAGATTCGCGCGCCACCGGGCGTCGCGACCTAGCCAAACGCCGGCCGGACAAGAAAGACGTTGTCGTGGGCGTGGCTGCCAGTGGGCGGACGCCATACACCATTGCGGCCATCGAATATGCGCGCAAGAAGGGCGCAAGGACAGTAGCCGTGGTGGCGAACCACGGGTCTGAGTTAGGCCGGGCCGCAGAGATCGAGATCGTGGCTGACGCCGGCCCGGAAGCGCTTTCCGGTTCCACCCGTATGAAGGCGGGTACCGTGCAAAAGATGGTACTCAACATGCTTACTACTGGAGCAATGGCCCGATTGGGGTTCATTTACGGAAATCTGATGGTGAATGTACATACCAAGAATGAAAAGTTGGTCGAGCGGGGGCTGAGCATCCTGGAGAAGGCGGCGGGAGTGGACCGCACAATCGCCGGCCGTACCCTGAAAGGCGCCGGTAACCAGGTAGCGGTGGCCCTGGTGATGCTCAAAGCTGGACTGACCCGATCGGAAGCCGAGAAAAAACTTGAGGCAGCTAAGGGAAACGTCCGAAAAGCAATCGAGAGCACGTGACATAGAATGCGGTTCAATTTCGAAACGGCGCGACCTCAGCCTCGGCTGAAACTCCGCCAGAAGGAAGTATCCTTTGGGTAGTCCGCGAGAGCTGAAGAAAATCTCTACTCCTGGCCGGCCGGTTTGGGGTGAGAATGGAAATAGATCGTCGTCTGGAAGCCTTATGGACAAATTCGTAATTCGCGGCGGCAATCCCCTGGTGGGTACCATTCGCGTAAGCGGAGCCAAGAATGCCGCATTGCCGGCGATGGCAGCGGCCATCCTGACCGAAGAGCCGGTTATCTTGGAAAATGTTCCTGACGTGCGCGATATACAGACGGAGCGCAACCTGCTGGTCTCCATGGGCGCCGAGGTGGAATTGGGATACGGACGCGCCCACCATCGCACCAGCATCTGCTGCCGCAACCTGGTCAATCCGGAAGCCGCGTATGAATTGGTCAAGACCATGCGCGCATCCACGTTGGTGCTGGGCCCGCTGGTTGCGCGCATGAAGCGCGCGCGTGTTTCGCTTCCCGGCGGATGCGCCATCGGCGCACGCCCCATTGATCTGCATATCAAAGGCCTGGAGAAGCTGGGCGCCACCATCACCCAGGAGCACGGCTACATTGAGGCCTCAGCGGAGCGGCTGCAGGGCGGGCACATTGTGTTCGAGAAGATCACTGTGACCGGAACCGAAGACCTGATGATGGCGGCAACGCTGGCCGAAGGCACGACCCTGATGGAAAACTGCGCCCGCGAACCCGAGGTCGGCGACCTGGCCGCGCTGCTCAACAAGATGGGCGCCAGGATCGAAGGCGCTGGAACATCCACGATTCGCATTCAGGGCGTGAGCAAACTGCGGGGCGCCCGCCACAAGATCATCCCTGACCGCATTGAAGCCGGCACTTTTGTGATTGCCGGAGCCCTGGCCGGCGGGGACCTGATCGTCTCCCACTGCGATCCCAGTCATCTGGGCGCGCTGCTCCAGAAGTTACAGCAGTGCGGAGTCAAGATCGCGAGCAACGGCGAGTCGGTGCGCGTGATGAGCCCGGGTTCGTTGACAGCCGCCGACGTAGCTACGGAAGAGTATCCCGGCTTCCCTACCGACATGCAGGCCCAGTACATGGCGCTGGCCACGCAGGCCGCAGGCGTCTCGGTGATCACGGAAAATATCTTTGAAAACCGCTTCATGCACGCTCAGGAACTGGTGCGCATGGGCGCGAATATCAAGGTCGAGGGCAGCCGGGCCACGGTGCGCGGCAGGACGCCGCTGAGCGGCGCGGCCGTGCAATGCTCTGATCTGCGCGCATCGGCCTCCCTGGTGATCGCCGCCCTGGTAGCGGAGGGCGAGACCATCCTGGATCGCGTGTATCACATCGATCGCGGCTACGAGCGCATTGAAGAGAAGCTGCGTGGCGTGGGCGGGCAGATCCGCCGTATCGGCGAAATGCTGCCCAAGAAGACGGCGGCCCCGGTCGGCGTGGCGTAGGCTGTTTCTATGAACCCCACACCAATCCCGAATCGCGCGCCGCTGAGCATGCGAAGGCGGCGCAAGAGAGGGATCTGCTCCCGCTACAGCCACGCGTGAGTCGTGAGACTTCCTTCTCCAGAACCAGGACGCTTGGGCGGAGCCGGTTCCTCAGCCTCACCTCAGACGGTGTTGCAACTCCATTCCTCGCTCCCTGGTGAGGCTTCGGAATGGGCTCTCGTGTTGTTTGGGTTCGTCTCCGGGTTCATTCCCGTTTATTCCGCGGTTATACCGTTGATCTTGCTTTATATGTTTAAATCTAGGACGTGAAGATCAACAAAAAGACCACCAAGCTGGCTCGCGCTTTTCGTGTGGATGACGGGAAATCTTTCCGCCTGAAAGATTTCGACCCCGCGGACACGCGCGATCTCCTCTCCAAAGACAAGTCCGCCGAACTGATGCAACACAACATCGCCGAAATGGCGGAGCTTCAGGACAAACTTTATGCCCAGGACCAGTGGGCGCTCCTGCTCATCTTCCAGGCCATGGACGCTGCCGGGAAAGACGGGGTGATCAAGCACGTCTTCTCCGGCGTGAACCCGCAGGGATGTGAAGTTTCGAGCTTCAAGCAGCCTTCGGTGGAAGAGCTGGACCATGACTTCCTATGGCGGGCGACGAAGCGTCTGCCCGCGCGCGGCCAGTTCGGCATCTTCAACCGCTCGTACTACGAGGAGGTGCTGGTAGTACGCGTTCACCAGGAGTTCCTCGCCAAGCAGCATGTGCCGCCCAAATTGATCACCAAGGACATCTGGCAGGAGCGCTTTGAAGACATGCGCAACCTGGAAAGCTTTCTCGCGCGCAACGGCATCATCATCCGTAAGTTCTTTCTCCATGTCTCCAAGGAAGAGCAGCGGCAGCGCTTCCTCAAGCGTCTGGAAGACCCGGAAAAGAACTGGAAGTTCTCCGATGCCGACGTGCGCGAACGCCAGTATTGGGGCAACTATATGGAGGCTTACCAGGAGATGATCCGCCACACGGCCACGCCGGAAGCCCCTTGGTATGTGGTTCCGGCCGACCACAAGTGGTTCATGCATGCGGCGGTGAGCTCAGCCATTGTTGAAACGCTGCAAGAGCTGAAACTATCTTACCCCACAGTGGACCGCGCGCGGCGTAAAGAGCTGGAGGCGGCGCGTCAGGGGTTGGAAAAGAATAAACACTAACTCAGGCGCAGATTTGCACAAGATAAACGCACATGGGCTTTGATTTTTTGATCTGCGTTCTTCTGCCTTGATCTGCGGCAAGACGGTCTGCGGGCAAGAAACGAGGTTCAGGCTTCCGCCGAATCGACCTTGAGTCCTGCTTTGTGGCCTTCCACTCCGGAGAACGACTGCCATCCGCGGCGAGACAGGTCCCAGAAGATCAGCCAGCCGGCCACTCCGGCGACCGCGAGCAGCAACAACCCAACGAGCCATTCGCCAAATACCACTTTGCCGATCCCAAACAGTGAGCAGTAAATCATCACGCAACCCATGATCCAGTTGAGGGCGTTGCCGCGCAGATCGCGGACTTCGGTGATCTCCGGCGCGAGTTTGGCAATCTTCTTCCAGCCGTGCACGGTGGGATGAACCCGGCGATAGAACGCGATCAGTTTCTCTTCAGACTCTGCCGGTGTCAAAAACGTAGCTACAAGCCAGGCGACGGTGGTGCATCCGGCAGTAGTCAGGGCGGTCTTGGCGAAGACCACGGGTTCATTGCCGGAGAAGGTAACCCCGTACTTCAAAATCACAGTCACGGCCGCGGCCGCGATCATGGCTACAATCTCGCTCCAGGCATTGATGCGCCACCAGTACCAACGCAGGATGTACACGGCCCCGGTCCCAATGCCCAGGTTCAGCACGATCTGCCAGCCTTGGCCGACGGAAGTCAGTTGGCTCGCCACATAACCGCTGATCAGGACCAAGCCGATAGTGAAGAGGCGTCCCATGGCCACGTAATGGCGCTCGCTCTTGCTGCGGGCCAGGAAGCGCCGGTAAAAATCGTTGACCAGGTAAGACACGCCCCAGTTCAACTGCGTCCCCAGGGTTGACATGAAAGCCGCCAGGAACGCCGCGATCATCACGCCGCGCAGCGCGGGGGGAAGATAGTCGCGCAGCACCATCACGTAGCCCTGTTGCGGGTTCGCTGCGAATTCGGGGTTCGGATGCAACCCGCCGTTCGTCGAATACACCGCCAGCGCTACCAGCCCAGTGATGATCCACGGCCAGGGACGCAGCGCGTAATGGGCGATATTGAACCACAGAGTCGCGCCGAGAGAATTCTTCTCGTCGCGAGCGGAGAACATGCGCTGGGCGACGTAGCCGCCACCGCCCGGCTCGGCGCCCGGATACCAGGCCGACCACCACTGCACGCCTAAGTACGTCACAAACGTCAGCAGCGGCAGAGTCCAGATGGCGCTGGTGGTCCAACCGAGATGAAAGTCGGGGAAGAATGCCAGGGGATTCGTCGTCTGCAGTCCGTTCTGCTTGGCCGCCTGCCCAACGAGCGCCAGTTGCAGCCGCAGGGCATGCATGCCTCCGATCTTCACTACGGCCACCCAGGCCAGCACAATGACCATGCCCATCTTCAGAGCAAACTGGAACAAGTCCGTCACCAACACGCCCCACAGTCCGCCGATCGAGGTGTAGATCCCGGTAAACGGAATCAAAATGAAGATGCAGATCAGCAGAGCGGTATGGCTGGGCGGACCCAGCGTGTAATGCAGCAGCGTGGAGCCGCCCAGAGTCAGTTGAAGAACTTTGCCTTCGGGGATCATCGGTCCCAGCAGCACGGAGATGATGGAGACCATGGCGTTGGTCACCCACCCCAGGATCAGGCAGTTCATCCCCAGGCCCAGATACACGGCCTTGAACCCGCGCAGGAAAGCGGCGGGATTCCCGCCATAGCGGACCTCGGTCAGCTCCACGTCGGTCAGGACCTCCGAGCGCCGCCAGTAACGGGCAAAGAAGAAGACGGTCAGAAGTCCGCTGAGGCACGAGCTCCACCAGATCCAGTTGCCGGCGATGCCCTGGGTGGCGATGACGCCGCTGACAAATAACGGAGTATCGGCGGCGAAGGTCGTCGCCACCATAGAGGTTCCGGCCAGCCACCAGGAGACGTCGCGGCCGGAGACGAAGAACTCTTCCGTGTTCCCGCTGGAGCGGCGGCGATAGTAGATGCCGATCAGAAGATTGATCAGCAGATATCCCGTAATCACCAGCCAATCGGTTGCAGTTAGCGGCACAGTTCCTCCGTTCGCAGCAAGAAATAACGCAAGATCCGCTCAGGAGTCTAACAAATCTTAGCCCGGTTCAGAGTCCATTAAATTGCCTAGAAACGTTTATTAAATGCATTCACCAAAGGGGACAGGTGCCGCCACGCGAACATGGTACGATGATCCAAATTCATCTTCAGCGAGGGTTCAGCGATGCGAAAAGTTCTCCTGCCGGTGGTGGTGATGTCGGGGTGGATGCTGAGTGTGGGCGTCTTCGCGCAGGTGCATGGCAAGCAGGCGATTACGCTCCCTGCGGCCCCGGTGGTAGCGAAGCAGCCCGTGGTGGATGTGTATAGCCAAACCAGCGGGCCGGATGTGAAGATGACGGACGACTATCGATGGCTGGAGGACGCGAAAAGTCCAGAAACGCGGGCATATATCACGGCTGAGAATGCCTACACGCAGCAGTATCTGGATCAGGTGAAGATTCTGCCCCAGGTGCGGACGGAGATGGCGGCGCTCTTGAAGGTGGATCAGATGTCGGAACCCATGCGCCGGCCCGGCGACCGGCTGTTTTTCACCCGGCGCCTGGCGGAGGAGAATCAGAGTTCGATCTATATGCGCGTGGGGATCCATGGCAAGGACGAACGGCTGATCGATGGGACGAAGATGTCGGCCGATGGGAATACGTCAGTGAATCTCTATGGCGCCAGCGAGGATGGCACGGTTTTGATTTATGGGGTGCGCGTGGGCGGAGCGGATGAGGCGGAGATTCACTTTTTCGATGTGTCGTTGCGCAAGGACAGGCCGGATGTGCTGCCGTCGGCTCGATATGGCGGCGTACATATGAGCCTTGATAACAAGGTTGCCTACTACTCACGGTATTACCCGCATGAGGGTTCGCGCGTCTTCTATCACGTTTTCGGCGGCGGCGACAACGACACCATGCTCCTGGGCAAGAGCTATCGCGATGAGAAACTGGGCGAGATCGACTACATCGGCGTGCAAGTGACGGAGAACGGACACTACCTGCTGATGATCATCAGCCGCGGCGTGCCCGCAAAGCGCGTGGATTTGCTTCTGAAGGATCTGCGAGTGAATGACTCGCCGATCGTTCCCTTGGTTTATGGGTACGACAGCCGATTTCGCCCGCTCGTCGTGGGCGACACGATCTACGTCGACACCGATCTGAACGCTCCGAATCACCGCATTCTGAAGGCCGAGATGGGGGCGAAGCCCGAGGCTTGGAAGACGGTGATTCCCGAGGGCAAGGACGCCCTGCAACAGGTGTCGATCGTCGGCAACAAGTTTTTTGTCCTGCGCTTGAAGGATGTGAAGAGCGAATTGACCATCTTTACGCTGGAAGGTAAGCAGACCGGGAAGATCGACTTTCCAGGGATCGGCGCTGGGTCAGGTCTCGCTGGCAGGCCGGAGGATAAGGATGGGTTCTACACCTTCACCTCGTTCATCCAGCCCCCCACCATCTTCCATTACGACATTGCTTCAGGAAAGAGCGAGGTCTTCTACCAGTCGAAGGAACCATTCGACACCAGCCGCTATGAATTGAAACAGGTTTTCTATCCATCGAAGGACGGCACGCGGGTGCCGATGTTTATCGCAGGTAAGAAAG
>CAZFRV010000076.1:0-4963 GCA_964521445.1 uncultured Acidobacteriaceae bacterium
AACAGGCGTGCCGCGATGCCGCGTTCCTCAAGTTGCCGCTTGAGTTCCCGGGCCAAAGCCAGCGAAACTTCTTTCTCCGCGAAGTTGCCGCCGCCCAGCATGGCTCCTTTATCGTCGCCGCCGTGGCTCGGATCGATCATCACGAAGAACTCCTGGGGCGAGTGCTTCGGGGTTTGTGCGGAAAGCGAGGGCGACGGCGTTGAAGCCGTCTGCGGCGTCAGCTTCGCCTCGAGTTGCTTTCGCAGGACGGCCCCGCTCACAAACAAAGCGGCGCCTAGCAGTGTTGCGGCCGGGATTGCGAGTCTGCGACCCCTAGTCCAGCGCATAAATGGTGAGGCCGCTCAGCAGTTTGGGGTAAAAATCAGTGGATTTCTGCGGCAAGACTTCGCCGGCAAAAGCCGCGTCGCGGACCTGCTCGATGCGCACCGGGTTCATCAGGAAAGCGACGTTGGCGCCCTGGCGCACGCGGGAGATGGCTTCGGACGCATCGCGCTCGTAGACCACGTGTTCCTGGTTGCGGATGGCCTCTTCGGAAATGCCCAACACGCGCTCCAGCATGATCTTGTGCAACTGCACCACGTCGAGTTCACGCTGGCGCCCGGACACCGAGGACAGCGCGTCGCGAACGGCGAGTTCTTTGGTGCGCAGAAGATATGGGCCCTGGCGGGTCACGGCCACGAATGCCGTCCTTGAGCCCCCCGCTTCTTCCAGTAGGGTAGTAGCGCTGCGGTTCTCAACGCGCATATCAATGCGGTCGATATCAAAGAATCGCCCGGCCCGTTCCAACATTTGCTCACGATCATAAGTCGGCAGGCCCTGAACAACGCGGTGGGTCGGGAGGATTACCAGACCGCGGCTTTCCATGGGGATCAAGGTCATCATTACGAATTCGTGTGCCGCATCAGGGTCGGAGCTGCCGGACTCACGGCGACGTTCGTCGCGGTACGCGAGGGCGGTCTCATAGCGGTGGTGGCCATCGGCGATGAGAATTTTCTTGTCCTTCATTTTTTCCTGGACTGCGCCCACCAATGCGGGATCATGAATCCGCCAAACCCGGTGCAGCACTTCGTACTCGTCAAGCACAGAGACGTCTGGTTCCTCGTCGGCATGCTTCGTCAGCAGCCCTTCTACCTGAGATTGGGGGTCGCTATAGAGCATGAAAATCTGGCCGAAATGCGCACGGGTGGCCCGCAGCAGGCTCAGGCGGTCCTCACGCGGCTTGGCCAGGGTTTGCTCATGGCGAAAGACAACTCCGTCCGCGTAGTCGTGAAGGCGGCCCAACGCAATGATGCCCCGGCGTTCTGCCGGGCCGCGCGTGGGCACGGCAAAGGTCTGGGAGTACAGGTAAATCGACGGTTCAGCGTCCTGCTTGAGGATACCGCCTGACCGCCAGTCGTGGAGGTATTCCGCGGCCCGCGTGTACACATTGAACTTCGGGGTATCCGTCTCGCCCCGGCGGCCCAGGATGATGCGTACCAGGTTGTGCGGGCTCAAGTCGTAATACCGGGTCTGCATCGCTTCGGTAATCTTGTCATAGGGTTGAGTGACCACGTCATCCAGCTTTACCTGGTGCGGGTCATAGCGTAGGGCTCGGAAGGGACGAATATCTGCCATCGCAAAAAAGGAGGTCCTTAGCATTCTACCAAGCATGGCGGCAAACCTGGATTCGAGCGCTGCACATCTAAACCTGCAAAGAAGCCGGAATGGAGCATGGGTCGGACGCAGCCGTCCAAGTTCCTGTGTAAAGTCCAGCGCCGGTGTGGTAACATCGCCAAAAAGAGGTCGCGTATGGCCCGCTATGCACGGCGCGGGTATGGCATATCCCGCTTGTTCTATTTCTCTGGTACCTGGCGGCTGGAGCAGGCAATTCTGCGCGGCCTGCTGTCGCTGGCAGTCCTGCTGGCTCTGAGCGGCGCTACAGTGGCGCAGGATGTCAACGTCCACATCGAGCCGCGTCCCAAGCCGGAGCCCTCCGACACTGCTGCGAAGGACGCTGCGGCCAAGGCCGCTGAAGTGCCCAGCGATCCCGGCTTGCGCGTGAATCATGGCAAGCCCACCAAGGTGGACGTGGACCTGGTACTGGTTCCCGTAACCGTTACCGACGACTGGAACCGGATCGTCACCGGCCTGGACAAAGAAAACTTCACCGTCATGGAAGGCAATCAGCTGCAGGAAGTAAAGCACTTTTCCAGCGAAGACGCACCGCTCTCGCTGGGCGTGATTTTTGACATGAGCGGCAGTATGTCCGACAAGATCGAGAAATCGCGCGAAGCGGTCATCGAGTTCTTCAAGACCGCGAATCCCCTGGACGAGTTCTTCATGATTACCTTCAATGACCGTCCTCAGTTGCGGGCCGATTTCACCAAGTCCGTGGAGGATATTCAGGGGAAGCTGGTGTACACCGTACCCCAAGGCAGTACCGCCCTGCTGGATGCCATTTACATGGGCATCAGCAAGATGAAGGACGCGCGCAACGCAAAAAAAGCGCTGCTGATCATCTCCGACGGCGGCGACAACCACAGCCGATACACCGAGGGTGAAATCAAATCGATGGTCAAAGAAGCCGATGTGCAGATCTATTCCATCGGTATTTTCAGCCTGGCGCCGCCCACCCCGGAGGAGGTCTCCGGTCCCGCGCTGCTAACCGAGATCAGCAACGTTACCGGCGGAAGGATGTTTACTATCAACAATCCCAATGAATTGGCGGATGTGGCCACCAAGATCGGCATTGAGCTGCGCAACCAATATGTGCTCGGATACCGTCCAAGCAACAAGGCCAAAGATGGCCGCTGGCGTAAGATCAAAGTCAAGCTGATTCCCCCCAAAGGGCTGCCACACATGAATGTTTACGCCAAGACGGGATACTATGCCCCTTCGCAATAAGAATGCCGTCGGCCTTGTTTTCTGCTTTTTGCTGGTGACGGCGCTTTTGTTGTGGGCGCAAAGACAGCTTCACGCTCAACAAAACCAGCCCCAGAAGCCGGCGGCAACGCCTTTGCCTGCAGACGTTGATCCCGCCGATCCCGCCTTGCCGGTATGGTTGCGTGGCGCGGCTCCCCCGCATCCCACCGCCGGTTCCACGCCGGCGCCAGGCGCTGCGACTGGTGTTCCTCCCGGCCAGCCGCCCCCAAGCGGTACGGCCCTGGGCGAAGTTACCCGTGAGGGAGACAAGTACAAGATCAGGATCCAGTCCGACGAGGTCACGCTCCAAGCCACGGTTATCGACCAGAAGCACCACCTGGTCACCACTCTCGCGCCCGCGAATTTCGAGATCTATGAGGACGGCCAGGTCCAGCAGATCACTTCGTTCCGTCGCGAGGATATCCCGGTCTCGATCGGGATCGTGGTGGACAATTCCGGATCCATGCGCACCAAGCGGACCGCTGTCACCAAGGCGGTGCTGAACCTGGTGCAGGCCAGCAACCCCAGCGATGAGGTGTTCATCGTCAACTTCAATTACGAGCCTTACCTGGACCAGCCGTTCACCAACAAGATCGACCTGATGCGTGAAGCCCTGGACCGCGTGGATTCCCGCGGTGAGACCGCGCTCTACGATGCCGTGATTGCCTCCGCCGATTATCTGGCCAAGGGCGCTCAGCGCGAAAAGAAAGTCCTTCTCGTGGTCACCGACGGCGATGACAACGCGAGCAGCGAATCCCTGGAGCAGGCCGTGACCACCGTTCAGAATGACAAGGGTCCCACCATTTACTGCATCGGCATATTGAGCAAGGAAGACAGAAGGCGCACCGCCAAGCGGGCCCTCGAAGAACTGTCCACCAAGACGGGAGGCGTGGCCTTCTTCCCTGAGAATCTGGACGAGGTGGACGAGATCAGCAAGGAAGTGGCGCGCGACATTCGCAATCAATACACCATCACCTACAAGCCCAGCAATCCCCGCGCGAACGGAGGCTACCGCGCCGTCAGAGTTGTGGCGCATGCCCCCGGCTACCATGAGCTCCAGGTGCATACCCGCACCGGCTACTACGCCAACGAGCAAAGAGCTGCTTCGTCCTCTGGCACCGGCCATTAAACCGTTGTGGCTTCTCCGTCCCTTAGCGACTAAGTTTCTGCCATTCCGCGAGCACCGTCTGCAGTTGCGCCAGGGCTTGATCAGCAGCCTGCGCAACCTGGGTCGTGGGTGCCGCGTCGGCGCTGTCCGCTACACCGAGAAGCTGTGCCAGGGTTCCGGTAAGCTGGGCCAGAGAGACGTGTGACTCTCCACCGGCGCCTGATTCTTCTTCGCCGCCGCGCCGGCCTCCGCCGCCGGCCAGTCTTCTTTCCGTTTCTTCGTTGATCCGCCCCACGGCACGGGCTTCATGGATCTCGTGCGCAGCCTGGGTCGCCTGCTGCAATCCTTGGGTCAGCCGGCTCTCTAGTGCGAACTGTTTCTCCAAGTCCTGCGCGGAAGCCGGCACCCGCGGATCCATCACCAGGCTGAATGTCTGCGTGTAGCTCTTGCCATCGGCAGTGAGCCTGACCTGATACGTGCCGGGGAGAGCCTGTGGACCTCCCGGTTCGGCGGGCACGTTTCTTCCATAAACCGTGGACATGCTGTACTGCGTAAAAGGCAAGGAAGGTGTGGCGTAGCGGAGGTCCCAGATAAAGCGATGCATTCCCGCCACCGTCGGGAGTTGGCCTGGTGGACGGAACCAGTAAGACGGGAACGCTGGCGGCGCCGGCGTCGTCGTGCCGGGCTTGTCAGTGCTCGAGTAAGTGCGAACCACGCTTCCACGACTATCAAGAACCTCCAGTTTTACTTCGCCTTGTACGGGAGATTTAAAGTAATAGTAGAAGACTGCCCCGGGTGGCGGATTCTCTCCGGCAGGAACCTCGCCGGGAAGTGGTGTGTCATGGTTGGTGCTGGCGCGGATGCGCATGGCGGTTGCCGGACGAAAGAGAAAAGCTGGAGATGAGGCGACATCGTTGTTGATCTGCCGCAAGGACGTGATGTCGTCCAGGATCC
>CAZFRV010000077.1:0-3132 GCA_964521445.1 uncultured Acidobacteriaceae bacterium
CTATATCTCGGTCGGCTCGCTGACTCATTCGCCGCCGGCAGTGGACTTGAGCATGAGGATCATTCCCGCGTAAGCTTGGTCTTCTCACAAATTAGCTTTTTCCGGGGAAACGACGATAAGGAGACATGTTCGTATGCGCAGATTTTGCTGGTGCTGGCTGGCCGTTCTGGCGCTTTGCGGCTCGGCGTGGGCCGCCGATGAGTACAAAATCGACCCGGTCCACTCGCGGGTGGGCTTCGCCGTGAAACACATGGTGGTCAACACCGTGCACGGCCGCTTTACCGACTTCAACGGCTCCATCCTGTACGACGATAAGGATCCTTCCAAGTCGTCGGTCGCGGTCACCATCAAGACCGCCAGCATCAATACCGACAACACGGGGCGCGACAACGATCTCCGCAGTCCCAACTTCCTGGAAGTGGAGAAGTTTCCCGAGATCACTTTCAAGAGCAAGTCCGTCGAGAAGAAAGGCAATGGTTTGGTGGCGCATGGCACGCTGACCATCAAGGGCGTGGCCAAAGATGTGGATCTTGCCTTCACCTTGGGCGGGCCCATCGATACCGGCCGGGGCAAGCTGCTGGGAGCTGAAGCCGGATTGACTATCAATCGCCAGGATTACGGCGTGGCGTGGAGCAGGACCATGGCCGGGGGCGAGCTGATCGTGGCCAATGATGTTGTCATCGAAATCAACGTAGAAGCCCGGCAAGCTGCTCCTGCCCCGGCTGCAAAGTAAGGCTGGTTTGATGCCCGATGTATTGTCATCGGAAGCACTGGCTCCGTTGGTGCGGAACACCATCTTCTCCGGCAATATCCATCACCACGACCAGGTAGAGTCGACCAACGCGCTGGCTCTGGCGGCGGCAGCGCTGCACACCAGCCACGCCGAGGGTGGCCGCGAGGGCGCTGTCTATCTGGCGGACGAACAGACGGCGGGACGCGGACGCCAGGGGCATTCCTGGTTTTCCGAACGCGGCACAGGGATTTATTGCTCGTTTCTGTTGCGTCCTCCGATGTCTCCGGCCGATGCCCTCTGGCTTTCGCTCATCGCTGGAGTCGCAGTGCAGGACGCTGTCCGCGAAACCATGAGCCTGAAGACCGATATTCGCTGGCCCAACGACCTTCTGCTGAACGACCGGAAGTTTGCCGGCATCTTGACGGAAATGAGCTCCGAAGCCACCCAGGTGCAACATGCAGTGATCGGCATCGGCATCAACGTGAACCAGCACAGTTTCCCGCCGGGGCTGGACAGCCCGCCCACTTCGTTGTTCCTGGAAACAGGCAAGGAATGGCCCCGACTGGAGCTGGCGGGAGCGCTCATCCGGGCGGTGGACCGCGAGTACCGCGCGCTGCTGCGGGCCATGGCCGGGCCGATCCGCACGCCGGCGCTGCGTTTTGAGCCCATCATGAAGCGGGTGGAGTCGCGCTCGTCATACGCGCACGGGAAAATGGTGCACGTGAACGAAGATGGCGGCTACACCGGCGTGACCGACGGCCTGGATCCCCGGGGCTTTCTCCGCGTGCGCACCGACAAGGGCCTGCGCATCGTGATTTCCGGCGGCGTGCGGCCGGTGATAAGGAGACCCGATGTTGCTGGTTCTTGACGTCGGCAACACCAACACCGTGCTCGGGGTGTACGAAATGGGCGCGCCCGGTTTCGCGCCTCAGCCCGGCGCGCGGCTGATCGCGCACTGGCGCGTGGCCACCATCCGCAACCATACCGTTGACGAATACGGCGTGCTGTTCCGCAACCTTTTCGCCATCGGGAAAGTTGAAGTCGCGGAGGTGCGCGGCATCATCATCTCTTCCGTCGTGCCGCCCATGGATTTCACCCTGCGCGAAGTTTGCGAGCGCTACTTCCAGCTCAAGCCGCTCTTTGTCGAACCCGGAATCAAGACGGGCATGCCGGTGCTGTACGAGAATCCCGCCGAAGTCGGCGCCGACCGCATCGTGAACGGCGTGGCCGCGTTTGAGAAATACGGCGGGCCGTGCATTGTGGTCGATTTCGGCACCGCCACCACCTTTGACGCCGTATCCCGCAAAGGCGAGTATATGGGCGGCGTGATCGCCCCGGGGATTGGCATCTCCGCGCAGGCGTTGTTCGAGCACACCGCGCGGTTGCCCCTGGTGGATATTCGCCATCCCGCGAAGCTCATTGGCACCAACACCGTGGCCAGCATCCAGTCCGGGCTGTTCTTCGGCTACCTGGGACTGGTGGATGGCATTCTGGATCGCCTGCTCAGCGAAATGGGCCAGGAGACGCATGTGGTTGCCACCGGCGGCCTGGCGCCGCTGATCAGTGAAAGTTCGCGCCACATTAAGACCGTCGACGATCTGCTTACGCTCGACGGCCTGCGCATCATCTGGGAGCGCAACCAGACCGGCCAGAAACAGAAGGCGACGTCGTAGGTAGGCAAGCTTAATTGGAGACAACAGCCGCGCTGTCAGAGCCGAGCGGATGACGCAAAGCGTTAGCCAAGTGGGTGAATCAAAGCCTCCGCCGCATGGGTGGGAGCAGGGCTTTAGCCCAGCGTCAAAACGATATAGACATCGGGTTTTTGCCCCTAAGGGTTCATGGATCGGCAGCGAAAGCCCCTATTGCAGCCGCCTTAGTCTTGGGACAGCTTTTCTCAGTGGAAAACTACTTCAACTATTTCACCGAGATCGAGGAGCGCTTTCAGCGGCGGCGCGGAACCGGTTTGCTGCTTTCCACCCTGGACTGGGCCTTGATCGAAACCTGGAAAGACGCCGGCATCCCGCTGGAGGCGGTATTGCGCGGTATCGACGAGACCTTCGACAAATACGATCGCAAGCCCTCGAAGACGCGGAAGGTCAACAGCCTTGCCTATTGCGCCCAGGAAGTCCTCTCTGCCGCCGAGGAGATGAAGGAGGCCGCCGTAGGCGCTGCCGGCCGCGAGGAGCCTGAAGCCTTGCCCGGCATGGGCGCCAAGGAGATCGCAGAGTTTCTGCGCCGGAATGCGGGCATCCTCCTGAAGGCCGGAGAAAACCTTGGGCCCGCCGTGCTGCCGGTTTTGCGCGAGTGCTCGAGTGTCCTCGGGGATCTGGCTTCCCAGCTCGATTCGGCTACCCGGACGCCGCGCCTCGAAGACCTGGAGCGCCATCTCACCGTGCTCG
>CAZFRV010000078.1:0-12553 GCA_964521445.1 uncultured Acidobacteriaceae bacterium
TGCTCTTTGGGAATTGGACCGTTGGTGATTGTCGTGAGGGGCACGAACAGGAGGCCCATGGACGTGCCTTGCAATAGCTGGGGCCAAAAGATGTCCCAGTACCCGGCGTTAAGATTCAGCTTGGAAAGCGAGTAAAGGCTATACGCGGAAAGGAGCAATCCCGCAGCCAGTAGCTTGCGTGGTTCGATCTTCGCCATCAGCACGCCCACCACAGGCATGAAGAGAAACGACCCTAGGCCTCGTGGCAGCATGGCCATGCCGGCCTGCATAGCGGAATACCCCATCAGCGTCTGCAGCCAGACGGGCAGGAGCACCGTGCTCCCGTACAGCACAAAGCCCAGCACCGTCATGAGGAAGACACCGGTCGCGTAAGTGGTGTTCTTGAATATTCTGAGATCGACCACAGGATGTTCCGTTAACAGCTGTCGAACAACAAAGAACAACAGGCCGACCAGGGAAAGCACGAACAGAACCATGATGAAGTGCGACTGAAACCAATCGGCTTCCTGGCCTTTATCGAGCATGATCTGGAGCGCGCCGATGCCCACTGCGAGCATGCCAATGCCCCAGTAATCCACGCCACCTTTGCCACGACGGATATAAGGCGGATCAAAGATGAACATGGAGATCATGATGGCGGCGGCAATACCGACCGGGATATTGATGTAAAACAACCAGCGCCAGCTGTAGCTGTCAGTGATCCAGCCGCCAAGAACCGGTCCCAGCATGGGCGCCACCACGATGCCCAAGGCCCAGAAGGCCATGGCGCTGGCGCGCTTTTCCGGCGGAAAGGCCTCCATCAAGATGGCCTGCGACAGCGGCTGCAAGCCCCCGCCCGTCGCCCCCTGCAGCACGCGAAAGATGATCAACGCGGGCAGGTTGGGCGCGATCCCGCACAGAAAGGAAAAGAGTGTAAAACCGGTGACCGAAAGCAGAAGCAGATTGCGCCGTCCAAAGCGATTGGCCAGCCAGCCGGTGAGCGGCAAGACGATGGCGTTTGACACCAGGTAGGAAGTCAGAACCCATGTGGCCTCGTCCGTGCTCGCGGAAAGATTACCCGCGATGTGCGGCAGCGAGACATTGACCACCGTGGTATCCAGCACCTCCATGAAGGTGCCCAGCATCACCGAGATGGCCACAATCCACGGATTGATCAGCGGATTGGAACGTGCAGGCATTTACCTTGTCAATACTGTGGGCACGACTGACATGCCCGGACGCAGCAGGTGGCTGGGATCTTGTCCCGGGGCGAAACGAATGCGCACCGGCAGCCGCTGCACCACCTTCACGTAATTGCCCGTGGCATTCTCCGGCGGCAACACGCTGAAGCGTGCCCCGGTAGCGCCGCCGATAGACTCCACCGACGCATCGTAAGTGTGCCCGTAAGCATCCACCTTGACGGTAGCTTTCTGTCCGGGGCGCATGCCCTTCAGTTGCGTTTCTTTGAAATTCGCGGTGACCCAGAGGTGATCCAGGTCCACGATGGAAAACAGCGGCTGACCACTCTGGATTACCTGGCCTGGTTCAACGTTGCGCTGGCTCAGTACTCCCGTGACCGGGGCATAGATCTTGGTATAGGCGAGGTTCAGTTCCGCCTGCTGCAGCGCCGATTGATACCTCTGCACCTCCGCCGACGCCGCACCGGCGCGTGCGCGCGTCATGCGGATCTGTTCCGGGACGGTTTCGGCTCCCGAAGCCTGCGCCCGTGCCTGGGCGGCGCGGCTTTCGGCGCTGGCCACGGCAGCGTTGGCCGCATCCAGAGTGGCCCGAGCAGCGCTCGCCGCGGCTACCGCAGCGTCATATTGCTGGTGCGAGATCTCATCCTTCTGCACCAACTCTTCCATGCGCTTGAGATCAGCAGCCGCTTTGGTGTAGTTGGCTTCGGCTTCTTGAACGCGGGCCTGATCCGCTTGTACTTCCCGGTCCGCAGCCTTGACCGCGGCCGTGGCGGCGGCGAACTGACTGGAACTTGTAGTGGTGGTCAGGGGGACATCCACGTGGGCAGCGGCCGCGCTGGCCTGAGCGTTAGCCAGGTCGGCGCGCGCGCGATCGACCGCCACTTGATAATCCTTGGGATCTAGTTCTATCAGCAGGTCGCCGGCCTGAACCATCTCGTTTTCGTCGTGAAGGACCCGCTCCACGGTCCCGGAAACGCGTCCGCTAATGGGATAGATGTGACCGTCAATCTGCGCGTCGTCGGTGGATTCGCGGAGAGAATAATAGCGCCAGGTAAAAACTCCCCCCACCAGGAGCACCAAGACCAACACCGCCACGATCCACTTCGCACGCGGATGCTCGCGGAAGAACCCGGCCGCACGTTGTCCCCTTGAGGGCTTTTCGTCAATCCTTTGCGGCTCCTGGACGTCTTCGTCTTCCTCACGACGAGCCTTGGCCAGTTCTGACACGTTATTTTCCTCCCAGGAAAGCTTTGGTCTGCTGCTCGGCCACGCCCAATGCGTGCGCCAGGGATAATTTGGCTACGTTGTTCATATACAGCGCCTGAATGAAAGTATCGTTGGCGTTGGCAACGGCTTCCTGCGCCTGGACCACCTCCAGACTTCCGGAGACACCGGCGCCAAAGCGGTCCTGCGCCTCCTTCAATTGCTCTGCAGCCAGGGCGATCGATTGCTGGGCCACGGCCACTTGGTCGTTCGAAGTCTTGACATCCAGCCACGATGACCGGACTTCAAGTTCAACACGATTGTGCAGATCCTCCAGCTGCATCTTTTGCTGGCGCAGATTGGTTTCAGCCGAAGCCACGTCGGCTTTGACTTTGCCGCCTTGGAAAATCGGAATGTTGACGCCGCCCGACAACGCATAAACCTGCGCAGAGCCGGCCGGCGACGGGCCGTTCACTCCATACTGCCCATTGATCTGCACAGTGGGCAAAGCCTCGCCTTTCGCGGCCTTGACCTCGAGTTCGGCGGAACGCACGCGCGATTCAGCTGCAAGATACTCCGGGCGCCGCTGGTAGGCGTTCGCTAACGCTTCTTCCAGGTTCAGCTCCGGCAGCGGCGCGTAAGGAACTTTGTCCGTAAGCTCAAACTGCTGCGACACCGGGAATCCGACCGCCCGCGCCATCCGCATTTTCTGCTGGGCGAGCTGGTTTTGCGCCGCCAGAACCTGCTGCTGCTGGGCCTGCATCTGCACTTGGGCGCGCAGCACGTCAATCCCTGGACTGACTCCCGCCTTCTTCATGTCCTGCGCCTGCTGGAAGATGGCCTGAGCCGTGGTCAGTTGCGCCTGGGCTGTCTGTAAACGGGCCGCATCGGCCAGTGTGATCAGGTATTGATTGCCCACGGCCAGCACCACAAGCTCCCGCGCGTCCTGGAGCGAGAAACTGGCGGCCCTTTGGTTCTCCGCTGCCGCGCGGATCTGATTCAGTGCCCGAAAGTCCATCAGAGTTTCGTTCATGGTGGCCTGGGCTTGAAAAAGGCCAAAAGGTCCGACGATCGGTGAACTGAGAGTTGCGGGCGTAGGAATGCCGAATGCCGCCAGGTTGATCTGGTTCACGCTGTCGCTCACGCCGGCGTTCACGTTGGGGAGCAGATCGCTTAGGTTACGCCGGTACTGGGCGCGGGCAGCCTCGGTTTGCTGCTGTGACAGCAGAAGCCCAAGGTTGTGCCTGAGGCCGCGGTTGATGGCGTCGAGAATCGAGAGCTGGATGACTTCCGGAACCGGCTTGTCCACCAGGGCGCTGCCGTTGAATGTGTCCGTGGACGGCGTTTGTGCGGGAGTGATGGACGGCGCCTGCTGCTGACCGGAAGCTGCAGGCATGGACCCAGGCGTAGAAAACTGCCCCAGGCTCGACCCGGCGGCGCCGAGCGAAATCAGAACTGCCAGAACAGTTCGCGTCCTCACGCGCCTTTTCTCTCCGAGATGCGTTTTTAGATGCAGCGGCTGACGCCTCCCAATCTGTGGCTGCTGATCATAAATGCCTTCCACGCGCGGGGGCGCGGCTTCAAGTCCAAATAATTAACTGGCCGGTTAATTGGATTGAGAGGCCGGCGGCGGGGATGCAAAGTTTTTCTCAAGAGAAAAGCGCCGGAAAACTCCGGCGCCTCCTGGTGAAAGATTGGCGAAACTTCCTGCTGCGGACAAGGCAGCAGGCCATGCGCGCAATCAATGCGTCGCGATGGCTTTCTTCAGCAACGCGATCTGACCGCCGTGATACAGGCTGTGCTGAATCACGCCGTGGAACAGGTAATAGAAGTCGTACCGGCGGCCGGGGACAGTCTCGGTGAGGCGATCGTCCCCGAACTGGCTTATGGCGAGCGATAGCGTCTCGCCGGCGGCGAACATGTGTTTCACGGCCGCTTCCCAAGCCGTTCGGCTGGCATCCTGGACCGGAGGCCAGTCTTTGTCCGGCGCTAACATATTGGGCATGGCCACGCCATTGGTAGCCGAAAGCGCAGCTTGCGTCCAAGCTTCAATGTGCAACACCAGTTCCCAGATGGAATGTGCCGAAGCGACGCCATGGGCGCTAGCGCCCTCTGCGGCAACGTCCGCGAGGATCTCCTTGAGCGATGGTCCGTGCCAGGCTTTGCCTTCGAAAGCCCGGCGCAATTGGTCGGCGATGCGAATACATTCGGTGTTCATAGAAATAAGCGGCTGGCCACAAGATGTCAGCCAGCCGCGGGTTGATTCAGGAATTCTGCTGTTTGTTTTAAGCGGTCACGTATTTCCCCGCCTCCACCATCCGATTAGCGATCTGCTGGGTCAAAGCAATCACGTTGTAGGGCTCGTATTTGAACAACCGTCGCAGGATGACCAGTTGCGTGCGCAGCATATCGCCTTCCGCCACGGCCGCCACCACTTTGCGCGCGGCAGCTTCGATCTTATCCATGGAATGGGCCAGACTGACCTGGGTCATGGCGATGGCCAGTTGCGATCTGGCTTCGCCGTTGCGTTCGATCAGCTTTTCTGTGCGCAGAACCGTCGAATCCATGGCGAACCCCTCAATCACCATGTCCGAAATGGCGGCGAGAATCTCCTGCTGGTTCTCGAGGTCCATCATGTACTTCTGCGCCGCGGCGCCCGCCAGCATGAGCCCGGCCTTCTTGGCGTTGGCGACGAGCGCTCGTTCCGCCGCCAGCGGTCCTTCCAGCGGCTCCGCCGCTGCACCGGACATGATCTCATCGGTCAGCTTCTTGATGGCCGGCATGAGAGCCAATTGGCCCTTCATCGCCCTCTTGAGCAACATTCCCGTGATCAGCATGCGGTTGATCTCGTTCGTGCCTTCGAAGATGCGGTTAACGCGTGAATCGCGGTACGCACGCTCCGCGGGATACTCTTCGACAAAGCCGTAGCCGCCGTAAATCTGCACCGTCTCATCCACCACGTAGTCGAGCATCTCCGATCCGTAAACTTTCATAATGGAGCACTCCACCGCGTACTCTTCAATGTTCTTGGCGATCTGCTTGTAAACGTCGGTGGCGCTCTTGTCGATCTCGGACATAGCCGCGTCAATCATGCCCACCGTGCGATATGACATGGATTCGCCCGTGTAAACGCCCACCGCCATGTTGGCCAGCTTCTCCTTGATCATGCCGAAGTCGGTGAGCGGCTTGCCGAAGGCCTTGCGCTGTTTGGCGTAGCCGATGGAGTGATTGAGAGAGTTACGCGCGCCGCCAACTACGCCCGCTCCCAATTTGAAGCGCCCGATGTTGAGAGTATTAAAGGCGATCACGTGGCCTTTGCCGATCTCTCCCAGCAGATTCTCCTTCGGCACGCGGCAATCATTCAGGATGATGGGCGTGGTGGACGAACCGCGGATGCCCATCTTCTTCTCTTCAGCGCCGCTCTGGAAGCCGGGGAACTTGCGCTCCACGATGAAGGCCGAGAACTTTTCTCCGTCCACCTTGGCGAAGATAATGTACACGTCGGCAAAACCGCCGTTGGTGATCCACATTTTTTCGCCGTTGAGGATCCATTCCTTGCCGTCGGGCGAGAGCACCGCCTTGGTGCGAGCATTGAGCGAATCCGAAGCCGAAGTCGATTCGGACAGCGCGTAAGCCGCAATCAACTCGCCCGTGGCCAGCTTGGGCAGATACTTCGCCTTCTGCTCGGGAGTGCCGAAATAGACGATCGGCAGCGTTCCGATACCCACGTGCCCGCCAAAGCTCACGCTGAAGCTGCCGGAAACGGCGATGTACTCGTTGATCAGCGAAGAAGAAATCTTGTCCATGTCCGATCCGCCGTACTGCTCGGGGATGTCCACGTTGGCGATGCCGATCTCGCACGCTTTGCGCAGCAGCGCGCGGGTAACCTCGAATTCTTTGTGCTCGATCTTTTCCACGTTGGGAAGAATCTCGTTCTTGGCGAATTCTTCGGTGGTGCGCACGATTTGCTGGTGCTCTTCCGTCAGATCTTCCGGCGTGAAAACCTGGTCGGTGGAATGTTCTTCAATCAAAAAGCTTCCGCCCACCAGCTTGGTCTTGTTGGGAACAGCTATTGTCGCCATAAACTCTCTCCTTTTTGAGCCTATTTCTAGAATCCCGAACCTGCCGGTTTTTGCAGGTGAGGGATCCCTATCTCCGTCCAGGATCTTGGGGCCTGCCCATTGAAACCGTACCGGTCAAAGGGATCTCTCGCTTCGCTCGAGATTTCAGAAGAAAACTCCTCAACGCTCGTCGCCTCTTCGTGAAATCTACTGCATGTTCTCGATAATCCCGGCCGCGCCCATGCCGCCGCCAATGCACATGGTCACCAGTCCATATCGCCCATTCCGTCGCTTCAACTCGCGGATGATGGTCGCCGTAAGCTTGGCTCCGGTGCAGCCCAGCGGATGCCCCAGCGCCACCGCACCACCGTTGGGATTGACCTTGCTGGGATCCAGCCCCGCTTCCTTGATGACGGAGAGCGCCTGCGCGGCAAAGGCTTCGTTCAGTTCGATCACGTCAATGTCGTCAAGCTTCAATCCGGCCATCTTCAGAGCCTTGGGGATGGCATAAACCGGTCCCAGTCCCATTTCTTCCGGCAGGTAACCGGCGGTCGCGAAAGATACAAAGCGCGCCAGCGGCTTAATGCCGAGCTGCTTCGCTTTTTCCGCGGTCATGACGACAGAAGCGGCTGCGCCGTCGGACGTTTGCGACGAGTTTCCCGCCGTGACGCTGCCTTGGGCGTGGAAAGCCGGCTTCAACCCGGCGAGCGCCGCCAGGGTCGTGTCCGCGCGCGGGCCTTCATCGACCTTGAAGCTGATGTCGATCCGTTTGGGTTTGGCGCCATTGGGCGTGGTGAAGCTCACCGGCACCGGTACAATCTCGTCTTCGAACTTGCCGGCCTGGATCGCGGCGATGGCCTTCTTGTGGCTATTGAGCGAAAACTCGTCCGCTGCCTCGCGGGTGATACCAAAGCGCTTGGCTAACCGCTCCGCGGTCAGACCCATGGAGAGATAAGCGTCAGGATAATGGTCGATGAGCCAGGGGTTCGCTGAAACCTTGTTCCCGCCCATGGGGATCATGCTCATGGACTCGGTGCCGCCGCCAATGGCCACTTCCGCGCGTCCCGCCATCACCGAATCGGCGGCCAGTGAGATGGCCTGCAGGCCCGAAGAGCAGAAGCGATTGATGGTCATGGCCGAAACTTCCACCGGTACGCCGGCGCGCAGCGCAGCGATGCGGGCCACGTTCATGCCCTGCTCGGCCTCCGGCGTGGCACAACCGATAATCACGTCTTCCACTTCTTTGGCGTTGAGCTGCGGCAGACGATCCAGCGCGCCTTTGATCGCGACGGCGGCCATATCGTCAGGCCGCGTGGTGCGCAGACTGCCCTTTCCCGCCTTGCCTACTGCGGTGCGAACCGAACTTGCAATGACGACTTCTCGCATAAAAGCTCCTGGTCTTTCCGATCACGCGCGATCCCGGCGATGACGTGCGATCCCGGCGATCTAGTTCCTAAGCGGTTTTCCCGTCTTCAACGTAAACTGGATCCGTTCCTGCGTCTTCTTCTCGCCGCACAGCGACTTGAAGCCTTCGCGCTCCAGGTCCAACAGATACTGTTCGCTGACGGGGGTACCTGGCGAGACGTTGCCGCCGCACAGGATCTCGGCAACTTTGGTTCCAACCTTCTTATCATGGTCGCTGATGTATTCGGCCTGCCTCATTAGATGAAGGCCAAGCTTCAAAGTCGCCAGCACGCTCTCCCCCGGCGCGGGGATGTCGGTGCGCGGGACAGGAGCTTTGTATCCGGCTCGGGCCAGCTCCAGGGCGCGGTCCTTAGCGTCGCTCAGCAGGCGCTCTCGATTCATCGTGATCAAGTCGCCGTCGGAGAGGAAGCCCAGGCCGCGGGCCTCCGTCGCTGAAGTCGAAACCTTGGCCATGCCCACAATCTCAAAAGCCCGCTTCAGGCCCTCGATCACTTCGACCGATTCGGCTCGGCCGTCAGGACGCACGGCATGAGCGTTGTCCACTGCCCGCAGCAGCATCTCTTTGCAGCCGCCGCCTCCCGGCAGCAGTCCGACCCCAACCTCCACCAGCCCCATGTAGGTCTCCGCATGCGGCTGGCGCGCCGCCGAGTGCAGGTTGATCTCACAGCCGCCACCGAGCGTCATGCCATAAGAAGCCGTGACTACAGGCCGGGTGCAGAACTTGATGGCCTGGGTCATGCCCTGGAACTGCTTGATGGCCAGATCGACCTCGTCCCACTCTTCTTCCTGGACAGCCAGCATCAGCATCATTAGATTGGCGCCAACGGAGAAGTTGGCGGAATCGCCGGTGATCACAAACGCGTCAAACTGGTCGCCGCTCCCGCCGGTCTTGAGCGTCTGCGTGACCATCTGCACGATGTCGCCGCCCAGAGCGTTCATCTTGGTATGAAACTCGATGCAACCCACGCCATCGCCCAGGTCGATAAGCGACGCTCCGGCATTCTTCTTGACCACGCCGCGCGCCTTCTTAGCGACGGCCACCGACCACACGCCCTCAGCAACTTCCACAGGCTTGTAGCGTCCCGTGCGCAGATCGAAGTAAGCGCGGCCGGAGGGCGCAGCGGGATCGTCTTTGTACCAACTCTTCCCGCCTGCGGCCAAAAGTTTTTCGGCATTCGCCGCTATCGGCTTCCCTTCCTTCTTCATGCGCTCGACCGTCGGCTCCACGCCGGCCAGGTCCCATAGCTCAAACGGTCCCACTTCCCAGTTGAAGCCCATGCGCATGGCGGCATCGATCTCGACAACCGAGTCGGCGATCTCCGGTATGCGATTGGCGGAGTAGGTCCACATTTCGGAAAGCGTGGTCCAAATGAACTGCACGGCACGGTCGCGCGGATCGCCGGCCAGGATGGTGCGCAGGCGCTCGCCCATGTCTTCAACGTTCTTGGCCATCTCCAGCGATGGGAACTTGGCTTTCTGCGCGGGATGGTACTCCAGCGTTTTGGGATCGATGGTCAGGCGCTCTTCGCCCTGAGGGCCCTTGACCTTCTTATAGAAGCCGCCTTTGGTCTTATCGCCCAGCAACTTGCGCTCGATCATCTTTTCCAAAAAGTCAGGCAGCTTGAGATCGGAGCGCTCATCGCGGACGCTCTTGCTGAAGTTCTTGACCACGCTGACCATCACGTCCAGGCCCACCAGGTCGATGGTGCGGAATAACGGCGCCTTGGTCCAGCCGCCGCTGCCGGTCAGGGCATCGACTTCTTCGATGGTTAGCCCCATCTCCTGCATCACCCGGAAAATGTTCAACCCGGAAAAGTTGCCGATGCGGTTGGCGATGAAGTTGGGTGTGTCCTTGGCGGTGACAATGCCCTTGCCCAGGCGCACGTCACCGAAGTGAGCGATGGTCTCAATCGCTGCGGGATCGGTTTCCGGCGTGGGAATGATCTCCAGCAGGCGCATGTAGCGCGGCGGGTTGAAAAAATGAGTACCGAACCAGTGGCAACGAAAATCTTCGCTGAAGCCTTCAGCAATGCTGTGCACAGGCAGGCCGCTGGTGTTGGTGGTGACAATACTTCCGGGCTTCCGCGCGGCCTCTACCTTCTTCAGCAGGGCGCGCTTGATCTCGAGGTTCTCGGCGACGGCTTCAATGATCCAGTCAGCGCCCGCCAGGAGCTTCATGTCATCGTCAAAGTTGCCGATAGTGACGAGTCGCTCCAGACCCTTGGCGAAAAATGCAGCGGGTTTGGATTTGACGGCAGCCTCCAGGCCGGCGGCCACGATCTTGTTGCGCGCGGCTTTGTCGGTATTCTGCGCGGCATCTGGCGGTACCATGTCCAGCAGATAGCAAGGCACACCGGCGTTGGCCATATGTGCGGCGATCCGCGCGCCCATCGTCCCCGCCCCAAGCACGGCGACTTTATTAATGCGCTTGTGGCCGGCGTCGGGCTTGAAGCTCTTGAGGGTGCTGCTAACGGGGGGAGTCATGGTGGCTGTGTCGCTCATAGGATCGACTCCTGGGTATGAGATGCAACAGTCAGAAAGGAGTCTTCCGACCGCGAGCATGATAACAGTCTCAGCGCGTCAATACCTTGACGTTTCGTCATCGACAAGCGTGTGACTTCCAAGCACCGCTCCTACGTCACAAGACTTAAGAGAAGCAGAGACGGCCAAGTAATGGCATGTCGTCCGACGCTGGGGCGCGCCGCCGAAAACTACAGCGAATTACCCTTGTCTGCCGGATAATCATACTGAATGAACGTTCATTCAGTCAAGGGCTCGTCGTGTTTTCAGTTCTTTCCGGGAGGTGGGCTTGGTTTCAGCTCACTGTGCAGGAAAGTTAATTGGGATGGAGTCACCTGAACCCCGATCTTCGTTTCACGCTGGGACCCCTTCGCTTCAAGTCGCACGCTGTAGCTTCCCGCTGCCAAGCTGGACAAGTGGTAGATGCCGTCGTTATCGGTGATCGTCTCTAAAATATCTCCGGCAGCGTTGATTACGCTGATCCGAACGCCGGAGATGGCCCTTCCCTTGCGATTTACGACTTTGCCTGCAATCCCGCCAACCAGCGGGACTGTCGGCAGCGGCTCGCTGTCAAGGGCGATCACGGGTACCTCAGCCACCGTGACCACAGGTCCCGACGACATCCACTCGCCTACCGCGAGCTTGACATCCAGTCGTGTGTCAGTGGATGGGGCGACAGCAACGGTCTTGGTCTCGGTTTTGAATCCTTGTGAGATGAAACGCACCCTGTAATCCCCCGAGGCAAGCCTGGAAAACCTGTAAAAACCGGTGTTATCGGTTTTCGTGGTGTATGGCGCTTTCGTCAACTCGTTCGTAACCTCTACCTTGGCACCTTGGATCACGGCTCCTTGCGGGTCGATCACCGTACCGGTTATCGAGCCACTGCCAGCAGCCGACGAAACCTGGGCTTCCGCCGTGAAAATCCCAAGCATCGAGAACAGCAGCGTCAGTCCCGTTCGGTAAACGAGTTTTGCGCTCATAGCCCCCCGCAATCCGAAGTTAGAACGCGCCAAGAGCCGAAATTTGCAAGGGCTTTTCTGCGCGACACGGGAGCAACAGCAGGGTACCGGCGCTGGCCATCAGCCCATCGATTTCGACGACGCTTCCAGCTCCTGCGGGTGGGTCTTCACATATTCCGCCGCCTTCTTGGCCATCTCCTTTTCCCCGCTATAACTGAGGCTCGCTGCCGCTTCATCCAAAGGCAGCCAGTAAGCGCGGCGCACCTCGTGCTTCATGTTGGGTTTGATATCGCCGATGTGGCCGGACTGGTGTTTCATCAGATAAAAACTCACGATCTTGAAGATTTTGGCGCCATCCGACCATTTGCGCTGGTAGACGTACTTGATGTCTCCCAGCTTGGTTACCGGACCGGCGCGCAGGCCGGTTTCTTCGCGAACCTCACGGATGGCGGCCTCCTGCGCCTTCTCCCCGGGATCGATGTTGCCCTTGGGTAGCGCAATCACATGTTTGCGGTCCTCGGGTTCGCCTTCGCGGCCCGGTTCGATCACGGCCACCCACCACTGGTTCTTCATGCGGCGCAGCACCGCGGCGCCTGCGGAAAATTCGCGAATCATGTGGTTCTTCCGGTCAAGGACTGGCGGCCTTGGTCGCCTGCCACGCTTCTGCCGGAAGCTCCGGCATACGTTTTTCCTGGAGTTTTGCCGCAGTCCACAGAACAGGTTACCAAGGTGACTGTGAAATTGTCCTTTCTTTACCGAAGATTAGCTTTAAAAGTGAAACTCTGCGGCGTTTGCATCGTTCTAATCGTTAGGTAGCATCCTAAACTGCAGATTCAGATTTTCTGGAACAGTGGCACTAGGAGCACTTGGTGAAGAATCCTCTGAACAAGATCGTGCGTTCGGTGCAGGCCTTCCGCCGCGAAATCAAGCGTCAAGCCCGCCCGCAGGCCATAGCTGATGCCGTGCGTCCGCCTAAAATCGGGCTCGCCTTGGGCGGAGGCTTCGCTCGGGGTCTGGCTCACGTGGGCGTGCTCAAGGTTTTGGAAGAAGAGCACATACCCATCGACTTCATCGCCGGAACCAGCGTGGGATCGGTGATTGCGGCCAGTTACGCCAGCGGCGTTTCGGCGCAAGAGCTGAGCGAGATCGCCTCCCTGGTGCGTTTCAAGGATTTTTCCCGCTGGACGGTTTCCCGCTTCGGTCTTTT
>CAZFRV010000079.1:0-18098 GCA_964521445.1 uncultured Acidobacteriaceae bacterium
CGCCGACATCCAGCCCCAATGTTCCCATTCTCAACACGCCCCATGAGTTTCTGAACACCCGAGAGATGACCGATGCCACTCTCCGCCTGTTTCCCGTTGGAAAGGTGCGCTTCTCTTTGGGGTGGTCGCAAGTGGTGAACAGCGGGCAGGTCGCTTCCACCAACCACCAGGGAACCGAGGGACTGCTCGCGATTCCACTCCAGAACACCACGGAAACCTTCCACTTCGGGGTGATGTTTCATCTTCTGCCCAGGACCAGTTTCAATTACGACCAGTTCTATACCTACTTCAAAGGCGACAACTTCGCCAACTTGGCGAACCCGCAGCAACAGGCCATCTTTGGCATCCCGACCTTCACGCTGGCCGGCGGGATTCCCGTGAACCTGGGCCTTTCCTTCAATACCCCTGCCGCATATCCCTGCGCTACGCCGGTCCTGGGCACCGGCTTTGCCAATCCGGCGTGCAACGGGTTCTTCTCTTATTTTCGGTCTGACCGCGTGCGCAACAACTATCCCACGGAGCAGGCGAGCTTTCAGAGCAACTATTTCCGGCGCCTGGATATCTCCGGACGGTTCAGCTACACGGGCTCGGAATCCAATCTGCCCAACGCCGCCGAAACCTTCAGCGGACTGATCACCCGCACCCGGCAGGCCGCCACTTCGCAGACCGGGTCGGCCTCGGCGCAGCGCATCAACGTGGCGGCGGACCTGGGGTTCACCTTCCGTATCACCGACCGGTTGCGGCTGATTGACACCTTCCGCCTCGACAACTTCCGCATTCCCGGAGTCTGGGCCCTGACCACGACCTCGCTGTTTGGGGCCACACTGCTCAGCACTCCGAACGTGTTCACCGCAGCCACATGTCCCCCGCCGTTTACCGCGGCCACCTGTCCGCAACACAGCGCCAGCTCCGGACCGGACATCAACGTGAGCTTCCTGAATCAATTTCTCCGTCAGGACCTTTGGACAAACACGACAGAACTGGAATATGACTTCACGCGCCGCATCACCGGCTATATCGGCTTCAACTACATGAGCCGGGACATCACCGACAACATCACTAACGACCAGTTGCAAACGTTCTTCCCCACGCTGCCCAACCGTGGCGCCTGCGCCGGACTACCGCTGGTGAACGGGGTCTGCACTGTTTTTGTGCCCGGCACACTGAGCGGCTTGACGGACAACACCTTCGTGCCAATCAACGCTTACACGGCCTTGTTCGGCTTCTCCGCGCGCCCCACCGACAACCTGCGCTTCAGCTTTGATACCGATCTCTACTGGGCCGATAACGCCTTTACCCGCATCAGCCCGCGGAAGCTGCAGTGGTACAAGGGCAAGGTGACCTATACCCCCAGAAATTGGATGAGCTTTGGCGTCGGCATCAACATCCTGGAGAACAGCAACACCGCGGACGCCATCGACAACCATCAGCACAACCGCAGCTACGCCATCAGCGGCGTCTTCGCCCCGCCCCAGGGCAAGTGGGGCCTGGATCTCTCTTACACGTACAATGACATCTTTTCCCAGACCAACATCTGCTTCGTGTCCACGCCGACCCCGCCGGGATCGCTAAGCTGCGGGACACCCTTCCTCTCCGGCATCTCCACCTACACCGAGCTGGCCAACATCGCTTCCGGCGCCATCTTCCTGAAACCCTGGAAGCGCGTCAACCTGGGAGCGGGCTACACCATCACCAGCACCACGGGCAACACGTTGATCCTGAATCCCATCGCGCCCACTGGACCCTTGAGCTTTAACTACCACCTGCCCAGCGCCTCGCTCTCGATCGAGCTTGCCAAACACCTGATCTACAAGACGTCGTGGAATTACTACGACTACAACGAAAAATCGCAGCCGGGGCCAACGCTTCCCCGTGACTTCCGCGGCAATGTATTCACGCTGTCCCTGCGCTATCTGATGTGAACCCGGCCATGCCCGCTGACGTCAGGCAGGCCCCATGAATGGGTTCTCCCGGCAAGTCGTAATGCCGGACGCGCCTCGCCAACTACTTGATCAACGAAGGGCAAAAGACGCTAGCGAAGACTCTGGTCTTCGACAACGTCCTCACCTCGCCCAGCCAGACGCCGCCCGACTCTGCTAAGCTTGAGAGAGTCCTGAAGGAAGAGAGGCCGCCCGGAACACGGGCTGCCCGATCGAAAAGCTGAAAGACGAACGGGAATGTTCGAGTCCGGCCTCACCGATGATCGAGCGTCGCGCAAAGTAACGCGCAGGGCATTTCTTTCCTCCGCTGCAGTCGTCGGCGCAGGCCTCTATGTATGGTGGTCTATGAGCAAAACCCAATCTGCTGAAGCCCAACGTCCCGACCAGAAGCCCGAAGATGTAACCATTGTCGAGTTTTCCGACACCGGCGAGCGCGGGAACGTGGTGCATGTTCCCAAGATCGTGAAGAGCGAGAGCGAATGGCGCAAACAGCTTTCGCCCAACGCCTTCGAGATCGCCCGCAACGACGGCACGGAGATGGCCTTCACCGGCCAGTACTGGAACAATCACGATCCGGGTCTCTATCGCTGCATCTGCTGCGACACCGCCCTGTTCAACGCCAACACCAAGTTTGAGTCCGGCACCGGCTGGCCGAGTTTCTGGCAGCCGATCGCCAAGGAAAACGTAGAAGAAATTCGCGACGCAAGCTTCGGCATGGTGCGCACCGCGGTGGCCTGCCACCGTTGCGACGCTCACCTGGGCCACGTTTTCGACGATGGCCCCAAGCCGACCGGGCAGCGCTACTGCATGAATTCGGCCGCGTTGCGTTTTGTGAAATCGTCCTGATGGGAGATCGTATGCTTCGTGCTGCCACCGCCGCTCTCGCTCTGCTCTGCTCTGTTGCCGTCGTCGCGTGCAATGAGTCGCGTGCCGCTGTAGCCATTCCCAGCCCCGCCGTGGATGCGCCGCTGGCCAAAGCCAAAGGCACGCAGGCCGCAGTCCTCGCCGGCGGCTGCTTCTGGGGCATTCAAGCGGTCTTTGAGCACGTAAAGGGAGTGACCGCGGTCACGGCCGGATACTCGGGCGGCACGGCCAACACGGCGCAGTACGAGACGGTCAGCACCGGCACTACCGGACACGCAGAGTCGGTGCAGATCACCTATGATCCCTCGCAAGTTTCCTACGGACAGATCCTCCGGGTATTTTTCTCTGTGGCCCACAATCCTACCGAGTTGAACCGCCAGGGACCGGATGATGGCACCCAGTATCGCTCCAGCATTTTCTACGCCAATGACGAGCAGCGCCGCATCGCCCAGGCCTACATCGCCCAGCTCGATCAGGCCAAAGTTTTTTCCAGGCCGATTGTGACTCAGGTTGTAGCCCTGAAGGCCTTCTATCCGGCCGAAGCCTACCACCAGGACTACGCGGTCCACCATCCCGACGAGCCTTATATAAGGATCAACGACCTTCCCAAGGTAGAACATCTTCGCCAGCAGTTGCCTGAGTTGTATGTGGGGAAGTAAGAACGGCCCGGACGATCGTAACTTTTTGCCCCTGTCATGTTGAGCGAGCCCGACTGAGCGCAGCGAAGAAAGGGCGAGTCGAAACATTCCGGCTGCGCACCCCCAACATGCCGCCATAAGGGGCTCTCTCGAAACAGTTTCGTGAGAACGCCTGGAAGCTGCTTTCACTCCCGAAACAGTCTCGGAATCCTTCGACTCGCCCTCGTTCCTAATGGCACGCAGGGCTACTCCATTGGCCTCCAAGAATTGGGTCATTTCCGTTTCAACCTGCGCCAGCAGGTGGGGTGCTCAGGATGACAAATCGTTGACGGCTCGTTTGTAACTGTTCTCCTGCAAAGTTCCGTAAACATCTTCCCGTTTCCCCTCACAAATCTTGAGCAATCAAAATGCGTCAATTGTGCCGAACTGGGGTCAAACTTGGCAGTTCACAGATTCCTTCGGGGAGGGGGCTCTCGTGGCACCGACGCTGATCTGGCTTATCCTGACGCTCTGCTTGCTGATCTCGGTGATCAAGTACACGCTGGCAATGATTCTGAAATGGTCGGTGCGCGGGGCCACGATCGAAAAAGACTACAGCTACCAGCCGGCAGTCAGCGTCCTGATGCCTTGCTACAACGAGGGCCAGACCGTCTATGAAACCATCGAAAGCATCAGCAAGAGCAACTATCCCAACGAACTATTTGAGGTAATCGCCCAGGACGATTGCTCCGCGGACGATAGCTACGAATGGATGCTCAAGGCGCAGCGCGATTTTACCAACATACGTGTACGCGTGGGCCGCAACTCGGAGAACAGCGGCAAAGCCCGCACCGTGTGCAACGCCCTGCATCACTCCACAGCCGAGATCATCATCTCCATCGACTCCGACTGTATTTTTCATCCCGACGCCATCCGCGAGTTGACGGCCTGCTTCTCCGAACCGGGCATCGGATCGGTGGGTGGCCGGGTGGGCGTCAGAAACCCGAACACCAGCACCATCACCGCCATCCAGACGTTCATCTATTACGCCGCGTTCCAGCTCTACAAGATTCCTGAAAACTGGACGCGCAGCGTGGGCTGCATCAGCGGATGTCTGTTCGCCATCCGCCGCGAACTGTTGCTGCAACTTGAGCCCAAGGTGCGCGGCCGGCACTGGTTCGGCATTCCCGTCAACCAGGGCGAGGACCGGTTCCTCAC
Source organism: uncultured Acidobacteriaceae bacterium (assembly GCA_964521445.1). Lineage (GTDB taxonomy): Bacteria > Acidobacteriota > Terriglobia > Terriglobales > Acidobacteriaceae > Angelobacter. The sequence goes on from CAZFRV010000079.1 coordinate 4,640, forward strand.
CCACCAGACACTCCTCCACGGCTACGGAACTTATGTGAACAATGACGCGCTCTGCTGGACCACAGTGCCTACCACACTGAGCGAACTGTTCAAACAGCAGCTTCGCTGGCGTCGTAGCGTCATCCGCGATCTCTTCTTCACGCTGCGCACGCTGCCCCAGCACGTGTGGAACCTGCACCCCAACTCCGTGGCGACCCTGGTGCTGACTCCATTGGGAGCGATCGTTGCGCTTTTGGTCGTGTTGACCATGCTGCTCACCAATCCCATGGCCTGGGCAGGTCCGGCGCCGCTGGTCGTATATCTCGGCATCGCCGCGGCGCTGGGTTGGGCCATTCGAAGATACAGCGCACGGGAAGCGGTCAAGAACCCGCTCGCATTCGGCGCCTACGTGGCCTGGTCGCTGGTCAGCAGTCTATTCATCACCACCCTGGCTCTCTGCACCATGGACTCCAGGGACTGGGGCACCCGAACCAAGGAACAGGAGGCATCTCATGGCGACACAAGCCACCAGGAAAGCTAGCGTCGTGGCGAACGGACTCGCAAACATCCAGCCGATGGCTTACAAGTCGGTGGTTACGTTGTACCGGATTTTCGGGATTCTCACCCTCTACCTCGTGCTCAGCGGCGTAATCGCCTACGCTTTTGTGATGGGCTTCTATGCCGTGAGCACGTCGTGGGCGGCCCCGGTGATTCTCTCGCCGTCGGACGACAAGAGTCTCGACTTCACGGAAAAAATCGTAACCAGCAAACAGACCCTGGAAGACCTGAATGTGGACAAAAAGCGGCTGGATAAAAGCATCACTGAAATGACCGGACACCGGACGTCGCTTCTCAACCTCGAGCCCGAGTTGCAAGCCGCCATCGCACGCGAGAAGGCGCACGACCGTACCACCGGCCCGCAACTCTCACAGCTGGATCAGCAGAAGCAGGACGACAATCTGAAAACCCAGGAGGTTGTCGCCCAAGTCAAGCTGGTGGAGGCCGCAATTGACAAAGACCTGGCCGCTGGCCTGATCACCAAGGGTGACGCCGCTACCCAGCGCGCGGCGCTCAACCAGGCGCAAACATCCTATACCGACAGCAAGATCAGCGAGGTCCTCCTGAAAGACAGTGTCCTGGAGAAGACCACGAACGGCACCAAGTCACTGGATGTGCTCGATAAGCAAGCGGAGTTGAAGTCCGAAATCGCCCAGCTTGATATCGCCATCAACATTGCGCAAGAGCAGGTGCGCGAAGAGGCAAAACAAATTGACAGATTGAAGACCGCCATCAAGACGGCCAAGCAAACGCCGTATTACCTGAGCACTTCCGGGGGAAGCACGGTCTATTTCGCTTTCGTTCCCTATGACAACCAGGGCAGCGTCTCGGTCGGCGCGCCCATCTACGACTGTTACCTGAACATGGTGGCTTGCCGCAAGGTGGGAACGGTCAAGCAGATTTTCTCTGGCGAAGAGCACGCCGTTCATCCCATCTTTCGGACCGATATTCGCGGCTTCATGGTGCAAATGGAGCTGGACCGTCCTGAATCCGCGAAATCGAAGACCGTGTTCCTGAACCGCAAGCCGCTGTTCTTCTAAAGGAGGCCGTTATGTGGTGCAAGAGAATGTTGGTAAGCGCGGCGCTGCTGGCGATGTCCGCCGGCGCCATCGCCCAGGATGCGAAGAACGTGGCAGCCATCACCGATCCAAGCGACCAGCAGGCTTACTGCGAATATGTGACGCAGCAGGCGGCGGCGCAACGCGACCTGCTGCGCACCCCGAGCGCGGTGGCCGGCGTGACTCAGCCCAACACCGGCTTGCCCATGCAGCTCGTCTGGGGGCTCTCCAGCAGCCTTTCCGATGTACGCAAAGCCGGCCTGACCATGGACGCGGCGCGCAAGAATTGCGAACTCTACACGGCCAGCACTGCGGCCCAGCAAGACATTCAATACGCGATGCCTACTTTGGAAAAGGAGGCCCTGCAACATCGCCTTGACCTGATTCAACAGGCGTCCGTCAAGCTGGACGGGCTCATGACGACCGCCAGCAAGATGGTCGCTGCGCAGGATTTGACCCGGCCGATGTTCTTTTCCCTGCAAACCACGAAAATCAAGCTGGACGCGGACCGGGCGGACACGCAAACGAAGATCGCTTCACTGTACACGCCGGATCTGTCGGAAAAACCGCTGAAACAACTGGTCGCGGAAAAGCAGGCTGGCGAAGTCAACGAGCAGAATGCGATCGAGAAGCTCAATCGCCAAAGCAACTGGGACGTTGCGCTTTCCATCGGCGCGCATCAGCAGATCAACCCGCTGGTTGAAAACAGCGGAGCTTACGGCGCCGTCACCGTCAGCTACAATCTTTCGAGCCACGCCATCAACCAGCATCTGGACAAAGCCGCGAACGCTTACGCCGCATGGAAAAAGGTCCAGGAGGGCGACGTAGCCCGCAATGCCGATGTCCTCAAAAAGCAGGTGACAGACAGTGTTTCCGCGCAAGCCAACCGCCTCAAATCGCTTCAGGAGCAGCAGAAGCAGGTCGACGGCAACCTCCAGCTCGTGGCGGCCGCGGACACATCCGCCGCCATCGACTTCCGCAACCAGCTCATCTCGGCGCAACTCCTTCTGGGGATAGAGATCGGCGATGCCAGTTTCAGGCTGGATCAATTGCAGGAGTTTTTGAGCAGCAACTACTAGTCGGCCGGGGCTTCCCTTTCCTTCTTCCGAAGCGTAGTCTGTTGCGGTCGCAAGGAAGAGAGTAACCAAGCTCGTCCTGCGCATCACAATATGTGAACAAAGGCAGTTATGAACCCTCACACTCCCCCCGCCCTGCCTCGGCGCCAGAGGCTGCTCATTCGCACGTTCCCATGCGCGATGTTTTTTGTTGCACTATCCACGCTGATCACCGTCCTGCCGGCTGCGGGGCAGACGGCACAGATGCCAAGCCACGGCGACAAACACGCGCAAGCTGTGCTCCACATCCAGGTGCAGGTAGTGCCTGTTACTTACGACGCGTCCCCGCGGATATCGACCAGCCCCACGAGCGAGGTAAGCAGCGTCATCTACAGTTTGTCCGCAAGGCAGGCTACGATGACGGTGGTTGAAGAAATCCGCATTGTCTCCCGGGCCGAGATCGCTGCATGGCATGAAAGCCGCGCTGTGCAGGACGCAGTTTTGAAGACCGTGACTATCGTGCCCCAATAGAAGCCGCGGAAACCGCGAGCGCCCGGCTCACGATGGGTATTAGATTGCTGAAGCTCGTTTACGGAGTACCGCCGGCGGGCTTGATTCTATCGGTGCTCGCGGGCGGCGTTAGCGGAGCGGCAGGTTTGGAAGCAGGATTCGATGTTGCCGGCGCCGCGCTCTTGCTCTCCAGTTTGATTGCGTCAGCGCGGACTTCAGCCGCCGTCTTGCCGACCAGGTACGGCACCAGCTCAGGGTTGCTGATCACGATGGTGGCGCCCTGGATCTGAGTCGGCTCTGCCGGCATATGGACAGCGCCGGCCGGCACCTTCATTCCTTCCGGAAGTGGCTGCAAGGGAACGAGCGTGATTGTAAGATCTCCCGCGGGCAAGTCGCGCAGAAGAAAATTCCCGTGCGCATCGGTCTTGACCACTCCTGAGCCGGCGCTGATTTGAATGTCGGCCATCGGAACCAGCTTGTAATCGGCTGCTGAATTCTGCGGCGCGATAGCTCCCGGGGTGTCGGCTGATACTTTCAGGAACACACGGCCGGCAATCGAACGCAGAGCGCGCGCTGGGATGTCCTGTACGACGGTCGATACTGGGGAAACGTGCACCACCATCGAGTCTTTCGGCAGTGCATAGTTCGCAGGCAAAGTCGTCGCGTCGATGCTCAACTTGTATTCGCCGGGAGGCAGATCGTGGATCTCGAAATCGCCATTCGTCTCCGTGATGATCGTACGCCGGTATCGGCCGCCTTCCAGAAGCAAATGGACGCTGCCCAGCCCGCGTGAGTCGATCTGCTTCTTACCCTCGAACCGCAAGTCGTTAAAGACGTTTCCCATCAGGCGGGCAAAGTCAACCACTCCAAAATCGACTACCGTGGCGTTCCCACGGATCAAATCGACCGCGACTTCGTTACGTGTGGTCATACGCACCGGGCCGGGAAACTGCTTCAGGTTGAGCGAGAGCTGATGTTCTCCGGCTGATACTCCGGTGAACCGATACCGTCCTTGTTCGTCGGTCACGGCGACCTCGCCGCTGTCCAACTCAACCCGCACTCCCTCCAGCCCTTGTTCGCCCGCATTGAAGTAGCCGTTGAGATTGTTGTCGCGAAAAACACGTCCCTGGATCAAACGGTTGCCTCGCAGCGTGGTCAGCGCCGCCGAGAGCGGCATCGCGCTGAAAATCTTGCTGAATCCAAAGGAAAGGATGGTCGTGCGCTGCGGAGCAAGCTGATTGTTGAATACCCAGACATCGCTCAGACCGGAATTGAGCTGGAGGGTCGGCGTGGGCCGGTAGATCAAGGCGTATCCGACGTAGGGTGTCCAGGACTGGCCAGTGCCGGAGTTGGCGCGAGCCACAGTAAAGTTTGGATCGAAGCTCAGCTTGTCTCGCAGACGGAACTGGCCGCTGGCGGCGATGGAAGTATTGATCGGAATCTGCGCGTCGAGAAGGGCTTTCACCTCTGGCGGAACATCGCCGGAGTTTACGAAAGCCGCCGGATCCTGCAGAAACAGGTTCTGTAGAGCCGGCGATAACAGGTTCAGCTCCGAATTCAATTTTTCCGCCAGAGAAGGATTCTGGCGCTCGTGCTGGAATGTAACCTGAACGCTGCCGCCCTTGACCGGGAAAGTTACGCCGTCTCGCAACACCAGCTCGTCCTCCGAATTCAGTTGCAGAGGATCCTGCAGCGAGCCGACTATGATCTCCGCGCTATTGGAGAATCGGGGCGTGAACATGTAACGCCAGACAGTATCCACGCGGTTGCCGGTGGAAACCTGATCGGCAAATCCTCCACTGCTGCGGCTGAAGGTATAGCTCACGTTCAGGTCCTGCTGCCGGTTCACTTTCCAGAAAACCGCCGGCGTGATGTAGTCAGAGCTGCCGGCATGCAGCAGGTTGTTGATGGCTTCGGTGAGCGTGTGCTGGTAATAGACTGATTCGGTGAAGTGACCGGAAGTCTTCATGGTCAGTCCCGACCGGACCGCGGTGGTGCCCGAGAATAGCGAAAAAACCTGGTTGAGCGGGAACAAAGGCGCTGAGACAGATCCGGCAGCAAAAAAGGTCACCTGGGGCGTGACGTAATCCAGTTCGCCGCGGCCCATACCACCATGGTTGCTTGCGCCGCCTGTTCCCTGAAGCCTCCACCTGCTGCTGAACTGGTAGCTAAAGCCGGCAGTCTCCATGTAGTTGTTACGGCGTTGACCGCTCAAGCCCAGGAAGTCCGTGGGAGCGTTGATGTAGCTGGTAGTGCTGAAAAGACTGAGTTTTTGAGACTGCTTGCGAACCAACGAAAAACCGCCAATGTCGCGCGTGGAACCCAAAGTCAGGTAAAAGAACGGGATGGTGGTGCCGGCGAAGAGCTTGTACTGATTGTTCCCTCGATTGAATGTCAGGGCGCCGCCGCGCAGTTCGACCGAATCAGAGACTGAAAAGGGACTGAGATAGCGCTGCGGACCATTGTCGGTCAAGCTGACCATGTAATCGAGCGCCTGGACCTGCATTCTGGGATTCACAAAGGAGATCGCGCCTTGGCGGATGTTGAAAGTGTGTCCGCCGGCAATGTCGTTCTCTTCCGCCTGAGTATTGATGTCCAGCCGGCCATCGCGACCGGCAAGTTGCGTCCAGGAAAAGCTATTTACGGCCGAGACCGTATCAGTTGCGCCGCTCTTGAAGATCTGTACGGTGGAACCAACCATGCCTTGAGCCATCTCCGACTGGCGGCGCAAAGCGGCAGGAGAGATCATCACAGGCGGGCGCGCGACTACGCGGATGCGGATGCTCACAGGCTGCCCGTTCTTGTAGCCGAGGGCGACGGTTTCACCCCGGCCGATGCCGAAGATCTGGATGGAATCGTTCGTGATCTCCGCCTTGGCAATCTCCGGATCGAGGATGATCAGGTTGTCGATACCCGGCGCGGCAACAATCTTCGAGGATTGCCAGTAGATCTCAACGAGCGACGGAGTGCTTGCATCGCGATCGTCCGAATACCCACGAGGGCACACGGCCACCATCGACAACAGGACCACTGCCGTCGTGAGCCATCGAATTTGCTGTCTGCGCTTCATCCTTGATCTTCTATGGTCCGGGCACGCTGAACGAGATCTGCCGGGTCTCGCTGCGATCTTCACCGTAGGCGAGACTCAAAACAGCGTTGTAGCTCCCGGGAGCCAGAGTGCCGGTCCAGGCAACATGGATGGTATCTTTCTGCCCGGGAAGGAAGCGTCGTTCCTCACTCTGCCCCTTGGCCACCAGCTTCTTGTCCGCATCGAGGACAGCCAGTCGCGCGATGGGGAAGATGTGGGTGTTGCTGGCATTGAGCAGGTCAAAGCTGAGGTCAAGTCCGCGTGTTGGGGACGGTGGTGTGACGTTTATGTTGTTCAGTTCGACCCTGAAGTCTTCGGTCTTTTCCGCGTCGAGCAGCACCAGGCAACCGAGCCGCATATTGGTGTAGACGCCCTGCCCGTTCGACTTGGTGAAGGAAAGCTGGGGCTTCGACTGAACAAAAAGCACCGCGTAATATCCGCCCTTGGCATCGGAAGGCGGAGTCACAATGGCCCGCATCTTCTGCGCACCGTGAGCGGGAACTTCAAAATGTTCGGGAACAAACTGGATCCAGTTGGCGGCCGAACGTGGAGCCGTTCCGGGAGCGGGAAATATCTTCTCGCCTTTTTCGTTGTACCAGAAGTCGGCGATTTCAACGCTCATCTCCACCGGCGTCGTCCCTTCGTTACTGGTAGCCAACGACACCTCGAAAGGCACACCGGGCTTGAATTTCTCGCGCACTTCGCCCGGCGCCAACCCTAAGGACTGGGCGGCAGCGCGTGGCTGCAAGCAGGTGGTGGCAAGAGTAATCAGAAGCGCGATCAGAGGAGGTTTCTTCATTAGGGCACCGTCATTGTGAAGGTTAGAGTTGCCGTGTCTGAGCCGGTAAAGGCACCGGCGCCGTTGTTCGTGTTGGATACAAACAGGCCGAGGAAGCGGGTAATAGAGCTGAAGCTGCCCGCCGTCGAGGTAATAATTACGGGAGTTGTGGTGATCTGGGTAAACGGGCCGCCGCTGCTCGAGGAATCGTCAAGCTGTAATACCGTGGGATGGGCAAAGTTGGTGGTCAGGACGACTTTGATGGTCGCCGTGGTAGAGCTGAAATCAGAAAACTCGGGATTAAGCAGGTATGGCGTGGAATAGACCGTCCCGCCGGCGACGGACGCCGTGGTCAGACCGGCTCCAGGACCGATGCCCAGGCCGTTGACGTTACCGTAGTTGGCTGCATAGTCAGCCCCAGGGCTGATGGTCAGCCCGCCGGTTGCGGTTCCCAGCGTGAGTTGCACCGCCGTTTGCAGGTTCTCATTGGGATTGTTCAACGTGAGCGTGTCGGTATTCTTCAGCTGCCCGTTGGCTCCGTCGTAGGAGTCGTAGGTGAGCCGAACGGAGTCAGTGCCGCTGAATGCCGAGGGGCCGTTCTGGTCGCTGACAAATACCGCGATGAAAACAGTGACGGTCGGATTGGTAGTCAGACCCGGAGACGGGATGACTGGCGTATCGTTCGCCATGCTGGCGGGATTCAGCGAGATCGCAGTGTAGTTGGCAGCGGTTGTGCATCCGCTGATACAGCTGAATGCCTGTAGCAGTGACGAATGGGCAAAATTAGTACTGATGCGAACGCCGACGACTACCGGATTCCCTGCTCCCGCGCCGCTGACCTGCAGATTGATGGGACTGCTGTATAAGACTCCGCCAGTCGCGGCGATTACAGTCGCGCCGGCAACGGGAGTTCCGATGCCGAGGCCATTCACATTACCAAACCCAGACCGGCGCGCGTTCTTGCTGCCGCCCATAGCAATACCACCGGTTGCCTGTTGAATGTTGACGTCCTGCGCACAGAGATCGGGTGCCGCTACAAACCCGAGCACCACGAGCGCGAATGCCAGAACCTTTGAAGAAGAAGAAAGAGATCGAAAAGTCCCTTGGATTAGTGAGCGCCGGAGCGCGAAAAGGTTGGATTTCCGCCCAGCAGTTAAAGCATGAACTGGAATGATAAAAGCTTCCTCATCGGATAACACCAGGCCGCACACTTCTTTAAACGACTTATCGGCAGAAAGAAGCTGAGCTTTAGTGTCTCCATTGTGTTTCGCTCTCATCATTCCAGTTCACAAAGGTTCGCAATCGACGATAGGGAGAGGCCTGTTTCTTATTGCACCGTCAGAGTAAAAGTCACAGTGGCCGACTGAGCGCCCGTAAGTACCGAAGCCCCGTTGGCCGGCGTGACAGCAATACCGATGTAGCGCGTGACCGGCGTGCCATTGGCCGCATTGGTGGCAATGGTATCGGCTGACGCCGACCCCATATTGCTGAACGACGCCGCGCTGACTGGAAGCGCACTGGAGTTGGCGGTGTCGCGCACAATGATGAGGTTGCTGGTGCCGTTGGCCACGCCACCAAAGGTGGTTGTGACCTGGGCAGTGATGGTGTTGCTGCTGACGCTCTGGCCGGTGAACACCGGTGTCAGGCTGTAGTCCGACCAGTACACAGCATTGGTTACGCCCGGAGTGGTGGGCGAGAATTTGTTACAGTTGCCGCCGTTGATGCCGAGGCCGTCCACGGTGCCGAAGTTCATGCTGTAGTCCGTGCCGGCGCCGGCGGCGACGGCACAATGGGCCGCAGCCACCGTGCCTGTGCTTAGTGTCAATTGAACAGCCTTCTGCACGTTGGCCGAGACCTGCAGTGTGGGCGAAACGGTGTTGGTGTTCGTTCCCTGCGTGCCGGCAAAAGCCGCAGAGGCCATCGCCAGCAGCGCCAGAACGATTGTGAATTGCTTGTTCATATTTTGTTTTTTGCTCAACTCTTCCTCACCGTGATTACTGGACGGTCAAGGTAAAGGTCACCGTGGCCGACTGTGCGCCCGTCAGAGTGCCCGCGCCGTTGGTGGGCGCAATCGCGACACCGATGAACCGGGTGAGAGCCGTTCCGTTCGCTGCGTTGGTGGCAATCGTATCCGCCGAGGCAACTCCCATAGCGGTAAACGCAGCGGCGCTGGCCGGGACCGTGTTGGAGTTCGCGCTGTCACGCACGATCGAAGCATTCGCGGCGGTGAAGTTCGTGGTCACCTGAGCCGTAATGGTGTTGTTGGTCGTGCTCTGGTTGGTGAACACCGGGGTCAGGTTATAGTCCGACCAGTAAATCGCGCTGTCCACGCCGGGATTCGTAGGACCAAACAGGTTGCAGTTTCCGGCGTTGATGCCCAGAGCGTCGCCCGTGCCGAAATTCATGGTGTAGTCGGGATTGCCGCCGTTGTTGACCACGGCGCAATGCGTCACCGCCGCTGTGCCGGTGCTCAGGGTCAGACGAACGGCTTTCTGGATATTGATTGAAACCTGCAGTGTAGGCGAAACAGTGTTGGTGTTTGTGCCCTGTGTGCCGGCGAAAGCGGCCGCGGACACAGCCATAACAAACAGAACTAAAACGAATTTTTTTGTCATTTCCTCTCCTCGTCTTTGAATTCAAGTCCTTTCGATTGCGAACGGACCTCTTCCAGTTTTCCTCCTAACATTTTGAGAGACACCGGTGATCCCAACAACGGTACTTGGGTAATACGTTCATAACAGGGAGCTTCTAAGGGTTTTTTCAGAGCTGGAGTGGGGTTACTAAAGTGTAATCTTGGTCTCGTCGAAGGACGTGCGCGCGTGGCGCGCACACCCCAAAGTGTGGCGATCTCCCACGCGCGGAGGGTTATTTTTTTTCCGAAGCTGGTTTGGTTTGTTCCTGGTCGATCAGTTGCTGCATGCGCACCTCCAGCGTGGCCAGTAGCACTTCCATGCGTCTCTGCTGGGCCGCCCCCGCCACCTGCATGCTTTCCTTGATCATGGCCGGTTGCTCGCGCAGGATCTTTTGTCCTGGAGGCGAAGAGTAAAACGCGATCAGAGCGCGGACGTCGCTGCGCGTGAGGTGTCGCTGATAGACCGGCACCAAGTCCTGGATCAGGTCGTCGAGGGAGAGGCCGCGGAACACGTCATCCACAATAAGATTCACCGATTTGAGCTGTGCCGGCGTAGGATTGGGAACTTTGTCGCTGAACGTCTGGGCAGCCCCGGCTTTCACCTGCTGCTTCATGGCGTCGAGGGTGATCTGCAATTCGTCGCGCACGCGCAGCAGTCCCAGCAGTTTCCGGACCTGGTCAGGACTGGGTGGTCCGTCAGCCACCGCCGGCTGCGCTGCCTGCGTTTTGGCCGCGGAGGGAGGCGCCGGCGAAGGCGCAGCCTGCTGGGCGAAAAGCCCTGAACCAGCAAAACCCAAGAGAACAAGCGAAAGAAACAGGATGAAGAGCGGTCGCATAAAGTTCACCTCGAGATAGGAATGAAAGTTGCCTGGACCGCACGCGGTATCGCTCTAAGCCCCATGCGCCTGACCTTGAGGAGGCGACACCGGTTTCAAATCCGGCAATTTCTTGAGCAGGGCCGCCGCCCTCCGGAACCAGGGACGCTCCCGGCGCTTCAGATAACGCGGCATGGTCAACTTCTTGGCCAGGACTTTCTGGGCCCACTGGCGGGCCTCCGCGGCTTTGCCCTGGCTGGCCAGGAAACGGGCGTAGTTGTACTGCGTCTCAGAGAGCGTGGACGTCTCCGTGATCTGCGCGAACAGCGCTGCAGCCTGGTCCGTCCGTCCGGTCTGCGACCAGGCGAATGCCAGCAGTCCAGCCGCGCGCTGATAGTCGTAGTTGCGGTCTTTTTGGGTTACGTGCTCCAGGTCGGCGACCGCGCCGGGGAAATCGTTGAGTTCGATTTCGCAGAGCGCGCGCCGGTAAAAGGGATCGGGAGAATCGGTGCGCGTAGAGATAGCCCGGTCGTAACACTCCTTGGCCTTCTGAAACTTCTTCTGCTCGAGATAAAGATCCGCCAGCTCTTCATAGTTTCCCGCAGAAGGGTTGTCGATAATCAGGACTTCCAATTGAGCGATTCGCTTGCGATGGGAGAAGACGCGAAATTGCTGCCGCAGCAACCCCAGATCGGGCAGGACCTCCACCACGATATAGACCAGGGCGCCGATCCCTCCGCCCATCATGATGATCCAGAGCCAATACCAGTCCGGACGGCGGCGGATGAAGTGGATGATCGCAATCGCCATCAACGGCAGTCCGAAACTATAGTTGCCAAACAGGTGCATGTGCCGGTCAATATAGCACAGCTATTTGGCGCGCGGATGGGTACGGTCATAGACCTCCATCACCTGCGTCATGGAAAGCTGGGTGTACTTCTGGGTGGTGGACAGGCGCTCGTGTCCCAGCAACTCCTGGATGGCGCGCAGGTCGGCGCCTTCGCTCAGCATGTGCGTTCCAAAGGCATGGCGCAGCGTATGAGGATGGACGTCCGGCGGCAGGCCCTTGGCTACGGCGATCTGTTTGACAATGCGTCCCACGCTGCGCGTGGTCAGCGGTCCGCCCCGGCGATTGATGAACAGCCGCTGCGTGCTTTGCCGCGTCTCCTGAAGAAGCCTATGCCGCGCGGTGCGATAGTCGGCGAGGGCTTGCGCCGCGGCGCCTTCCAGCGGGACATAGCGCTGCTTCTTCCCTTTCCCGCGGACCAGGACCACGCCGTTGGCCGTATCGATATCGCCCAGCTCGATCCCCACCAACTCCGAATTGCGCAGGCCGCACCCATACAGCAGCTCAAAGATTGCGCGATCCCGCTCGGGAAAGGCTGCGTTCTCCGGCATCTGGCTATCGAGCAGGCCGTTCATCTCTTCGAGCGTAGGCACGCGCGGCAGCTTCTTGGGCAGACGCGGCGTGGCTACGAGTTTGGCCGGATTCTGCCGCACCATACCTTCGCGCGCCAGCCACTTGTACATGGAGCGCAGCGCCGCCAGCGCCCGCGCCACCGAAACCTTGCTCAGTCCACGGCCGTGAAGGTGGCCGAGAAAGCCGCGGATGGCGACGTGGTCTACGTCCTTCCAGCGCAGCTCCGGACCCAGATATTGCGCGAAGCGGTGGAGTTCGTTGCCATAAGCGCGCAACGTATGCGCAGATGCGTGGCGCTCCCCGCGCAGCGAGTCCAGGAACTTCCTGATTCCCCTGCCGATCTCGGGATTGATCTGAGTGGCCGCCGTTTTCATGGATCAATTCTCCGCCGCGGACTCGGCAGTCCCTCGTTTTCGTTTACCACGGGGATGGAAGTCGCGATAGACCTTCTTCAGCCGATCCAGCGCCACGTGGGTATAGACCTGTGTAGTGGAGATGTCGGCATGGCCCAGGATCGTCTGGACCGTCCTCAGGTCGGCGCCTTTATCCACCATATGCGTGGCCAGGCTGTGGCGCAGCATGTGCGGGCTGGCGTGGCGCCCCGCGGCCCGATCCGAAGCCGCGCTCACCATCTGCCAGACGCGTTGCCGCGTCAAGCGGCCTCCGCCACGCCGGACAAACAGCATGGAAGAAACTCGCCCGCCCAGGAGCCGCACGCGTCCCTCTTGCATGTAGCCGCGTACAGCCTCCTGGGCCGCGCGTCCCAGCGGCACCAGCCGTTCTTTATCCCCTTTGCCGCGCACCAGCACGTGTCCCAGCTCCAGCTTCAGGTCTTCAAGCTTCACATTGATGATCTCGGAAACCCTCAGCCCACCGGCATAAAGCACTTCCAGTAACGCGCGATCACGCTGCGCGAGCGCGGCCGCAACCTGCGTCTGCGAAGAAGAACGACCATCGGCCGCTCCAGACACGCGCGTGCCGGCGGTTTCCTTGGTCCGCAACATGCTTTCGATCTCGCTCAACGCCAGCGCCTTGGGCAGCACTTTCCATTGCCGCGGAGAATCGATTTCCAGTGTCGGATCGTGTTGCAGCATACGGTCGACCAGCAGGTACTTGTAGAAATGGCGGAGCGCGGAAAGCTTGCGGGCCACGGAACGGTCATGCACTTGGTTGGCGAGCAACTGGCTGAGGAACCCGCGCACGTCCTCGCGGCGGGCCTGCAACAGCTCCCGCCGCCTGGCTTCCAGAAATTCTACGAACTGGAGCAAATCAGACCGGTAAGCGCTGACGGTCAGGGCGGCCAGCCCTTTTTCGACCTTGAGATAGTCGAGGAAACTCTCGATGCTGCGACCGTCTCCCGGCGTCATTCTTAGAAGTATCCACGTCTTGGTCGTCCCATGGGAATAGCCGTACAGGTTCCGAGTCAGCAGACGCTGGCCGCAGCTAAACCAAAGAAAACCAATCAGTTGTTGCGACTGGATCAGTAAACGCGATGATGTACTAGCTAGTTGTTAATAAATTTTATAATTTATGCTTGACAAATCAATAATATCAATTTATACATTC
>CAZFRV010000080.1:0-4978 GCA_964521445.1 uncultured Acidobacteriaceae bacterium
ACCAATCCGGTCTTCGAATGGATCAAGAGTGCCTACGGGCGGCAACTTGATCGTGTGATGGCGCATCCGTGGCTGACCGTGTTGATTGCCGTATTGATCTTTGGGGCGAGTTTGCTGCTAGTTCCGTTCATCGGCGGCGAATTCATGCCGCACCTTGACGAAGGCGCTTTATGGGTGCGCGCCACCATGCCTTACACCATCTCCTTTGAGGAAGCCAGCAAGATTACGCCGCAAATCCGCAACATCCTGATCTCGTATCCCCAGGTCACGATGGTAGGTTCGGAATTGGGCCGTCCCGACGACGGCACCGATCCCACCGGATTCTTCAACGTGGAGTTTTATGTCGGGCTCAAGCCGTACGCAGATCCCGTGTGGAAAGGAGAAACCGATACCAAGCAGAAATTGATCAGGGCCATCGACAAGCGGCTAAACGCGTTTCCCGGCATCATCTTCAACTACACCCAGCCCGCGGAGGACGCCGTGGACGAGGCGCTGACGGGACTGAAGAGCTCGCTGGCGGTGAAGATTTACGGTCCCGACCTCCAGGTGCTGGAGGGCAAGGCACAGGACATCAAGAAGACCCTGGAAGGCGTGAAGGGTTTCACGGATCTCACCGTGGTCCGCGAATTGGGCCAGCCCAGCCTGAACATTGACGTGGATCGCGAAAAGATTGCGCGTTACGGGATCAACGTGGCCGACGTGGAGAATGTCATCCAGGCCGCTGTCGGCGGGCAAGCCGTGACCCAGGTGGTGCAGGGAGAGAAGCTCTTTGACCTGGTGGTGCGCATGCAGCCGCAGTTCCGCAGCAACGCCGTGGAGATCGGCAACCTGCTGGTGGGCACGCCGGACGGCCAGCAGATCCCGATCAGCCAGATGGCGACCATCCGGCAGGACAACGGCGCGTCCTTCATCTATCGCGAAAACAACTCGCGCTACATCGGCGTGCAGTACAGCATTGAGGGCCGCGATTTGCAAAGCGCCGTGGAAGAAGGGCAGCGCGCCGTCAAGAAGAACGTCTCCATCCCTGGCGGTTACCTGGTTGCATGGGGCGGCGAGTACGATCAGTTGCTCGAAGCCAAACGGCAGCTCAGCGTCATCGGTCCGATCGCGGTGCTGCTGATCTTTTTTATCCTGTTTGCTTTATATGGCAATTTCAAGTTCCCCATGGCCGTTGCTTTCGGAGTCGTAATCACCGAGCCGGTAGGCGCGTTGCTGGCCCTCAAGCTCACCGGCACGCCCTTCAGTGTTTCCGCGGTGTTGGGATTGCTTGCACTGATGGGTGTGGCTGTACAAACCGGCGTGATCCTGGTTTCCTACATCAACAAGCTTCGCAATGAAGGCATGGACATTCCGACCGCCACGCGCGCTGCCGCGTTGTTGCGCCTGCGGCCGATCATGATGACCGCACTGGTGGCGTGCCTGGGGCTGTTACCGGCAGCGCTCTCCACCAATATCGGCTCAGATAGCCAGAAACCATTCGCGATTGTAGTGGTGGCCGGCTTGCTTTCACGATTGTTGATCGGCTTCTTCGTTAACCCGGTGCTGTATCGCATGGTAGCGCGGGAAGGCGACGTTTTGCAGGTGTGACAGCATCTTCACTTGAAATACGAGCGCACGATGGCGATTAGCTCCTCGGCCCCCTCGCGCTGGAGGGCAGCAGCTTTAGGGCTGAGGACGTGATGGCGGATATGGCCTTCCACGACTTCATTCATCAGGCCGTTGATGGCGCCGCGCGTGGCGGCGATGAGCTGCAGGATGTCCCCGCATTCCTGTTCGGACTCCAGAGCCTTCTCGATGGCTTCAGCTTGACCGCGGATGCGCCGGGCGCGGGCTAGAAGGTTACTTTTGGATTCCCGTGTGTGTCCCATAGTGTACCCAAGTATATTACTCTGTGTTATGATTCAGCTCTCGGTTCCTGGGAACCGCAAACCCCAAGGCGGGCCACGCCTTAGACAGAGCCCGCGTGAGATATAGGGTGAAGTCGAAGCAAGCCAAATTCGAGCGCCTGTCCTCAGCTAAGCGCTGCGCCGTATTGCTCTGCGTCTTGCTGGCCGGCATAGCGATTGTTGCGCAGGCCTTCCATCTCCACTCCAACGATCTTGCCAACGACGCCAAGCACTGCACGATCTGCCAGGTGGCGCACGCGCCGGTCCAAGCTGCGACTGTGGCAACCGTCGCGCTCGGCCTTCCCATCGCTGCGTTCTTCGTTTTTTCTAACCATCCTGATCCCAAACCGGTCCTGGCTTCGTTCTCTCTCTTCTGCCGTCCTCCTCCTCTGGTCTAACTGGTTCGTTTTCCCGTCCCAATTGAATAACAACTTAATACTGGCCCATTGGAGGAGTCATGCGCTTTTCTTTGAAGGGTGTTCTGCTTTTGCTGGCAATCCTATTTGTTAGCTCGTTTGTCATTTGCTACCAGGCGGTAGCGCAAAGTTCATCGGGAACGATTCAGGGTGTGGTTAAAGATCCTCAGGGAGCCGTGGTCTCCGGGGCCAGGGTTGAAATTTCCGATGCCGTCAGTGGGCTGCATCGCGAGACAGTCACGGGAGGCGCCGGGG
The DNA here is from genome assembly GCA_964521445.1 of uncultured Acidobacteriaceae bacterium. Lineage (GTDB taxonomy): Bacteria > Acidobacteriota > Terriglobia > Terriglobales > Acidobacteriaceae > Angelobacter. The sequence goes on from CAZFRV010000080.1 coordinate 2,558, forward strand.
AGTTTCGCTTCGTGAACATGCCGTTTAATCCTTACCACCTGGTGGTGAGAGCGAGCAAGTTTGCGCCTTACGCCCAGGATGTGGAAGTCCGGTCGGTGATCCCAGTGGCAGTAGAAATCGGTCTCAAGATCGAGGCCTCCACCACTGTCACCGTGGAAGCCGGCGCGGCGACCCTGATCGAGACCGATTCCACATTTCACACCGACGTGGATCGCGGCTTGTTTGACAAGATTCCTCTGGAGAGCGCGTCCTCATCGGTGAGTTCGCTGGTGACACTGGCCACTCCCGGAATTGCTGCAGATTCTGACGGCCTTTTTCACGGGATGGGCGATCACGCGGAAAACTCGTTCTCGGTTGATGGCCAGCCGATTACCGATCAGCAGAGCAAGATCTTCTCCAACCAGATTCCCATCGATGCGATCGAGTCCATGGAGGTCATTGCCGGCGCGCCGCTCGCCGAATTCGGCGAGAAAACGAGCGTTGTGATCAACGTTACGACCCGCTCAGGGCAAGGGCTTTCCACGCCCAAGGGCAGCGTCACGACCTCTTATGGCAGCTTCGGAACCTCCTCTGCCGGGTTCAACCTTGGGTACGGAGGCGAAAAGTGGGGTAATTTCATTTCTGTAAACGGGATGAACAGCGGCCGCTTCCTGGATCCGCCGGAGTTTCAAGCCATCCACGACCGCGGCAACCAGCAGAACCTGTTCGACCGGCTTGATTTCCAGCTTTCTAACAAAGACTCCATCCACACCAATCTGGGATTCACACGCTCATGGTTCCAGACGCCAAATGCCTTCGACAACCTCAATTTGACTGATCAATTTGGCAACCCTATTGGTTCCACGGACCAGCGTTCACAAATCAAGACGTTCAACTTCGCGCCCTCGTGGACGCGCTTGATCAATGAGACCACGGTGTTCACGCTTGGGGGCTTTTTCCGGCGCGACGCGTACAACTATTACCCCAGCAACAATCCTTTTGCCGATTTCAGTCCCCTCCAGCAGGAGACGATCGCGCAGAACCGGACCCTGACAAACATGGGTCTTCGCACGGATGTTTCCTACGTAAAAGGGATGAACAATGTGAAGGCCGGAATTACTTACCAGCAGACGCTTCTCTCCGAACATGACAATCTGGGAATTGTCGATCCGGGACTCAATGCGCCTTGCCTGGACTCGACTGGGGCTCCGGTGCCGGGATTCACCGATCCATCTCAGTGCGCGGGAGCTGGTTTTCAAGCCAACGTGGCCGCGAACCCGAACGCGACATCGCCTTTTCTGCCGTTCCTGGGATGCTTCGACCTTACCCGGCCGAACCCGGCAGCAGGGGATGCCTGTGGCATTGGCAACAGCACGCTGTTCCCCTTTAACGGGCATACTGACGTCAAGTTGTTCTCGCTCTACCTCCAGGACACGATTACCAAGGGAAGCTGGACCTTCAATCTGGGATTGCGCGGGGACTTTTACAACGGTCTGGCCACACACAAGGAAGCTGAGCCTCGCCTCGGTGTCGCCTACAACATCAAGCGAACCAATACCGTCCTTCGCGTCTCCTATGCGCGAGTGCTGGAAACGCCCTTCAACGAAAACCTGGTGCTTTCTTCGACCGGATGCAATTTCGGCGTGATTGCTGCCCTGGTTCCATGTGTTCCCGCCCCATTCAGTCCGGGCTGGCGCAACGAGTTCCATGGAGGGCTGCAACAGGCGTTTGGGAAACACCTGGTCTTCTCCGGCGAGTACATTTGGAAGTACACCCATAACGCGTATGACTTCAGCGTGCTGGGCGCCACGCCCATCACTTTTCCCATTGACTGGAACAACTCCAAGATTACGGGGTTTGCCGGCCGGGTAAGCGTGCCCAATTACCACGGATTCTCTGCGCTCTTTGTCTTTTCCGGTGTCAATGCCCGTTTCTTCCCGCCGCAGATCGGCGGGTTGGGAGTCACTGTGGGCCAGAGCGGTTTGCCGTTCCGCATTGACCACGACGAAAGATTCAACGAAACCACGCACCTGCAGTACCAGGTTGGGAAGCGCGGTCCGTGGCTGGGTTTCAACTGGCGATATGACAACGGCCTTGTCGCCGGCGCAGTTCCGTTCGCAACCGATACGACCACACCCGTGGATCTGACCGGCTTGACCGCCGACCAGCAAATGCAAGCCGGGCTGTTCTGCGGCAACGTCTTTCCGACCCTTACCGCACCGCTCACCACGTGCGCGCCCTCGCAATACGGCTCCACGCGCGTCACCATTCCGGCGCCAGGGACCGAGAACGACGATCACAACCCGCCGCGCATCGCTCCGCGCAGCTTGTTTGACGCGAGCATCGGCCATGACAACCTGTTCAACGGCGACCGCTACAAATGGAGCTTGCGCTTTACCGCCATTAACATCACCAACAAGGTGGCGCTCTACAACTTCCTCT
>CAZFRV010000081.1:0-4286 GCA_964521445.1 uncultured Acidobacteriaceae bacterium
GCCGCCTGCAGATGGGCTCGAAGCAGCCTTCTGAAACCATCAGTAAGTCGCTAAGGTTGATAGCTGCGTCAGCCCTGTCGGAGGAGAGAGTAATCGCGAGTGAAATTTTGTCGGGCGAGTCGGCGCACGCGTTATTGCCCCCGATTCCTATACCGACACCTTCTCGCCACGAGCAAGCGGTCGCGGCCCTATTCGAGACCGTGCCGGCGGTCTAAGGTATTACGGCCCGTCCAACTCATTCCCTAATTCGTAAAGCGCAGGCGCTCCTGCTCCACCGCGTAATGGATGATTTCCTCGTTCCGTTTATCCCACTTCTTGGCGTGGAGCCTGGCGGCGGAGTTATAGAGGACCGCGTCGGTGTTGCTGTCGGTTTCCGACGCGCCAAAATCCTGATAAGACTGGGCATGTGCCGCGTGCAGCAGCGGATACTCGTGTTGATACAAATCCGCAATGGTATTCTTGTCCAGGATCGTGGCGTCTAAACCGCCTTCGTCGGTCAAAGAGAATTGAGCAACGAACGATTCCAGGCGGCGGACTGTTGCCACCTCGCTTGCCGCCAAAGACTTCGCCGTCTCTGTAGCTTGTTCCTCACTCGGGGCATCCACCACGATGCAGTTACCGTCTCGCAAACGCAAAATATAGACCGACATCTGGCCTCCTCAAAAGGGATCCGTGGACATTCCCGATGATGATTGTATATGGTTCATGCCGCCGGGAGATTCCTGGCCATCGCAGTCGTCTTTCAGATTGCAAAAGCCGATTTGACTTGGATCGTTTCCCAGGCTCGCGTCTGCTATACTCGCGCGCTGGCCGGCAGCAAGCCGGCGGCGAATCCAAAAACAGCGTTCAGCGTACATCAGGGAGGCTTCGTGCGACTTTTCCGAAGAAGTCGGCTTTTCGTTATGGTTCTGTTCGTGGTGCTTGGTTCGCTGAGCTCCATCACTCAAGTCCAGTCCAGCCGCGGAACCGAAACCAAGAGCCAAGCGTGCCCACACGACGACAGCGGATTGAAGTTGCCCCCGGGCTTTTGTGCCACGGTATTTGCCGACGACATCGGCCACGCTCGCCACATGGTCGTGTCACCCGCGGGAGTGGTCTACGTCAACACCTGGTCAGGCGTCTATTACGGCAACAAGCCGCCACATGAAGGCGGGTTTCTCGTGGCCCTCCAAGACAAGACAGGCGCGGGCAAAGCCGACGTCGTTGAGCGCTTCGGCGAAACCGCCAAGACGGGTGCGGCGGGCGGCCTCGGCATCGCCCTCTACAAGGGCTATCTTTATGCGGAGATCAACGATCGGATCGTGCGCTATCCGCTTCTAGCCGGCGCGATCGTACCGCAGGGAGCGCCAGAGACCATCGTTTCCGGGCTGCCGCTTGGGGGCGACCATCCGATGCATCCGTTCCTGATCAGCGCGGACGGATCGATGTACGTGGATGTGGCCACCGCCACCAACTCCTGCCAGCTACAGAATCGCAGAGGCAAGTCGCCCGGCGCCGACCCGTGCACTGAACTTGTGACCCGTGGCGGCGTCTGGCGCTACGACGCCAACAAAACAAACCAGATGTTCTCGCCGGCTGAACGCTTCGCCACCGGGATACGCAATGCGGAAGGCTTTGCCATCGACTCAGCCGGCCGCATCTTTGTGACCCAGCACGGACGAGATCAACTGCATGCCAACTGGCCTGATCTCTATCAGCCCGAGGAAGAGGCCACACAGCCCGCGGAAGAGCTGATGCTGTTGAAGTCCGGAGGCGACTACGGATGGCCCGAGTGCTACTACGATGCGGTGGCTGAAAAGCTGGTCCTGGCGCCGGAATACGGCGGCGATGGCGGCAAAAAGATTGGTGTTTGCGCGAACAAGATTGCTCCGACTGCGGCCTTCCCCGCGCATTGGGCGCCGAACGCCATGGTGCTCTACGACAAGGAACAATTCCCGGCCCGGTATCACAATGGCGTGTTCATCGCCTTCCATGGGTCCTGGAATCGGGCTCCGTATGAGCAAGGCGGCTACAACGTGGTCTATCAGCCGCTCGCCGGCGATCATGCTACCGGTGAGTGCGAAGTATTTGCCGATGGCTTCGCGGGAGCGGTCAAGACTCCCTCTGGCGCTGCGTATCGTCCCAGCGGCCTGGCGGTGGGGCCGGATGGGGCGCTCTATGTATCCGACGATGTGCGCGGACGAATCTATCGGATTGTCTACCAGGGCGGTCTCGCAAGCGGCGGGACGACGTTCACGCCGTGCCCGAGTGCAGCGGCTCCGGCTGGCCCGATCGTGAAAGTTGCCGCCAGGCCCCCCGAGGGCACGCATCCAGACGCAGGTGCGGCGAGCGCGAATCTTCCCGAAGGAGTGACGCGAGAGATGGTAGCTCTGGGTAACCGAATCTATCACGCTCAGGTGGGTGGAGCGGTGTGCATGACCTGCCATGGCGAAAACGGTAAAGGCTCTCCCCTGGGGCCCGATTTAACGGCAAACAAATGGAGGTGGAGCGATGGCAGTTACACGGGCATCGCGAAGACGATACGGCAAGGCGTGCCGAAACCAAAGCAGTATCGCACCACAATGCCGCCGCTGGGCGGCGGGCAACTCACGGGTGACCAGGTGTTGGCGTTAGCCGCGTACCTTTGGAGCCTGAACCATCACTAAAAGTTTCTCGAACCCCGGTTCGATGTCGGCTTTACCCAAGAATGGAGCTCATCATGCAGATTCTGCGCTGTCTGTTCGCGGTTGTGCTGTTTCTGGGGCTGTCGTATTCAGCACCCGCCCAGAGCAAACCCGAGCCGAAGACCCAAGTCAAAGGCCAAACCAACGTCCCACAGAAGAAGACTGCCGGCTCCGTCCCCACGCCGTCGGGCTTTCTGGGCTTCGAAGTCGGCGCGGACCGTAAACTGGCCGACTATCGCCAGATCGCTTCCTATCTCAAGGCGGTGGCTGCTGCTTCCGACCGGGTGGAGATTCAGGTCCTGGGCAAGACCACCTTGGGCGAAGAGATGATCATGGCTGTCATTTCCAGCGCCGATAACTTGCGCAACAAAGAAAAGTACAAAGAGATCGCGCGCAAGCTGGCCGATCCTCGTGGTTTGAGCAAAGAGCAGATCGATGCGCTCGCCGCCGAAGGCAAGACGATTTTTCTTCTTACCTGCAACATTCACTCCGATGAAATCGGCTCCAGCCAGATGGCTATGGAATGGGCCTACAAGCTGGCCACGGCGCAGGACGAAGAAACCAAGCGCCGCCTTGGCACGTCGATCGTGTTGCTCGTCCCCTCGCTCAACCCTGACGGCCAGATCATGGTCACCGAGTGGTACCGGAAATATGTAGGGACCAAGTACGAAGGCGGGCGCATGCCTTACCTGTATCACCACTACGTGGGGCATGATGACAATCGCGATTGGTACATGCTCACGCAGATTGAGACCAAGAATGTGAACCGCATGGTCTATCACGAATGGTTTCCCCAGTTCTGGCTCGACGAACACCAGATGGGCACTACCGGGCCGCGCATTTACATTCCGCCGAACGCCGATCCCGTGGCTAAGCTGGTGAATCCGCTGGTGCATCGCGGCAACAACCTGATGGGCGCGTCCATGGGCTGGCGGCTGGAAGAAGCCGGCAAGTCGGGCGTGATCTATGGATATTCTTTCGACGCCTACTGGCCCGGCGGCACGCGCAACACCGGCTGGTGGAAGAACATGTACGGCGTCTTGACCGAAGTGGCCTCGGCGCGTATCGCCACGCCGATCGAAATCTCGCCCACCGAACTGCAGGGCGGAAGCAAGGGTCTGATTACCTACGAGCAACAGATCAACTACCCCAATCCCTGGCCGGGCGGCATGTGGCGGCTGCGTGACATCATGGACTACGAGCTCATCGTCTCTGATGCCGCGCTCGAGACGGTGAGCAAATATCGCCAGGAGTTGCTGCGGGGCGTGGCCTCCATGGCCAGCCACGCCGTAGAGTCGGAGGATTCTCACAAATTCTGGGTTGTTCCTAGCGGTTCGCTCGCCTCGATGCGCTTAGCATCGTTGATGCTCGAGCATGGCGTGGAGGTGAGGTTGTCGGAGGACAAGAAGGATTTCCTCATCCAAGTCGCACAGCCTTATGGGCGGTTTGTGGAAGAGATGATGGGAATCCAGCGCTATCCGGAAGTACATCCTGCGCCGGGCAGCGGAATCCTTGAACCCTATGACGTAGCCGCGTGGTCGCTACCGTTGATGATGGGAGTACAAGCATACGAGCGCGACTTGGTTGACGGAGAGATACGAGAGTCCACTGTGCTCAAGACTG
>CAZFRV010000082.1:0-8551 GCA_964521445.1 uncultured Acidobacteriaceae bacterium
CGGCGCTATCAACAGCCTCTCCACACCCGATTTTCTTGAATGGAAGCGCCAAGCCGGTCCCGTGACGCAGATGGCGGCCATGGTTTCAGGCAGCGGCACGCTGGGCACCAAGGACGGAGTGGAACGGATCACAGGATGGCAAGCTTCTTCAGAAATGTTTTCGGTCCTGGGAGTTGCTCCGGTACTGGGCCGCGGGTTTACAGCGGACGAAGACCGGCAAGGGGCCGGCAGCGTCATCGTGATCAGCGACTTGCTATGGAGGACTCACTTCCAATCCGACCCCAACATCCTGGGAACCAAATTGAACCTGGACGGCGTGCCGTACACCGTGATTGGGGTGATGCCAAAGGGTTTTCGCGTGGATCCGTATGTGGCGCCGGAGCAATACTGGCGGCCGCTGCAACTGGCAACCCAAGATGCGGTCGCATCCTCCCGCACCGTGCACTGGCTCCTGGCCATGGTGCGCCTGGAGCCGGGGGCCACGATCACCAAGGCGCAGAGCGAGCTGGATGCCGTAGCCGCACGCTTGCACCGGGCTGATCCCAATGGCGATGCCGGCTTCGGGTTGACCCTGCAGACGTTTCAGGACTACGCGACCGGCGATCTGCGCGGGCCGCTGCTGCTCCTGATGGGCTGCGTCGGCTTTGTCCTGCTCATCGCGTGCTCCAACGTGGCCAACCTGCTGCTGGCGCGCGGCACGGCACGCCGGCTGGAGATGTCGATTCGCGCCGCGATCGGCGCGCAGCGTTCTCGCGTGGTTCGCCAGTTGTTGACGGAGAGCCTATTGCTTTCCCTCTTAGGAGGAACCCTGGGGCTGCTGCTGGCGGTGGCCGCTCTCAAGGTTCTTGTGGCTCTGCATCCTGTCTTTCTTCCCAACCTGTCTGCGATCAGCGTCAACACCACGATCCTGGCTTTTACCACGTCCGTCTGTCTGGGCGTGGGAATACTGTTCGGAATTGTGCCGGCGCTCGTGGCCTCGCGCGTGGACTTGAGCAACGCCCTGCGCGAAACCTCGCGCAGCGTCGGCCGCTCGACCGGCAAGCATCGTGTGGCCCTGGTCATCGTGGAGACCGCGCTGGCTTCCATTCTGCTGATCGGAGCAGGGCTCTCCCTCAAGAGTTTGTGGAAGGTCAGCCAGGTCGATCCGGGATTCAATCCTACCGGGCTGCTTACCTTCAAACTCGCGGCTCCGGACAGTGCTAAAGACCACCGGTATCTCTTCTATCAGCAAGTCGCGGAAAAAGTCGGCGCGCTGCCGGGGGTGCAATCGGCGGTGCTGGCCCGCAATATTCCTCTCAGCGGCATGGATCCCGGGATGCCCGTCGGCGTGGACGGCCAGACGCCGCAAGTTACCGATGGTCAGGTCGTGACCCGGCTGCGCCTGATTGGTCCCAATTACTTCCATGCCTTCCAGACGCCGCTGTTGCGCGGCCGCGAATTTACCGATGACGATACGGCGACGTCACAGCCGGTGGTGATCATCAGCCAGAGTCTGGCCCAGCGTTACTGGCCGAACCAGAATCCGTTGACCAGGACTTTGAAGCCGAACATCGCCGATGCTCCCTGGTACAGCGTGATCGGCGTTGCCGCCGACGTCCACCAAGCGGGACTCGATGCCGACATCGAGCCCACGGCTTACTATCTTTACCCGCAGTTTCCCAAGAGCCTGACGCCGCTGGCGACACGCTTCACCACCGTGGTGGTTCGGAGTTCGAACATGTCCGGACTGGCGGACGCAGTGCGTGGCGCCGTGGCCGGCGTGGATAAGACCGTCCCCATCTTCGACCTGCAAACCGTGGACCAAATGCTCTTGAATGCGGGTTCGCTGCGGCGTTTCGATATGTGGCTGTTCGCGGTCTTTGCCGGACTCGCCTTGGTGCTGGCGGCAATCGGCGTCTATGGGGTGATGGCTTATTCGGTCTTGCAGAGGACACGCGAGATCGGCATTCGCATGGCGCTGGGAGCCACTCGACAAGACGTTCTGCGCATGGTCGTGGGCCAGGGCGTGAAGATGGCGCTGGCCGGAGTCATCGTTGGCGCGGCTGGAGCTGCCGCCCTGACGCGGTTGATGGCGGATTTGCTTTACCAAGTCAGTCCCACCGACGTGTGGACCTTCGCGCTGGTATCGCTGACTGTGGTGGGCTGTATTCTCCTGGCTTGCTATGTGCCGTCCCGTCGCGCGACGAAAGTCGATCCCAATGTGGCGTTGCGGTACGAGTGAGACGGGCTAATGTTTGCGTCCGTCGTCTTCATCCGGCTGCGTTCGATTCAATTCATCCGCGATGCTCTCCAGCATCTCCGGGTCGGTGATGGCGGTGGAGATTACGTAACCGCCGCTGGCCCACTTGCCCAGATCGATCGACCGGCAACGGTCGCTGCAGAAGGGAAAGTCCTCACTGCCTTTGAGCACCAGGGTCCGGCAGGTAGGACAGCGGAGCGCGCGTGATCGCTTCTTTGCCATAGAGCACTACACAACCCGCGCCACCAGATCGTAGTCGTGGGCCTCAGTGATCTCGCAGCGATAGAATTCGCCCGGCTTCAGTTCTTCGTGGGCGCCGAAATCGTTGATGAACAGCTTGCCGTCGATCTCCGGAGCGTGCATTTCGGTGCGGCCTTCCCAGAGCAGATCGGTCTCTTCTGACGGCCCAAGCGCCAGCACGTCCAACTGGCGGCCTACCAGCTTGCGCTTATTCTTCTTGCTGATCTGCCGCTGGATTTGCATCAGCTTGCGGTGGCGGGCTTCAATCTGCCGCCGCGGAACCTTTTCTTCCAGGTGATACGCCGCCGAGCCCTCTTCGTCGGAGTAGCTGAACACTCCCAGCCAGTCAAACTGTGCCGCTTTGACGAAGTCGCACAGCCGGGCAAAGTCCTGCTCGGTTTCGCCGGGGAAGCCGACGATGAACGAAGTCCGCAAGGTGAGGTTGGGAATACTGCGGCGCATCTTCTCGATGGATTTCAGGAAAATCTCTGCGCCCGCGCCGCGCTTCATGCGCTTGAGCACACCGGCCGATGCGTGCTGCAAGGGCACATCAATATAGGAGCAAATCTTCTCATGGGCGGCGATGGTCTCCAGGAGCCGGCCGGTAATCTTGTTGGGATAGGCGTAAAGAAAACGCACCCAACGCAGGTCTTCGATCTGCGCTAGGCGCTCCAGCAGCAGAGCCAGACCGTCTTTCAGGCCCAGGTCTTCGCCGTAACAGGTGGTGTCCTGGCCGATGAGTGTGATTTCGCGAACGCCTTGGGCGGCCAGGCGCGCCGCCTCGGCAATCACCGACTCAAAATGGCGCGAACGGAACTTGCCGCGAAGCTGCGGAATGATGCAAAAGCCGCAAGGATGGTCGCAACCCTCGGCAATCTTGATATAGGCCGAAGCCTTGGGCGTGGCCAGCACGCGGGGCGTGTGCTCGTCGTAGAGATAATTAGGGAGATCGGCGATGGCGCCGTCCCATTCGCCGCGCGAGAAGCGCCCGGCTGTTTCTCGAGCATCGCCCTCAGCGCGTGAGCGCATACCTGACTTCAGAGATTGGCCCGCGCTGAGTGACGATGAAGGCGAAGAAGAATTGAGGATAACGAAGGGTGAACCGGCTTCCCCGGCGTGGTTTGCCGGCGCCCTCTCGATCCCGGCAGCAGCCAGAATCTGCTCCAGTTCGCCGGTGCCGACTACGGCATCGACTTCAGGAATGTTCTTCCGGATTTCGTCGCGATAGCGCTCCACCAGGCATCCGGCGACTACCAGCTTTTTCGCCCGGCCGCTGGTCTTGTGCTGGGCCATCTCCAGGATGGTGTTGACCGATTCCTGCTTGGCGGTGTCGATGAAGGAACAGGTATTCACGACGATGACGTCGGCTTCATCGGCCTTGGAAGTGATCTGGGCGCCACCGGTCGCGAGCAGGCCCATCATGACTTCGCTGTCCACCAGGTTCTTGGGACAGCCCAGGCTGACAAAACCGACCTTGACCGGAGTCTTTTCCTGCGCGGGTTCCGGCTGCGGAGGCGCTACTAGTGTGGAGCTTTCAACAGGCATGCTATCTTTCAAGTTTATCATCCCAAATCGTGTGGCTCGGGCTCTTCGGGCCTAAGACCCGCACAGCCGGGGGCGGCGGTGCCACATGGTCTAGCGCGCATTCAGGTACAATCCCGGTGGTTCGAAATGGGGCCAATCGACCCCTTCTGGAAGGAGCTCCCATGCATTTCAAGAAAGCAATCAACACAATTCTGAAGATGGCTGTGGGCCTCGCGCTGCTAGCGGCCTTGACGGTAGCCTTCGCCAAGGACACCAAGCAAGCCAAGCCCAAGGCGGTAACCGTCAACTTGCAGGACGGGCAGGGCAAGGGCGTAGGCACGGCCACGCTTTCTCAGGCCGCGAACGGCGTTTCCATCAAGCTCAACGTCCACGACCTGACGCCCGGAGATCACGCGATCCATGTCCATCAGACCGCGAAATGCGAAGGTCCGGACTTCAAGTCCGCGGGTGGACATTTCAATCCTGACAGCAAACACCACGGCTTGCAGAATCCGGAAGGGCCGCACGCCGGCGACATCCCCAATTTCACAGCGGATGCCAAAGGGAAATCCAAATCTACTGTGGTCGCGCCGAACGTTACGCTGACCGATGGTCCGCACTCGGTCTTCACCGGCGGCGGCACCGCGCTGGTAATCCATGCCAAGCCTGACGACGGCAAGACCGATCCCGCGGGCAACGCAGGCGACAGGGTAGCCTGTGGCGTGATTACGAAGTAGTTGGACTGGCCGCAGCGGTATGCAGTTTTTGGGCCGGAAGGTTTGCGGGATAGGCACGGCTGAAAAGGGCGGCGACGATCAGCAGCGCGATCGGAGCAAAGATGCTGGCTTCCGGGCCTACAGTGCCGCCGGTCAGCCAGCTTGGTCCGCTGAGCGTGGAGCCGAACAGGCTGTGGTAAGCCGGCATCCCGCTGTCGGGGACGCCGTAGAAGAACGTCTGCCCCCAGTCCCATCCCGCGTGGAATCCCACGGCCCACCAGAGATTTCCGGTGCGCCGCAGAAACAGGCAGAACAGCAGGCCGAAAAGCACCACGGAAGACAGGCCAAAGACGGTCTCGCCAGGATTGCCAAGGTGGGCGGCGCCGAACAGCACTGACATCACCGCCGCCGAAGGCCAGAAGCCGATGCCGGTGGTGAGTGTGTATTGCAGGTAGCCGCGAAAAGCGAATTCCTCACTCAGCCCGACCACAACAAACGCAGCGCTCCACGCGGCGGTGGCCGCTATCAGGGTTGTTCCGTGAATGGCCACTCCGCTGAGGCGGAAGCCGTGGAATGCAAAGATCCCCAGCAAGCAGACGCTGATGGCGGCAAACCCGGCCAGGGTTCCTATCCAAAAATGTTTGCGGAAAGCAAGCCGTGGGGGCAGGCCGTAAACGCTGAAATCGCGGCGCTCGATGCGTGACATCAGGAGAGCGGAGAGGGTGGCGATCAGAAATATGCCTCCCGAGGAGATGACTGTCCCCAGCGGAGTAAGCATGGGCCTGGAGCCGGCGCCAGGCAGACCGCCTCCGAGCCGGGATAGCAGGAACAGAGCAATCGCGAACACGAACAGCTGAGCGGCGCAGAAAGCCAGAAAGAGCAGCGCGCGCCAACCCGCACGGGTCCCGTTCGGTCCGCGGAAGATGGTGTATTGAGGCGGCGCGGGTACAGGTTGAGCTGTTTCGGGTGGCGAAGGCGGAAGAACAGCGTCGTCATCGGTCATTGAGCGTCCCCCAAGAGTAAGTCAATCATTTCTTCCCCGCCATCTCCTCGTAGAGCTCGGGCAGGCGTTCGGCGTCTTCGACGGAGCCGGCAAAGCGGGCACGCTCATAGTGATCGGTGAAGACGGCCACGTCTTCGCGAATCCGTGGATCGGCAATCGAAGAGGTGAACTCGGCAGGTGTTTGCACCGCGGTCTTGCGGATACCGCGCCGCGCCAGCCGCCTCAGCAGGCGCATATACCAGAAGCTGGCGGCGGAAGCGGGCGCGCGCCGAGGGTTGCGCCGCATCCGCGAGCGCTGCACGCTGGTCCACGCCTTGGGAGCAAACGGCAGAGCCAGAAGCAAGGCCAGCAACCCGCAAGCCACCGCCATTTCCGTGGGTGACATGCGCTGCATGCGTTGCTGCACGCCGGCCATGCGGTCCAGCAGCCTGCGGTACTTGCCGGTGAGCCAGGCCCGCAAGCTGGAGTGCACGCTGCCGGTGGTCACGCTGATCTGGTTGCTGAGCCGCATCTGATGGCTGAAGTCATAGTTGATGACCCATTCCCGCCACATCTCGCTGGCCGCATCCAAATAGAGCTCGATGCGCGAGAATCGGCCGGCCGAGGTCACGCTGGGTCCCGCCGGAGTCGGGTCGAAGGTCACCCATCCAAATTCAGGAAAGTAGACCTCCACCCAGGAGTGAGCATCGCGCTCGCGGACGATGTAGCTGCCGGTGAGGTCGTTGTATTCGCCGCCACGAAATCCGTTGACCACGCGCGCAGGAATGCGCTGCGTCCGCAGCATGATCGCCATGGAAGAAGCAAAGTACTCGCAATGACCTCGTTTGCGTACGAAGAGAAACGAAGCCAGCGGATCCGATTCCCGAGCGCCGGGGAGTTGCAGAGTATAACCGTAGTTATTCTTCAGGTAGGACTCAATGGCCCGCGCCCGCGCGTAGTTGGAACCGGCCGAGGCGGTAATGCGGTGCGCCAGTTCGCGGATCCGCGGATCCAGGCGCCCAGGCAATTGCAAGTAGAGGCGGGCGACGCGCGGGGGGTAATCCGTGGAGGTAGAGTCACGCACAAACGGCTCGAGATTACGCGCATCGGCTTCCGCGGTATAGATGCTGATGGGTTGCGACAGGTCGGCATCCGTCCGCTGGAGATTGATGACCGAGCCATCAGTCCTGACGCCGACGAAGCGATAGTCGCCTTTCAGGCTCAGCGGCACCGGCGCTAAAAAAAACACGTTCATTCCCAGCGGCTCCATCACCACGTGGTAAGTCATGGTGGGCAGTTTGGGGATGGGCGCAGTTGAGGAATAGAAAGCCCCGGGAGCGGCCTGGGTCAGGTCCAGAGACGTGTTCGTCATGTGCTGAAAACTTGGGGTTTCGTTCGAGTTCCACCAGCGCTGGCCGTCGAAATTAGCCAGGGCAATGCCGCGCCATTTCGCGTCATTAGAGAGCTTGCCGTACAGGATTTGCACGTGCATGACCACGCTGTTGGATTGCTGAATTTCGCCGATCCCGCCCAGCCGCACTTCGTTACTGAACCCCGAGAAAATCGAGCTTTCTACTCCGAAATTGCGCAGGTAACCGGAGGAACTCAGACGGGGCAGGATAAAGAAAATCAGGGTTGATCCGGCCAACGTAAGCAGGCCTAGAGCCACGGACCCTCCGGCCAGGAAGCGGTGAAAGGCGCCTTCCTGGCGCGGCGGCACCGGGGCCACGACTGCGTCCCGCTCCGAACGCCGCATCTCCATGCTGATGAAAGTGGCCATGGCGGCCAGGATAAACATGCCGAAGGTGGCCAGGAACAGGGTGTCCACGGTAAGCACCACCGCGAACAGCACCAGCCCAAAGGAAAGCACAGTCAGGTACACCAGGTCGCGTTCGCGGCGCACCGAGAAAATCTTGATGACCACGATGAACAGCACCAAATGCACTGTCGCGCTGACGAAACCCTGGGATAGAAAGAAGTAATCAGCGCCGTAGAACGCGAAATAAACGATGGTCAGGTAGCTGGTCCATTGCTCGGGAAGAAGAAAGTCCCGGCGCATGAGCAGGCAATAGGCGCGCAACAGTAGAGCTGGAATGACCAGGGCCAGCGAAGGCAGGTCGAGCTTGCCGGTCCCCATCAGGGCCACGAATCCGGTGACCAGCAGCAAATACAGCGACCACTGGAAAAACCGCTCCGGGCTGCCGGCGTTTGGCTTGGTAATCACAGAGCTGGCGGCGTCGGCAGGCACACTCCTATTGTCCCCGAATTGCTGGCTTGGTGGAAGGCGTTTTCCCGAATGCAGAAAGCGAAAGTGTTAGAATCGATGGTGCCGGGCCCCGCGCGACGCAATCCCGCCAACCCCGCCAGGTCCGGAAGGAAGCAACGGTAACGGGCTAGTGCGTGTGCAGCGGGGTACCCGGTTCAGTCCCATGACCAGACCTGCGCCGGAAAGCTTGGGGTGCGGGTTACGGCTTTTGTTGCACTCCGCACCCTCTCTCGCTTGCAGGCTGGCACGCCCCGTTGACGTCGGTTTCAGAACGCGTTTATTGATGGTTTACGTTTGAGACTTCTGCCGCCTTCTTCAGCTCCTGGTTCGCTTGATCCAGCAGCTCCTTAGCCTTCTGAGCGTGACCGGCCAAATCCCACTCGTTGGCTTGCTGGGCAGCAACGATCTTCTCGTAGGCCTGAGCGGAAAGGCGCTGGGCCGCGGCCAGATTGGGGTCAAGCGCAATTGCGCGCTCGAAGCATCCCAACGCATCGAACTCACGTCCAACTGCTTCAAGAGCCACCCCAAGGACCGCGTGTGCGCCCGCATCCTGCATGGCCAAACGCACCGCTTGTCCTGCGCTG
>CAZFRV010000083.1:0-12269 GCA_964521445.1 uncultured Acidobacteriaceae bacterium
ACGGAACCACAAGATTACCCCAGAAGATGATCACTGCCGAGAACAGAATGGGGTGGCCTGCTGCGTTGCCGATCCACACGTCTGATGGGACGTTTGCCGGGTCCAGAGATTGTGGCCCGGCGAGGCGTAACCAATCAAGAACCGCGAAGACTAAGCTGCTTTTTCGTCGCGGATGGCAGCTTTGACTTTGACGGCCAGATCGGCGGGAATCTCGGTCATGCCGTGTTCGGAGCGCGCGTGCTCGGCGCATTTCTTCAAGATTTCCTGCTCCGTCTGGCCGCGAGCCACAAAATCGCAATCTACGCCGATATCTCTGCATGTGACGACCTTTGCCATAACGTTCCTCCTTGGGTCTCCGGAGTGAGAATCAGTGGAGACTAAGTGAGATCGATGGTGTCACGGGCCAGTGCGTTGCCAGCATCCCAGTGCTCGATCCGCGACCAGCATGCGGCTACCTTCCCCACCGCGAAACGCGCTGAATACGTAATACCGTAATACAATGTCCAGCGACCAGCGCGCAAACCGTGCAATAGGATTCAGCCAGATGTCGACCAATACTTTTCGCCGGGCTCTATTTGTAAGCTGCATGCTGCTTGTGTTGCTGGCGCTGGTGGGCGCGGTGCTGACGCGATATTGGATCAACTCGGTCGAGCCGTCGGAGTCGGCCCCGAGCAAGCCGGAAACAGTGGTCCTGGTGGACCAACAGCCCCTCATTACCGCGCAAAAGCTGGCGGCCCAGGCTACGACACTGGAAGGACAGGAGTTCGCGCAAAACGCCGTGCGCCTGGCTGATCACGAGGTGGATCTGGCTTTTGCTGCGGCGCTACACCAGGCCACGGAGCATGCGCCCCCGATTCCAGTCACGGCGCGCCCGATCCTGGCGCGCGTGCAATCGCTGCAAGCCAAGTTGCAAACCGAGCAGAAAGAGGCTTCCCGGCTGAAAGAAGCGCTGGCTAAGGCCGATGAGACTCGCAAGCCTTTGCTCGAGCAAAACCTCCAACTGGCCGCAGCTACGATGGAACTCGACGAGGAAGATTTGGAAGCGGCCCGACAGGAACTCATCCGTGCCGGTGGGGATCCACGCAGCAGAATTCAACAATTGCTCGATCAGCATGAAGCCCTGGACCATGAACACACCGGCCTGGGCAGTGCAGGAGCCGCTTCCGCCAAAACGGCGCCGGCGCCCCCGGAACCCGACTCCCGGACCTTCTTGGTGCAGTTGCGGGCATGGAACCAGTGGAAGGCACGGGAAAGGGCGCTCGAGTCGGCACGCGAGGAGCTGCAAGTCCGGCAAGCCGAGTTAGCCCAGGAGCACCAGAAGCTGGATGAGGAGACGAGAGAAGAGGGGACCAAGGCAGGCCAACAGAAAGCGCTATCCTCGGCGGCCAATGCTGCCTCTGGCCCACATGACTCCACGCCCGCCGCGAGCGCACCGGACATCTACACCACGCTGAAACAAGCCGCTGGGGAACGCAAGCACCTGGCAGAGCTGGACAAACGCGCTGCCGACTTTCAGCAACTCAGTGTCATCTATGGTCAGTGGGAAACCTTGGTCACCGCACGCAAACAAGATCACTTCAAAGGCGTTATCGAAGGGGCTTGTTGGATTCTGGTTTTGCTCTTGCTGGTGCTCTTTGCCGGCCCGCTGGTCCGCTCGATGGTAGCGCGAATGGCTCCCGGAAGCCGCAGCCGGCACACGGTCCGCCCGGTGGCGCGTGTGGCCGTGCAAGTGGCGGGCGTGGTGCTGATTCTGCTGGTACTCTTTGGCCCGCCCAGCCAGCCGGCGACGGTGCTGGCCCTGGCCGGCGCCGGTCTGACGGTGGCGCTCAAGGATTTCATCGTCGGGTTTTTCGGCTGGTTCATCTTGATGGGACCGAATGGCATCCGTCCCGGCGACTGGGTGGAAATCAACGGCATCGGCGGCGAGGTGGTGGAAGTTGGCCTGCTGCATACCGTGATCCTGGAAACCGGAGACTGGTCGGATGCCGGCCATCCCACTGGCCGCAAGGTGACCTTCGTCAATAGCTTTGCAATCGAAGGCCACTACTTCAATTTTTCCACCACCGGCCAATGGTTGTGGGACGAGGTTGAGGTGCCTATCCCCGCTGGAATCGATCCTTATCCCATCGCCGAGGCGGTGCATAAGAAGGTGGTCGCGGAAACCGAGACCAACGTCCGGCTGGCGGAGCAGGAGTGGGAGCGCGCAATCCCCGGGCACGTGGGGCGGACCTTTGCGCCGGTCCCGGCCATCATGGTGCGGCCCACAACCCTGGGCGTGAACGTGATCGTGCGTTACATCACGCGCGCGCACGAACGCCATGAACTGCGGTCGCGGATCTTTCACAAGATCGTGGACTTGCTGCGCAGCAGCCAATTTGCCGCGCCTCTGCTGGAGAATGCAGCGGCCAAGTCCGCCGCCGAGTAAACTCTCGCTCGCCCACCGCGTTCTTTGCGCGTGGTCCCTCTTCCCCTCGACCATGAATGGCGGTTCATTCAATTCTCGCCTTCCCAAAACGGGAAGCCTTTAGTGAATCGATTAAATAAATTCATTGAATCGTTTCGCGAACTGTACTAATCTGGCGCGCGATCTGGCGGCAGCTCGGCTGTGCTGCTTGAACACCGCGCGAACTTTTCCGCAAGGCGAACCTTCAAGAGACCTTCGAGCTGACAGGCCCCCGATAGCTGAAGCGCACGTCCGTCTTTCCGGCGTCGCTCCAGTACGACCGCAATTGAAGTTACCAACCGTTCAAGGAGGTCATCGATGAAAATGAAGTCCCTGCTGGTTTTTGCTCTAGGAGTCATTCTCTGCCTGGCGCTGCCGCTCGCGGCATTTGCGCAGACCATCCCCAACTGGGCGCCGAATACGGCGTATTCCATCGGCTCGCTGGTGATGTACCAGGGCGTGGAATACAAATGCATCCAGGCTCATACGTCCGAAGTAGGATGGGAGCCGCCGAACGTGCCCGCGCTGTGGCAACCGGTAAGCGGAACGCCGAACCCAACTCCCACTCCAGCCCCGACCCCTACACCGGCGCCTACCCCAACCCCAACGCCGCCTCCCGGTGGCGGAGGAAGCTGTGCGGCTCCCTGGAGTGCCACGCAGGTCTATACCGGTGGCATGATGGCCAGCGAGAACGGCTTCAACTACACCGCGGCGTTTTGGACAGAAAACCAAAACCCGGCAACTGCGGGCAATAGCGGTCCCGCCGGCAGCGGTGACCCTTGGGGATTGCCGGTTTCGTGTTCCACCGGACCGCCTCCTTCTCCAACTCCCACACCCAAACCTACGCCCACTCCAACTCCGCCGCCGCCCGGCAGCTTACTCTTCGCGGTCTATAAGGATGTAACGATCAACGCCAACTTCAATACCGGTGAGCAGCAGACGAACGTAACCGGCACAGTCGAACCCGTCACCAGCGCCATGCCGAACCGGACGCTGGTCTGGGCGTTTGCCACTGGAACCTGCGGCGCGGAAAGCTGGGCGGGTATTACGTCAGGCATGGAAGCCACGAACGTTCAGGACTTCGTGAACGCCGGCAAGACCTACATCGTCAGCACCGGCGGCGCCAACGGGGTATTCGATTGCCCCAGCACGCAGGCGTTTATGGGCTTCATCAACACATACAACTCGGCGAACCTGGTCGGTATCGACTTCGACATCGAGGGTGGCCAGTCGCAACAGGTCATCGACAATCTGATCAACGCGACGATCGCGGCCGAGGCGCAGTTCCCCAACCTGGTATTCAGCTTCACCATCCAATCGCTCGGCACTACGGCGGCCAATCCAATTACTGGTGGAAGCGTGGGCACCACGGTCGTCAAGGAGATCAAGCGCCTGAACCTGGGCGGCAACTACGTCGTTAACTTGATGGCGATGGACTACGGTTCCACCAACGCGAACAACTGCGTGGTGGTGAACAACCTGTGCGACATGGGACAATCTGCGATTCAGGCGGCACAGGCGCTCAACCAACAATCCGGCATCCCCTTTAACCACATTGCGCTCACTGTGGATATCGGGCAAAACGATACTCAGGATGAGGTCACCAGCCTGGCTAACGTCGACACTATATGTAACTTCGCAAAGTCCAACGGCCTGGCGGCTGTCCGCTTCTGGTCATTCGACCGCGATACACCCAACGGAAACGGCGGCGCAAGTACCATGAACGGTAACGGGGCCCCAGCGCTCGCTTACAACCATGAGTACTTGAAGGCTTGTAGCGTGCAATGACCAAGTACCAGATGGCGTCAGAAGAAAGTCGAGGTTGCTATCTTAGGCAGCGCCGGCAATCTGGTTTCCGCCTGGCACGTTTAGCCCGTGCCTCTTGCGACGGGTGTAGCAAGCCGGACTCTTCTGGCGCCATGCTGGTAAGCATGATTGGCGTGCGTCCCCGACGACTATGTTGATTTGCATGAAAGACCGGTGTAGATTCAGCTATCTTAGTCTCCATAGAACCTCGGGCGCCGTTCGGCCAGGAATCCCGGGGACGAGGTTTTACTTATGGCCATGGTTTTTTGTAGCGGATGCGGCAAACAAATCCACGACTCCGCACCCACCTGCCCAAATTGCGGAGCCGTGCAGGTCCGTGGAGCGGTGCAAGTCGCAAACCCTGTTGCAGTCTCCGCCACCGACAAGCGTGTCCTCCCCGCTTTTCTCCTGTGTTTTTTCTTTGGCGTCTTTGGCGCTCATCGGTTTTATGTCGGCAAGATAGGTTCCGGTGTAGCTCAACTGCTTACTCTCGGCGGCCTGGGAATTTGGGCGCTTGTCGATCTCATCATCGTGGTCTGCGGCGCTTTCACAGACGTCAACGGAATCCCGATCAAGCAGTGGACGTAGGGGCCCGGACTCTTTTCCGCGAAATAGCCACGTATGACCAAAGAAACGGCTATTTCTGTTTATAGACCGTTCCTCCCTTCATGACGAACACGGGATTCTCGAGCAGCGTGACATCTTTGGTCGGATCGCCGTTCACGGCGATGATGTCGGCGAAGTTGCCGGGCTCCACGGACCCGATCTTGGCCCAGCCCAGCAGATCGGCGGCGTTGACGGTGGCTGTCTGGATGGCCTGCAGCGGCGTCATGCCCATCTGAACGTAAACCGCGAACTCATGAGCGTTTAGTCCGTGGGGATAGACAGCAGCGTCGGTACCGAAGGCAATCTTGACTCCAGCTTGAAAAGCCTTCTTGATGTTCTGGCGGGAGACCGAGGTCACTTCCTTCATCTTGACGGCATACATTGCCGGCAACCCGATTCTGGTTGCGTTCTCGCGCATCCAGTCGCTGAGGTATTGCGTGGGGACCAGGTACGTCCCATGCTCCTTCATGATCTTGATGCCATTGTCGTCGATATAGGAGCCGTGCTCGATCGAATCCACGCCGGCCTCGGCGGCCCAGGCAATGCCTTGCGCGCCGTGGGCATGCGCCGCCACTTTGCGGCCCAGACGGTGAGCGTCAGCCACGATGGCCTTCATTTCTTCGAGCGTGTATTGCGAAGCTCGGGGATCATCGCCCTTGGAGAGCACGCCGCCGGTGGCGCAGATCTTGATCACGTCCGCTCCGTACTTGATGATCTCGCGGACCTTGTGCTGGACGCCCTCCACGCCGTCGGCGGCGCCGTCCGATTTTGCGTGCCACTCGTAAGGCAGCAGATTCTGGTCGCAATGGCCTCCGGTGATGGAGAGCGCCGGACCGCTGGCTAGGATGCGCGGGCCGGGGACCATGCCTTCGTTGACAGCGTCGCGCAGGGCGATGTCGGTGTAGCCGCTGGCTCCAACGTTACGCACCGTGGTGAAGCCGGCTTCCAGAGTGATGCGCGCATTCTTGGCCCCGATCAGCGCTTCTTTGGGAAGGGAAATACCCAGTTCCTGGTAGCCAAAGTTGGGATCGAAGGTGAGATGGGTATGCGCGTCGATTAGTCCAGGGAGCAGCGTGGCGTTGGGCAGGTCAATGGTCTTCGCATTGGCCGGCGGTTTGCTCCACTGCGGCGCACCGAGGCTGACGATCTTATCGCCCTGAATGACGACCGTGGCATTGTCGATCATGCGCCCGGTCTTCACGTCGAGCAGGTGCCCGGCATGGATGATCGTTGGAGCCGATTGCGTTTCTTCCGCGCTCGGTTGGGTTTGGGCCAGGCTGAGACATGACGAGACGAGAAAGGCGAGGAACAGTGAGGTAGTTTTCATAGGGAAGCGGTGATTATAGCAGCGCCTCGTGTCTTCGCCTTTCAACGGCAACACCCTGGATGCGCGGAACTTAAGGTCTTGGCCGTATGCCATGGCAAGCCTCTACTCTGGATTGCTTTTTGAGCAGCAGGGTGCTAAAAGACGCTGCATGAGCAAAGCCATCATTCTTATCAGCCTTCTCGGCGCGATGACCTGTGGCTTGTCCGCGCAAACCAAGCCTAAGGCTTCCACCGATACCGCCCAGGAAGCGGCGGTAGTGCAGCAGCGCGACACCCGTGTGCATTACCAGAATGACGGCACCGGCCTGGTGGAGCACACCGAGGCCATCCGCATCCAGAGCGAAGCCGGAGTCCAGCGCTACGGCCAGTTAGTTTTCGGTTACAGCTCAGCTACCGAAAAGCTGGAAGTCAACTATGTGCGCGTAAGCAAGCCGGACGGAAAAACGGTGGAGACACCGGCCGCCAACGCGCAAGATTTTGCGCCTGAGGTTCTGGAATCCGCGCCCATGTACAGCGACTACCGGGAGCGTCATGTGACCGTGGTAGGTCTGCGGCCGGGCGACCTGCTGGAGTATCACACCACCACCCAGATCAGTACTCCGCTGGCTCCCGGTGAGTTCTGGTTTGAGTACAGCTTTCCCAGACACACTCCGATCACCGAAGCGCGGCTGGAGATTGACGTACCCAAAGCGCGCGAGCTGCACCTCAAGAGCCCGAGCCGCAAGTACACCACCGCGGAAACCGGGGATCGCCGCACTTACACGTGGGTGGTCCAGAACATTGCTCCCGACCGGTCGGAGAAAGAGAAAGATGACGACGCAGAAGAAGCTCAGGAAGAGGAAGACGAATTTCCTGACGTCCAGCTCAGCACCTTTAAAGACTGGCAGCAGGTAGCGCACTGGTACGCCAAGCTACAGGGTGAGCGGGTGGTCGTGGACGATTCCGTGAAGAAGAAAGCGGCTGAACTGGCGGGCAACGCCGCCACGCAGCAGGAAAAGGCCCGCCGCATCTACGATTTTGTGGCCCGCAACATCCGCTACGTCAGCCTCTCCTTCGGCGTGGGCCGTTATCAACCGCATGCCGCCACCGAGGTCCTGGCCGGCAACTACGGCGACTGCAAAGACAAACACACACTGCTGTCTGCGCTGTTACGCGCTGCCGGGATTCCCAGTTATCCCGTGCTGATCGGTTCGGACCGCAAGCTGGATGAAGACGTACCTTCACCCGCCCAGTTCGACCACGTGATTACCGCGGCGCAGATCGATAAAGAATGGGTGTGGCTGGATTCCACGGCGGAGGTGGCGCCCTACGGCCTTCTCCTTTATCCCTTGCGCGACAAGCAGGCGGTATTGGCCGCGGAAGATGCGAACGGGGGGCTCAAGAAGACACCGGCATTCGCTCCCGTCAAGAACACCCTGGATTTCTCCGTAGTGGGCAAGGCTTCCGAGACCGGGGCTCTGGATTCGACCATCGAGATGACCGCCGGCGGCGACAGTGCTGTTCCCTTCCGCATGATCTTCCGCAGCCGTCCCCAGGCGGACTGGCCAGCGATTGTTGAGAGGTTCGCCGCTTTCCAGGGATACCGGGGCAAAGTTTCCGACGTGGACGTGGCCGCCCTGGAAGAACCAGCCAAGCCGCTGCGCCTTCGCTACAAAGTTCATGAGGATTCCTACTTCACAGTGCCCAGCAACGATGTTGCTTGGTACATCTTTCCATCGCTCGGGCTCGGGCGTTTACCCAAAAAGAAGGCCGGGAAACCGCTTGACGTCGGCCCGGCGGTAGAAATGCATAACAAGGCGCACCTGGAATTTGCCGCCAACTACATCCTGCGCCTTCCGCCGGAGGTAACCATCGCCCGTGACTACGGGCAATATTCGCTGGCCTATCACCAGTCCAACAATGTGCTGGAAGCCGAGCAGACCTACATCGTCAAGGTGAACCAGTTGCCTCCATCGCGGCGGCCGGATGTGGAGTCTCTGCGGAGCGTCGCTACGAACTACGCCGGCGAGAGTATTACCTGCGATGTCCGGCCCGCTTCCAAAGCCGCGCTGGCTGTGGCCGTGCCCGCCGGCGGCACGCCGCAAGAACTGCGTAAGGCGGCAATCAGGGCGCTGGAACAGAGAGATTTCAAGGGCGCATCAGATCTCCTGAAACGCGTTGTGGACCAGAAGCCGGATAGCGAAGATGCCTGGGACGAACTGGGCCGCGCCTACACCGGACTGGGCAGCCATGCCGAGGCGATCAGCGCGTATCGCAAGCAGGTGGAAGTGAATCCCTTCCACAAGCGGGCTTACAACGATCTCGGCGGCGAGCTGCGGCAAGCAGGCAAGTTGGAAGACGCGCTGGCCGCGTACAGCAAGCAACTGGACAACGTGCCCGTGGACAGCACAGCGCGCAAGAACCACGGGCTCCTTCTTCTCCAACTCAAGCGCAACCCGGAGGCGCTGGCTGATCTCGAGAAAGCGTCTTCGGCCACGCCGGACGATCCCGAAATCGAGCTGGCGCTGGCGCAACTCTACTTCGGGACGGGGCAGCAGGAGAAGTCGCGTGCCCTGCTGCTGAGCCTGATTGGGACCACCGCGCCTGCCCCCAGCGGCGACTGGTTTTCGACGGCACTGCGTGATGACATTGACCCCGAGCAGACCTTGACCGACGCGCGTAAAGCGGTAGACGGCATTGGCGAACAGTTCGATGCCGGCGCTTACGACTCGGCCCCTCCCGAGGTTTTCTCCGCTATGTACTTCCTCGCGCTGGAGTGGGCCAGGATTGGCTGGGCCCAGTTCCTGAAAGGCGATCGGCTGGAAGGCATGCGCTTTCTGGAATCGGCCTGGAGTCTGAGTCAGTCCGGGACTGTGGCCATCCGGTTGGCGCGCGTGTACGAAAAGACCGGAGATACGGTCAAGGCCAAACATATGCTGCTCCTGGCTGTGGCGGCCGGTGGCGCTGAGACGGAAACTGCGCGCGCGCAACTGGCGCGGCTGAATGCGGGCCGCGCCGCACCGGATCCTGCACAGGGAAAGGCAGAGTTGGTCCAGATGCGTTCGGCGAAGCCCCGCGCCTTGGCTCAGAAGAGCGGTCAGGCCGAGTTCATCCTGGTGTTTGACGGTTCCAGCCGGCCGCAGCGCGTTGAATATCGTGAAGGTGATGCGGAGTTGCGCAGCGCCGAGCCGTCGCTGATCGACGGCGACTATCCGGTCTCGTTTCCGGATAATTCATCGGTGAAGATCGTGCGCCGCGGGGTGCTGACATGCGCCGCTTCCGGATGTGTTTTAGCGTTCAAGCCGTTGGACGCGGTGCAGTTCGTGCAGGAAGCGCAGAAATAAAAACGCTAGCGGGATTTCTTCTTAGCAGCGGTCTTGGTCTTGACCGGCGCCGCTGGAGGAACTTTCTTCAGCATGTCCGCAATAATCTGGCTCAACTGGCTGCGGTCCTCGACTTCGACGAAGGGCGTGACGGCGTTGTCCTGGCCGATCACAAAAATCGTCGGCGTGTACTTCAATCCGATTTTCTCTCCCAGGCCGAAGTCGGCTTTCACCTTCTCCGCCAGCTTGCCTGCCGGATCCACGGCCGAGGGCAGGAGGATCTTGTTGTCATCGGCGAATTTCTTTGTGTAAGAGTTCAGCCGGATTTCATCGGGGATCAGGTCCTGGTTCTTATAGATGTATCGGCGATAGTCGTTCCCCAGCTTTTGCGTCTTGGTGTCCTTGGTGTCAAAAAAGCGGGCGAACACGGCCGCCTGGAACGACCAGTTGTGTTTGCGCAGTGGGAAATCGTGCAGCACCACCGGGATATGCTGGGCGTTGGCCGCGTCCCACACGACGGGATAGGCCTGCGCGCAAGCCGGGCACTGCAGGTCCTCAAACACCACGACGGCCACTCTAGCGCCGGCCGGTGGCTTGAAAGAAGAACCGTCAGCAGCCCACGACGCGACCCACGCCAACGCAGCGCTGGCGAGCAGAGTTGCGGTTTTGATCGTTAGCTTCAGCACTATCCTAAGTCGCTTTCTTCTTGGCGGTGCTTTTTGCGGGCGTCGCTGGGGCCGCTTTCTTCTGCATGTCTTCGATGATCTGGGAGAGGTTGTCGATACTATCAACCTTCTGTGATTCGGTGTTGCTGACCACAAAAACGGTGGGCGTTTGGCTGACGCCGAGACTCATGCCCAGCTCGTGGTCGGCCTGCACCTTGGCCTTCAGCTTGCCTTCAGGATCAACCGCGAACGGCAGAGGAACGTGGTTTTCATCGCCAAACTTCTGTACCCACTGGCGAAGGTTCGTGGGGTTGATCTGCGGCTGGTTCTTGAAGATGTAGGCGCGGAAATCGCTGCCCAGCGCTTCCGATTTGGTGTCGAAGAAACGCGCCCAGACGGCTGCGTCAAAAGACCACGGGTGCGACGGACCCAGAGGAAAATCGCGGAGCAGCACTGGAACGTGGTGGCTCTTGCCGGCCTCTTCCACCACCGGATAGTTCGCCGCGCAGGATGGACACCCCATGTCTTCAAACATCACGACGGCCACTTTGGTTCCAGGCGGCGGCTTCAGAACAGGCGCATCGGCGGCCAAGCCCAGGCAGGCCAGGGTGGACAGGCCCAGGATCAAATATGCTAATTTTGGAACAGCTTTCATAGGCTCCCTGAAGATTAAGTCTTGCGTTAAATTTTACCTGAAATTGGCAGGCACATGTCCGGCCAAAACCAGGCCCTCCGGCGTTAACCCAAGTCAAACAGGTTCTACTCAGGCAGACGGGTCTTCAAGTTGAACTTCTGTCCATGTGACAGGAAGTAAAAGGGTTTCTTCCCATCATGGATGATTACCTTGCTGTCGCCGATGACTTCGAAATCATCCCCGTGAACGACGATGGCTGTTTTCTCGTCGATCCCAATCCCCAGCAAGCCGGGATGGGAGGCGATCACCGGGACCAAATCGCCTTCCCGATGGCGTGCGATCACGTGCTGATCGATGGCGGAATTTGTAAGCAGGGCGAATCCCGTTTCATATCCGGGGACCATCATGATTCTGTTGTCTCCATCGGGGTTGCCGGGAGAAGCCGGCGCCCCACGCACCATGTAAGATCCCTGGATGGTAGCGCCGGCAGAACTGCCGCCCACCACGCCGCCGCGCGCCAGCAACGCTTTGATTTCGCGCTCGACCCCGGTGCCAAGGTAAGCGTCGGCCAGGCGCCAATGCCGGCCGCCCTCAATCCACACCCCAGAGGCTTGGCGAAGCGCTTGAGTAAATTCCGCGGAATCCGCGACTTTGCGGTCGCGAGTGTGAAGAACTGTGATGTGCGGTACGCCGAACCTTAGGAAGAAAATGCTCCGGGCCTGCTCCTGGTCAACGGGGTCACCCTGAGCGGTCGGAATCAACACGAAATTGGCGTCGACCCCGCCGGCGAGGTCCACAAACCGGTTCCTGATTTCAGGGACGACCGTTCCACCGCCAACGATTACCAGCGAACCTTTCGCCGGGCCGACGGTGGGGCTGGGATCGTAGTCCGAGGTGGCAGTCACCACCGGAGAGATCAAGAGCAACAAACCGAATACAACGCATGCAGTCTTCAGAAAAAGTTTACCGATGCCGAGCATGGCTGTCTCCTGGGATTGTGGAGTTAAGTATCCCGAATCGCGGCCATTCTAGTCGCATTACGGATTCGGAGGAAAGCCGGGTACAATGTGAGCACGTCATGTGGTGGTTTAGGCAACAAAACGGCAGCCGCAAGTCTGCCCTGGAACCGTTGGGCAGCCTGGAAAGCGAATTGATGGAGCGCATCTGGCTTCTCCCCGAGACCAGTGTGCGCGATTTACACTGCGAATTCAGCTCCCGGCTGGCGTACACCACCGTGATGACCACTCTGGATCGGCTATATAAAAAGGGTCTCCTGTCCCGGCGCAGAGTCGGCAAGGCTTATGTCTATGCCGCCAAGCTGACGGAAAAAGAGTACCGCGCCTGTGTGGCCCAACACCTGATCAACCTGGCCTGGCATGACGGGAAGCACCGGAACGCCGTCCTTTCCTGTTTTGTGGACGTGGTGAGTGAAGCCGATGGGCAGATGCTCCACAAGCTCGACCAGCTGATAAAGGCCAAACGTCGCG
>CAZFRV010000084.1:0-8881 GCA_964521445.1 uncultured Acidobacteriaceae bacterium
CGTCGCCCAGGCGTTCCGCAAGATTGAAGGCCACGCGTTCGGCCAGGCGGCGTGTGTTGACGAACACCAGGGTGGAGCGATGCTGCTCTACAAGCTGGGTGATGCGGTCATAGGTTTCGTCCCAAAGTTCGTTGCTGGCAATGGGGCCGAGCTCCTGTCCAGGGACTTCGATGGCCAGATCGAGAGCCCGCTTGTGTCCGATGTTGACTACGACCGGCTCCGGCTGCGGCGTTAAACCGGGCTGGCGCTGACCGGTGAGAAAGTGGGCCACTGTCTCGATGGGCTTTTGTGTGGCCGAGAGGCCGATACGCACGGCGCGTTTGCCAGTCAGAGCATCCAGGCGTTCGAGCGAAAGCGTGAGGTGAGAACCGCGTTTGTCATCGGCTACGGCGTGGATTTCATCCACGATCACGGTCTTTACGTCGCGCAGGATTTCGCGGCTCCGCTGGGCGGTGAGCAGGATGTAGAGCGATTCCGGCGTGGTCACCAGAATGTGCGGCGGCCGCTTGAGCATGCGCTGACGGTCGCGCATCAGCGTATCTCCGGTGCGGACAGCCACGCGAATCTCCGGCATCAGGAGGCCTTGTTGCCCGGCCAGAGCGGTGATCTCGCCGAGCGGGCCTTCCAGGTTCTTCTGGATGTCATTGCTCAATGCTTTGAGAGGCGACACATAAAGGATTTCGGTGCGATCGCTGAGGCCGCCGTCCAACGCTTTTCGCACTAGCGAATCAATACAGGTAAGAAACGCAGCCAGCGTCTTGCCCGATCCGGTGGGAGCGGAAATCAAGGTCGTCTTGCCGGCCAGGATGTGCGGCCAGCCCTGCTCCTGAGGCTCAGTGGGCGTGCCAAACTTGGCGACGAACCACTCCTGAATCAGTGGATGCGCCCAAGCCAGGGAATCGGGAACGGGGGACGGCATCCGGCTATTGTAACGGATGTTCGCAAAAGATTCGCCCCCATCTTTTCCACTCAATTCTTGTGTCAAGGCCGTAGCCGTCAGGTTCAGATCCGGGCATCATGGAAGCTCTCACCTATGCCCGCGGGTCGGCAGGGATAACGACTGAAGAAGAGACTGAAGATCTGGGGGGAGTTCGCAGTTGACGGAGATTCGCTCTCCCGAGCGTGGATGAATAAACTGAAGATGCCCTGCATGAAGAGCGACGCGAGCGATTCGCCGCTCCGTAGCTTCCTCCCGGGAGTACTTTCTGTCGCCGATGACCGGATGGCCGATCGCAGCAAACTGCACCCGGATCTGGTTCTGCAATCCCGTCACCAGCGTAACTCGTACGAGCGAAGCGCCCCGAAGACGCCGTTCGACGGAATAGCGAAGTTCAGCACGAGCTGCCCTGGGATCGTTCTCGGCGGTCAACCTTTGAAACATTCCTTCGCGTCGAGAGTAGTGAACCAGCGTCCCTTGATTCAGGCTGAGATGGCCGCGAACCACGGCAAGATACTGCCTTACCGGAGTATGGCCGAGAAACTGTCGGACGAGTGCGTCTCGATCCTGCTCGGTCTTTGCAAAGAGCAGAATTCCGGAACTGAAACGATCGATGCGATGTACCACATAGGCCCGTTGTCTCTTCGATCTCAGTTCCGAGGATAGAAGAGACCATGCGGACGGCGCGTCAGAGCCCTGTACGGGCACAGCCAGAAGGCCGGGCGGCTTATCGAGGGCCACCACGGCATCGTCTTCGTAGAGGATGGCAAGCTCCGGCGAGAAACCACGCCGTCGCCGGTCCTGCTTTTCTGAACGGTGACCGCCCTTGTGTGGACGTTTCTTCATTGGTGGAGTTGCCCGTCGCGGCAGTCGCGGGTCGCTGCATGATCCGAAGTGTTAGCGCAACGTTCGATCATTCGTCGATCATGTTATCAATATTCATGTCGGATGATGGTCGCCAGGGTTGTGTCATGAGCGGGGTTGGACCCCAAAAGACTCCTTGCGCGGCCATGAATCTGCTCTCCTCATGGAAGTGCAGGGTAATATAACGAGATGGGTGCGCAACCACCATTGACGAAAGACCTCGAGCAACGCGTTCGGCAACTGCTGCTGCTGCAAGAGGTGGTCAAGAAAGTCAATTCCATTCTGGATCTCGATCAACTGCTCGACGAAATCGTCGGAAGTGTGGCTGAGACCTTGGGCTGTACGCAAACGGCGGTGAGCCTGAAAGATGAACCGCACAACGAACTGGAGGTAATCGCGGTGCGGGGATTCTCCAGCGTGCGCAAGGGGCTTCGCTTTAGAGTCGGCGCGGAAGGCATGGTAGGCCACGTTGCCGCCACCGGCTCCATGCGCTACGCGCCGGACGTACGCAAAGACCCGTTCTACGCGAACACGGAGGCGACTACCCTCTCCGAAATAGACATTCCCCTGATCAGCCGCGGGAAGTTGATCGGGGTGTTTGACGCTCAGAGCCCCGTGCTGGACGGGTTCTCCCCGGAACAGATCGAACTTCTTTGCGCGCTAGCCGACTACATTGCGATTGCGGTGGAGAACGCCCGCCTCTTCCGCCAGGAACGATTGGAAAAAGAAAAGGCCCTGCGCGAGCAGGACGAGGCCCGCCGCATCCAGCGGGCCTTATTGCCGGACCAACATCCGTCGATCTCAGGATATGCCGTCGATGGAGTCTGCCTGCAGCTCAGCGCGGTGGGCGGAGACTGGTACGACTACATTGACCTGGGCCGGGGAAGATGGGGTATTGCTTTGGGTGATGTGTGCGGCAAAGGCATGGCGGCTGCTTTGCTCATGGCCGGCGCCCGCACTCTGCTGCGACGCGCCGCCGGAGTATCCGATTCCCCGTCCGAGGTTTTGACCAAAGTCAATGAAGCGCTGATGAAAGACCTGCCTGAGGGCCGGTTCGTCACCATGGCCTACCTGGTATTGGATCCCGACTGTGGCCATGTAAAGGCTGCGATCGCGGGTCATCCCGCTCCCTTGCTGATGGGCAAACGCCACGAGCCGGCGCCGCTCGAAACATCGCATGGGTATCCGCTGGGCATGATGGCCTCACGATATTCGGAGGTTGGAGCGGAACTTGAATCCGGCGATCGCATGCTGGTCTATTCGGATGGTGTGCTCGAAGCGACCAACAGTCATGGCGAGGAATACGGCGCCGGCCGCCTCGTCGAATTCCTGCGCGGGCAGGAGGTATCGGCGAAAGACCTGCTCGCCGATGTGCAGAACTTCACCCGCAATGGCGCGCTGTCCGACGACGCGACAGCGATTGTGGTTCGTCGCGTTTAAAAAGCGTGGCGCATCACGCTGACGAACATCTACACCGGGTTCACCGGCGATGAATCCGGCACGGTAGGAATGTCGAGCCGGAGTATTTCGCCGGGCGGAAGGTCCTCGAACTGAATGGGAGTAAATGGAGCAGCGGCAAATTGATTGACTCGTCGCCGCGTCCAAACGGCGGCGCCTGCCAAGAGCAAGACCACCACCAGATAGCGCGCCGTCCGTTGCATTGCCCAAAACTCGAGTTGGCCGCCCTGGTGAGCTGCGAACAGGACAATGCTGCCATACATCGTGAGCGTTACCTTGAGATTCGCTTTTCCAGGCAGATAGGAACAGGCGAACGGGATTTTACGGAAGCTGTAGAGCGACCTTTCAACGATCAAAGCGCCCGCAAGCATGAGCACGAGAAGGTGTTGTAGTGCGGAGCGTCCGGGCCAGATGGCGAAGAAGAAGATCGCAGACGCACTCCAGATTGGGAACGCCGTGAGTACGTAAAGAGATTTCCGGATCGCCGCAAAATAGGTTTGCGGGCTGTGAACAGCGCTGACGCGGAAGATCCAGTTGGATCGCAAGGCGAAAGGAAAGGTAGACACGATCCGTGTCCCCATGATCACAAAGAGCAGCATCACCAAGCTGGCCACGAGCAGCGGCGCGTTAGGTTGGTTCCAGGTCAGTTTCCAGCCGCCGTGCAACAGGCTTTCCATATAGGCAAGAGCAATGGCCAGACCGATGCCTGCGTACATCGCCAGCAGAAGGCGATGTTTGCGGCTCCGAGCCAGGGTGCGCGCCGTAAACAGAAAAATGGCTCGATCCAAGGGGGCCTTGAATATCCATTTCGCGATGACGGCGCCGAGGTGCGACGCTCGCCGTGAGCGGTCAACGGGAGGGATGTCGGGCTGTTCGGCCAATCGCCGTATCGAGCGCCGGTAGCCGAGCGCAAACGTGATCGTTGCCAGCAAAGTGGACGCGAGCAATGCCCAGGCCGCGCGGACCGCGAGACTCCTGAAGACCGGATGCATGGAGCCGTTCAGTTGCTGAAACATGCCGAGAAACCAGTAGGAAGGCTCCCAGTCCAGCCAGAGCAGATTGTGAGGTGAAGTCAGCCCTACAGGATTGGCCAGCGGCGGTTTCAGAAAGTACACGGCGAGGATCGCAAAAAACGCGCCTACCTGAATGAGGTTCGAAATGCGGACGAACACGCGATGCGGCAGCAAATACGCCGCGAGGCCGCGCACCGACAGAAGCAGACATGCCATGAATAGCGCTGCCGCCGCCATCGTAATCCAGTAGGCGGAGAACGCGCGGAGTAACCCCAGCACTCCGCTGCCGGGCGCGGCCAGGATGATGGCATAGCAGAACCCGGTAAAAATGTTGACCAGCAGAACGCTCAAAGCCAACGCCAAGCCGGCAGCCGCCACCTTGGCGAGGGCAATTGTACGAACACGAACCGGCAGAACGCCCAGCACAAGACGATCACGCAGATCGGGCAGAAATGAGTCCCAGGCAAGGACCATAAACAGGCCGGCAACCGAGATGGTGGTGTTGATCAGGAATTCCTCGTCGCTCCAGGCGTTCGTCATCAGCGTCGCGTGAGGCAGGGGGGACGTGCCATAGCGCGGCACGATCACAATGGCCACAACAAAATTGAATGCCGACAGCAGGGCGGCAAACTGAATCAGCAGCGTCTGCATTTCGCCGCCCGGCGAGATCAGGTCGGCATCCACCACCTGAGAGAGGAATGCGCGCAGGAGAATGCGAAATTGGCGCCTTTCATTCAGCACGGTCAGGACTCAACCAGTTGTACGATTTGGCGGCTCACCGCTTGCGTGTCCTGTTCGAGAGCGAGTTGCGAGAAGATTTGTTCCAGGGTTGGCAAGGCCATCAGCGACCGCAGTTGCTCAATGGAATCGTTGGCAGCGATGCGCCCCTTGTTCAGGATGATGATCTTTGAGCAAACCCGCTCGATCATGTCCAACTCGTGCGAGCTTAAGAGCACAGCCTTGCCGCGCGCCGCCAGATTCTGAAGAAGGTCGCGCAGGACCAGTACGGAATTTACGTCGAGGCCGGAAAAAGGCTCATCGAGCAGCAGCAGATCGGGATTGTGCAGGAGAGCTGCAGCCAGCAAGACCTTCTGCCGCATGCCCTTGGAATAAGACGATATGGGGACATCGCGGTCTTCATGAAGCGACAGCAGGTGCAGAAACCCTTCGATCTTGTCCGCGAGCTTACGCTCCGGCAGGCCACGCAGTTGGCCCACCATCTCCAAGTACTCGGAGCCCGTGAGGTGAGGATACAGATGCGGCTCTTCGGGGACGTATCCAAAACGCTGGCGATACCTGATGCGGTCGCGGCCGATAGGTTGGCCATCGAACAAGATCTCGCCGCCACTCGGTTCAATGAGGCCGACGATCATCTTGAGCGTGGTCGATTTACCGGAGCCATTGGGGCCAAGATAGCCGGAGATTTCGCCGGCAGGAACGATGAAGCTGACATCGTCAACCGCCGCGATGCCGGTATAAAGCTTTGTGACTCTGCGTAGTTCGAGCACAACCCACCTTACCGCCGCGACCGGTTCAGCGGTCTTAGCACTCGGCCTGATTTCCCGCCGAGAAGTAACCCAGGCTCCACGGCGGACACCGACGCTCATGTTGACACCAGTGATGCAGCTGAAGTTCCAGGCGGCGCCACGCGTTTGAATGTGTGCGAAAGACTTAACTTTTTCGGTTGACTTCCCACAGGAAGGCGAGTCTATACTCCTGTGGGAGAGCCACAGGAGGCCCCATGTTCGGTCTCTTACGTGCCAGCTGGGAACGCTTGCGCGCTCACTTGGTAAGCCGCCGCCTGGACAAGGAGTTCGATCTCGAGGTCCAGGCACACATTGCGCTGCTCACGGAGGAGAATATCCGCCGCGGCATGGAGCCGGAAGAAGCTCGCTATGCGGCGCTACGGACATTCGGCGGGGTAACGCAGGTCAAAGAGAGCAATCGCGAGCAGCGAGGACTGCCTCAGCTGGGAATCCTTCGCCAGGACCTTGGTTACACCCTGCGCACTCTCCGCAAAAGTCCCGGGTTCGCAGCCGTGGCCGTGGTCACTCTGGCGCTCGGCGTCGGCGCCAACACAGCACTCTTTCAGTTGCTGGACGCCGTCCGTATACGCACTCTTCCGGTGAAGGCCCCACAAGAGCTTGTTGAAATCAGGCCCACCGATACCCGCGATCGCCGGGGCAGCATGAACCGCTTCGGTGAGTTAACCAATCCACTCTGGGAACAAATCCGCGCCGGCCAACAGCCGTTTTCAGGAATGTTTGCCTGGGGACAGTCGCAGTTCAACCTGGCGAACGGTGGGGAGGCTCGTTACGCCAAGGCGATGGTGGTGAGCGGAGATTTCTTCAACGTACTGGGCGTCCGCCCCGTTATCGGCCGCGTCTTTACCCCTGCCGATGATCAGAAGGGATGCGGGGCGGCGACGGCGGTGATCAGCTACTCGTTTTGGCAGCGCGAGTTTGGAGCAAGCCCTTCTGTCATCGGGAGAACGTTGTCGCTGGACTCTCATCCGGTCGAAATCATCGGCGTAACGCCATCCAGTTACTTTGGCATGGAAGTCGGCCAGTCCTACGATGTGGCTGTTCCGATTTGCGCCGAGGCTACCCTGCAAAGCGAGAGCAGATTCCTCACCGATGGCACCGTATGGTGGCTCGTGGTCATGGGGCGACTGAAACCAGGATGGTCTTTGGAGCGCGCCAACGCCGCGTTGGACTCCGCGTCTCCCGGCATTTTCCAGGCAACGCTGCCTTCGAATTATCCTGAGGAAAGCATCAAGAACTATCTGGCGTTCAAACTGGCGGCATATTCTGGCGGAGCTGGCGTGTCGCAGCTGCGTAACGACTATGCAGATTCCCTCTGGTTGCTGCTGGGAGCGTCCGGGCTGGTGTTGCTGATTGCGTGCGCGAACCTGGCGAACCTCATGCTGGCGCGGGCCAGTGCACGCGGCCGGGAAATGGCAGTGCGGCTGGCGCTAGGCGCGTCGCGCTGGCGGCTTTTGCGTCAACTGATGACCGAAAGCTTCGTTTTGGCAGCTCTGGGCTCCTTGCTTGGGCTCTGGCTGGCAAAAGGAATGAGTGGCTTTCTCATTTCTTTCCTGAACATCAATGGAGACCCTGTTTTTCTCGATCTAAACATGGATTGGCATGTTCTTGGGTTCACCGCCGGACTGGCAATCCTGACCTGCCTGTTGTTCGGCATGACCGCGGCGTGGCGGGCCTCCGGTACGGACCCCGGCATGGCCATCAGATCCGGCAGCCATGGCATGACGGCGGGCCGTGAGCGGTTTGGTTTGCGGAGGATCCTGGTCGTGGCCCAGGTTGCGCTTTCGTTCGTATTACTGGCAGGTGCTCTGCTGTTTTCCCGCAGTCTACGTAATCTAATGACCCTGGATGCCGGTTTTCGCCAGAGCGGAGTTCTGGTAACAGGTCTGAATCTCAGCCGGCTTCAACTGCCTGTGGAGCGTCGCTTGGTTTTCAAGCAGGAGGTGCTCGACCGCGTACAAGCGATTCCGGGAATACAGTCCGCCGCTTCCACGGACATTATTCCTATCAGCGGAGACAGTTGGAGCAACGCCGTGTGGATGGATGATTCTTCCCAGCGCATCGAGTCACTCTTCGACAGCGTGAGCTCGGACTATTTCAAGACGCTGAACATCCCATTGCTTGCCGGCCGCACTTTCGGCGGCCAAGACGTGGCTGCGGGACCCAAAGTGGCGATCGTGAATGAAGCTTTTGCCCGCCAGTTGACCGGCGGCGCCAACCCGGTCGGCCGGCGATTCTGGAGGGAACGAACACCGCGCGAGCCTCAGACACTTTATGAAATCGTCGGCTTGGTAAAGAACACCAAGTACCTGGAATTGAAGGAGAGTTTTCGTCCTATCGTGTTTCTGGATTCCTCGCAGGACCCGCGGCCTGATTTATCCATGCTGGTGCTATTGCGGACTGATCTCCCGCTCGCCGATGTCATGTCCTCCGTGAAGCATTCGGTAGCCGAGGTCAGCCCGGAAATTGTCATTGATTTCGACAACCTGAAGAGCATGATAGAAGGCTCACTCCTGCGCGAGCGCCTGATGGCGACGCTATCAGGCTTCTTTGGACTTCTTGCGGTGCTGCTGGCAACCGTAGGTCTTTACGGCGTGATTTCCTATATGGTGGCCCGGCGAACCAATGAGATTGGCATCAGGATGGCTCTCGGCGCCGATCGGGCCAGGGTAGCGGGATTGATTATGCGCGAAGCTGCGAAGCTGCTGGCAATCGGGCTCGGCTTGGGCATTGCTTCGTTCTTGATTGCCGCGAAGGCCGCCGAAAGCCTTCTCTTTGGACTGAAGGCGCATGATCCGGCGACATTCGCGCTGGCGGCTGCCTCATTAGCCGTCGTTACGCTGGCCGCGAGCTATCTGCCGTCTCATCGCGCCGCGCGGTTGGATCCGCTTGCGGCGCTCCGAGAGGAGTAACTGGCCCACGTCACCGCTGGAACGGATACTCGTTGATCCAGTGGAATCCGCGATCGACGAGCATCAGCTTGCTGCGGTCGAAAAGTTTGAGCTGCAGCTGAACTTTTTGGCCATCCATCGCGCCATCGAGGATGAGTTGGTCCTGCGCCGGGC
>CAZFRV010000085.1:0-15015 GCA_964521445.1 uncultured Acidobacteriaceae bacterium
TGGTTCCGTTTTCGTCAGGCGTGACCGTCACATTGTCATCGACTGCCGATACTTTCAGAAAACTGCTCTCAGCGCGGCGGCTGGTGAGGTAGTGTCCGGCAACGGATTTTGCGTCAGTGTCGGCGGTGGAGAGCTTCTCGGCTTTGGGTGGCGTATAGGGAAAGTAGCGATCAAGAAAATGTTCCCAGAGTGCGGTGCGCGGGCTGATGTCGCCCTTGCCGGCGCTGTTGTAGGAAACAAAGAAACCCAGCTTCGAGTCCGGGATGAGGTGGAGGTCGCTATGGAAGTACACCGTATCGCCGCCGTGGCCGATAATACGATGGCCATTGCGCGACTCCTCGTAGAACCCCAGACACATGCCGTTCAACGCCGGAACCAGACTCAACTGCCGGGAATGCATCAGGCGCGCGGTCTCCGGACGCAGGATGTGCGCGTTCTCCAACGCGCCTTCCTGAAGATGGGCGATCATGAAGCGGGAGAGGTCGGCGGCGGTCGCGGCCAAAGCGCCCGCCGGTGCTTCTTCGATGATCTCAAATGTCTTGGCCTTTCCCGATCCGGCTTTGTAACCGCTGGACATCAGCGGCTTGAACTCGGCGGGCAGCGGCTGGACAAAGGTCGAGCGCGTCATGCCCAGCGGCTTGAAGATGTTTTCGGCAACGTAATCGTTGAACGGCCGCTTGGCAACGCGCTCCACAATGTAACCGGCAAGTGCGGCGCCATAGTTCGAATACGCCGGCGTTGTTCCCGGAGGGAAAATGCGCTCCGGCATGTGCCGCACCAGGTGCTCGCGCAGCGTGGCTACGGGCGCGCCTTGGTCATTGATCAGATCTTTGATTTGCTCTTCGAACCCCGGCGTATGCGTCATGATGTTGCGCAGCGTGATGGGCTGCGGGAATGTGGCCGGGATTTTGAAATCCAGGTAGATGTTGACGTCCTTGTCCAGGTCCAGCTTGCCTTGTTCCACCAGTTGCATTACCGCCGTCCAGGTGAAGAGCTTGGAGATCGATCCCGGACGAAACAGCGTGGCATCGACCGAGACCGGCGTTTTCTTGTCCACGTCGCTGTAGCCATATCCCTTGGCGAAGAGGACGCGGCCGTCCTTCACCACCAGCACCACCGCGCCGGCAATGTTCTCCCGCTGGAGCTGCATGGGCATGAAACCGTCGAGGAAGGCGCCTACGTCGGCGGCCGTCATCTCGTGCGGAGGCTCGCTGATCTTGGGTTCGGCGGCGCTCCCGGTCGTGGCCGGCGGCGCAGGAGATGTCTTAGGGGCCTGGGGTACCGCAACGGTGCAACAAAAAAGGGCTATCAGGAGAATTCGCAACAGCGCAGCGGGCTGTTTCATAGAGTCAGGGATGCTCCCTTTCTTCTCTTACGTCGCGCGTACGGATGGGGGAGAGACGAAAAGCATACCACGCAGCTCCAAATTCAAGGCTTGGCGCCGCGTTGGAGGCTCCGGCCTGCGGCTTCGGGCACGGACGCCCTGATGCCGGTAAGCAGCCCGCTCATGGCCCATATCCCCAGCAGAGGGCCAACGGCCATGGCAGCCAGCGCCCATTGCCAGCCCAAGCGAGCGGCGATCGCGGCCATGGCGCGAATGGAGAAGGCCGTCAAAAGAAAGCCGAGCGCAGTCTGGAGAGTGAGCGCGGTGCCTACGTAGCTTTTATCTGAAACCTCGCTGATGATGGTGGAGAACTGGGCAGAATCGGCAATGACGGCGACGCCCCAGACCAGGGAAAGCAGCAGCAGGAGCCAAGGCTGATGGAAAACGAGCGCACCCAGCACGCAGCACGCGGCGCTTATCGTCATAGCGATGATGGTGACGCGGGCGCGTTGTCCCACACGCACCGATTCGCTGCTGTCTTGGAGCCGGTCGCTGGCGGCGCCTGCCCAGATGCATCCGACCGCGCCGATGGCAATCGCCAAGGCAGCGCCGGCCTCATATTGCATGCGCGACCAGCCTGCGGACGCCGCGAAGATTACCGCGATCCATCCCCACATGGCGTACAGCTCCCACATGTGACCGAGGTAGCCCAGGTTGGCCAGACGCACACGGCGGTTGCGCACGATTTCGAAAATCTGCGAGAGCTCGAGACGCGATTGGGGCATAGCGTACGGCCCTTGCCGCACAGCAAAAGCCACGATCAACGCGCCGGCAATGGCCTGCACGCTGCCGAGCAGAACAACGCCGCGCCAGGGGATGCCGCCCAGAGAGTTGGCCGCGTGCGGTACGGCCGAACCGACGGTGAGCGCCCCGATCATGATTCCCAGAGCCAGGCCGCGGCCGCGCTGAAACCATCCCGCCATGATTTTCATGCCGACGGGATAGACTCCGGCGAGAAAGAAACCGGTCAGTCCGCGCAGCAGGATTGCAGGCAAGGGCTCGGCCGCCACCAGAACGAACGCGGCGTTCGCAGCCGCGGCAGCGAAAGCGGAGACGACCAGGACGGTGATCGGGCTGAAGACGTCGGGAATATTGAAGAGGGCAAAGGTGATGGCGCCGAGAGAAAAACCGATTTGCACGGCGATGGTCAGCCACGAGCCGAGGGCCAAACCGGAGTGCCAGAGTGGCGTGATTTGCGGCAGCACCGCGGTCCCAGTGAACCACAGCGACATGGCCAGCAGTTCGGCCAGCGAAAGCAGAAAAAGGGCCCGCCGGGAAGATGGGTCGCGGCGGGCCTGGATTTCTACAGATACGGGCATTCAGCCTTTGAGCTTTCTACGCTCGCAAGTATCAACGATCTTGGTAGGATCGATGGCATCGTTATCGAGCTGCATTTCTACGATCTTGCCGTCCTTATCAATGAGGATATTGATGCGGTGGCCGATTTTGCGCTTGTCATCGTAGAGGCCGTATTCGCGGGTGACATCGCCACCCCAATCGCTGAGGAGGGGGAAGGTAACGCCGATCTTCTCTTTCCATGCGCCATTACTGAACGGGCTGTCCATGCTAACACCCAGCACCTGGGTGTCTGCGGCTTCCAGCTTGGCAAGGTTCTGCTGGAAAGCCTGCATCTGCTTGGTTCAACCACCGGTAAAGGCGAAAATGTAGAATGCCAGCGCGACGTTTTTCTTGCCGCGGAAATCATGCAACGACACCGTCTTCATTGTGGTGTCGCGCAGAGTGAAGTCGGGCGCCATATCTCCGACCTTGAGTTTCGGCTCGAATGGTTTGTCGCCCTGGGCCCAGACTTGATTGCCCACGCGGGGCACGGCCAGCGCGAGCACCCACAGTAACAGGACAGCGCTTCTTCGACGCATCGTGATCTTCCTCCGCAGCAAGATCGCTGCACACAAAGGCTATATGCGGTCACGGCACAAGGTCAATAGTCAGTGGATTCAGCTCTCTTGTGATCAGAAGAGAATTGCCGGGGTCGCTTTCGAATTCGCAAGAGGTTGGACCGTCTTGCCTTGGTGTTAGTATTTTCGAGAGAGGCTCGCAGAATGAAAGCGATGATTTTGTTCGTTTCCACTTTATTTCTTGCCGGTGCGGCCGCCGCACAAGTCGCGCCGGCTATCCAGGCGCAGGTAAACACGATCTATGCGGGAGCCGATGGGAAGTTTGAGGCGGCCCCGGACACAGCGGTGCTGCGCTTCGACATAGCGGCGCAAGAGGACACCTCACCCGCCGCTTATGACAAAGCAGCAGCAGCCGCCGATCGCGTGCGCCAGGCGCTCAAGAACAACGGCATTGACGTCAAGGCCATGCAGATCGGCTTTTACTCTGTCCAGCCGATGTACGACTGGAAGAACCCCAAGCACAAGGTGATCGGCTACCGCGTGTCCACAAATCTCACTCTCAAGCTCCACGACTTCTCCAAGATCGGCGGCATCATCGAGCAGACTGCGGACATTGACAGCATGCAAAACCAGTCGCTCAACTACACGCTGGAAGATGTGGAGCCGGCCAAGGCCAAGGCTGCGGAAGATGCGTTCAAGAAAGCCCGCAATCAGGCTAGCGCTGTTGCCAGCGCCGGTGGACGCACGTTGGGAGAGCTGTTGTATGCATCCGTGGACGTGCAGCTGCAGGTCATGCCCGTCCCTATGGTGATGCGCGCAACGATGGCCGGCGCGCCGGCAGCGCCAGCGCCCACAGCGGAGTTTACCCCGCAGAGCGTGACTATCAACGCCCATGTAAACGCGATGTTCGCTTTGAAATGAGAGGTTTAGGTGCTGCCGGTGCTGAGCTGGCTTGGTTAAGAAAGTGTTGGGCCGGGCAGCTCAGGATCGCCGTTGTTACCTGGAAAATTTTGCAGGATTGGGGAATTCCTACCCAACCAAGCCCAGACGCGAGGAGCTAAACCCTTTGCTTTCAATAAACGCCGAATGGCATCGAGGATGCAATAACAAGAGCCAGACGAAGTGGCGCGCATCGGGGCGCTTTCGAGGATCGAACGGCCAGAGATCTTTCGAAAGTGCCTCGTTGCATTTTTGGGGCGCTCTTGAGGGTAAAGCCGGACGCGCAGCTTCGAACATCTCGCATCCTGAGCCGATGCGGCCGCTGTCGGGCAGCTACACTAACTGTGCTTTCCCGCGGAGATCGATTCCTGCTCTTCCTAAGATTGCCGCAATCTCGCTGTCGTTGAGCCGGGTGGCATCGTATTCAACACGAAGAGTGCTCTCTTTTTCGTTGAACTTGATCTTACGCACTCCATATACCTCCCTTGCGTTGTTCAGCGCCAGCATTTCCTTTTCACCGGGCGGCGTTCCATACTTGAAGACAACATCGAGCAGGGTCATTTCTTCTCCTGAGAAAACGGCGTTTGGGTTGAATCCGAAGCGAATCGCGAAACAATCTAATATAGTCGAAATCGAGACAAGGCAAAACCTGAATGGCCGATCACGAGCATAAGGCCGGAGCGCTTCCGCCGGCAGCGCACGCCGTGCTCGATCCGGTTTGCGGTATGTCCGTTGAGCCGGAGAAGGCGCGCGGCTCCGCCGAGCACGGAGGAAAGAAGTATTTCTTCTGCAGCCCGCACTGCGTGGAACGCTTTAAAGCCGATCCAAAGAAATACCTTGCCCCGAAGCCGTCAGCGGCACCGCTGGTGCAGCTCGGCGGGGTGAGACCCGTCCCAGTGATTCCGCCAGAAATCAGAACTCCCGCTGTCACTTACCTCTGCCCGATGGATCCGGAAGTCCGCGAGAACGGTCCTGGTCCGTGTCCCAAGTGCGGCATGGCTCTTGAACCGGAAACCGTGGAGTACACCTGCCCCATGCATCCGGAGATCGTACGCGACGGTCCGGGCAACTGCCCGATCTGCGGTATGGCGCTGGAGCCGCGCGTGGCCGCCGCTGCTCATGCTGAAGACGACTCCGAGCTGCGCAGCATGACGCGCCGCTTCTGGGTAGGCGTTGCCCTCAGCATTCCTTTGCTTGCTATCTCGATGTGGGGCATGGCGGAGAGCAGCCCGTTGCGCAATCTTCCGCCGGGCTGGATGGAATGGCTGCAACTGTTGTTGGCCACCCCGGTTGTGCTCTGGGGTGGATGGCCTTTCTTCGAGCGCGGTTGGGCTTCGATCCTCAACCGTCACTTGAATATGTTCACGTTGATCGCCATGGGCACCGGGACCGCGTACCTGTACAGCGTATTGGCCACGCTTGCGCCGCAGCTTTTTCCGGAATCCTTTCGCAGTCACGGCGGCCGGCCCGATGTTTATTTTGAAGTCAGCGCCAGCATTGTCACGCTGGTGCTTCTTGGACAAGTGCTGGAACTTCGTGCTCGCCGCCAGACGAGCTCGGCCATCCGGGCATTACTCGATCTCAGCCCCAAGATGGCGCGTCGCGTTCGCTCCGATGGGGCCGACGAAGAAATCCCTCTGGAACATATACGGGCCAGCGACCGTCTGCGCGTCCGCCCGGGCGAGGCCGTACCTGTAGATGGCTCCGTGGAAGAGGGCAGCAGCGCAGTAGACGAATCCATGATCACCGGCGAGTCTATGCCGGTGCACAAATCCACGGGAGACAAGGTTATCGGCGGAACGGTGAACCAGACCGGTTCGTTCATCATGCGTGCGGAGCGCTTGGGCTCGGAAACGTTGCTGGCACGGATTGTGCGCATGGTGGCCGAAGCACAACGCAGCCGCGCGCCCATCCAGTCGCTCGCGGATAAGGTTTCAGGCTATTTTGTTCCGGCTGTGGTGCTGGCGGCCGCGCTTACGTTCGTTGCCTGGGCAGTCGTAGGCCCCGAGCCCCGCTCAGCACACGCATTGGTTAATGCCGTAGCAGTCTTGATCATCGCTTGCCCGTGCGCGTTGGGGCTGGCCACGCCCATGGCCATTATGGTGGGTACCGGGCGCGGTGCCCACGCCGGGGTGCTGGTAAGAAATGCCGCGGCCCTGGAGACCATGGAGAAAGTTGACACGCTGGTCATCGACAAGACAGGCACTCTGACCGAGGGCAAGCCCAAGCTCACGACTGTGATGGTGGTGGATGGCATCACGCAGCTCGATCTGCTTCTCCTGGTGGCGACACTGGAGCGTTCCAGCGAGCATCCTGTGGCCGCCGCCATTGTTCAGGGCGCGAATGAGCACAAGCTGCACCTGGGTTCCGCGGAAGACTTTCAGTCATTTCCTGGGCAAGGGATTACCGGCACGGTCAGCGGGCGCCAGCTCGCGGTGGGAAGCGCTGCCCTGCTGGAAGCAAAGGGAATCGAGACCGGAGCACTTGTGGCGCGAGCGGACTTGCTCCGACACGACGGCGCGACCGTCGTACTGGCCGGCGTGAATGGCAAGCCCGCTGGAGTGATCGCCGTCTCCGATCCCATCAAGTCTTCCACGCGGGAGGCCGTACGTTCCTTGCGCGCCGATGGACTCCGGCTGGTGATGCTAACCGGCGACAATCACACCACCGCCGCGGCCATCGCCCGCGAGTTGGGCATCGACGAGTTTGAAGCTGAAGTCTTGCCGGAACGAAAGTCTCAAGTCGTGAAGAAGCTTCAGTCGGAAGGGCGCATCGTGGCCATGGCCGGCGACGGAGTCAACGACGCTCCCGCCCTGGCGCAGGCAAATGTTGGCATCGCCATGGGCACGGGCACGGACGTGGCCATGGAAAGTGGTGACATCA
The DNA here is from genome assembly GCA_964521445.1 of uncultured Acidobacteriaceae bacterium. Lineage (GTDB taxonomy): Bacteria > Acidobacteriota > Terriglobia > Terriglobales > Acidobacteriaceae > Angelobacter. The sequence continues at coordinate 7,063 of CAZFRV010000085.1, forward strand.
CGCTGGTCAAGGGCGATCTGCGCGCCATCCTCCGCGCCCGCACCCTGAGCCGCGCCACCATGCGCAACATCCGCCAAAATCTCTTCTTTGCTTTTATCTACAACCTGCTGGGCGTGCCCGTGGCTGCCGGCGTTCTGTATCCTTTCACCGGTCTGCTCTTGCAACCGATATTTGCCGCTGCCGCCATGAGCTTCAGTTCGGTCTCCGTGATTGCCAATGCGTTGCGTTTGCGCACGGTAAAGCTGTGAAGAGAAGCGATTCAAACCAGCGACACTGACCCTCGCGAAACAGTCTTCGCTGGCTCTTATCCCACCAGCTTGCTCAGCTTGTCCAGGGCCTTGTCCATGCGCTGCGGCTTTTTGAGCACGCCGGCGAACAGATCGCCGACGCGCTCGAAGCGGCGCAACACGTTGGCGATGTGAAACTGCTGCGGCTTAAGTCCGGGCTGGACTTCATCCCAGGAGAGCGGTGTGGCTACGGGAGCGCCGGGATGGGCGCGCAGAACATACGGTGCAGAGATGGTCTTGCCCTCGGCATTTTGCATCCAGTCAAAATAGACCTTGCCTTTTTCGCGCGCGGCCACGGTGCGCGGCATGGTGAAGAGATCAGGACGTTCCGTGTTGGCCCAGTGGGACAGCACTTCCGCAAGGGCGCGAGTCTGCGCGTAGGTGTAGCGGGTTTCGACAGGGATGTAGACGTGCATGCCGTTGCCGCCGGTGGTCTTGGGATAGCCTTGCAGGCCGATCAGATCTAACTTCTCGCGCACCAGTTGCGCGGCTTCCACGATCCGATCATAACCGCAGTGGTAGGGATCGAGATCGATCAGGACAAAGTCAGGATGATCGAGCGACCCCAGCCGGCTCATCCACGGGTTCTGGTCGATACAGCCGAGATTGGCCAGATAGAGCAGCGCCGCTTTGTCGTCGGCAATCACCATGCGCGTGGACGATTTCTCACCGGTGGGTATCTCTTCCGTGTGCAGCCACTCGGGGAAGCCAGCCGCAACCGCCTTTTGGAAGAAAAAGTCGGCGGCAATACCGTTGGGGTAGCGCTTGAGGGAGAGCGGCCTGTCTTGAAGATGCGGGACCAGAAGGTCGGCCACCGCGGCGTAGAAGTTGATGACGTCGCGCTTGGTGTAGCCGTCCGCCGGATAAAAGACCTTCTTGAGGTTGGTAAATTTCAAGCGCCGGTTGTTGACGGTGAGAGTAAGCTCGGTCGCATCGGCCGGCAGTAACGGTTCCGATTCAACTTTTGCCTTGCCGGCTTTGGCGGGTCGGGCGACCCTCCCGGGATTGTCTTCTCTCGCTCCGTTTACTTTTCGGTTTGTTTCTGCAGCGCCTTCCTCGGGTTGTTGCGGAGTTTCTCGCACCGTATCCAGAGGCGAGCCATCGAGCCGCAAGCCCTGGAAGACCGGAGCACGCAGCCGCTCATCGTCCGTCCAGGAGTTGAACTTGACGACGCATACCAGCTCGGGCTTGACCCAGGTGACCTCGCCAATCTCTTTGGGGACGTCGCTCAAAGTTGGCTTCTTCATAATGAGTGGCTTGATCGCTTCGTACACCGACTTGAGCGATGCCTGAGTGAATCCCGATCCGACGTTCCCCGCATACACCAGCTTTTTATTCTTGTAGTAACCAAGTACCAGTGAGCCGAAGGGTTCTCGATCACCGAGGATGAAGCCGCAGATCACGAAGTCCTGCTGGCTGGTGACCTTGATCTTGACCCACTCCCCGCTGCGTCGCGGCTCATACCTGCTGCGCGCATGCTTGGCGATGATCCCTTCCAGCCCCTTATCGCGCACAGCCTGGAGCAGTTCGTTGCCTTTGCCGGCAAAATGGTCGGAGTAGCGGACAGTTTCGTCGGGTAGCACGATGGACTGCAGCAGGCGCCGCCGGTCAATCAGCGACGCCCGGCGCAGGTCGAAGCCATCCAGATAGAGCAGATCAAAGGCAAAGAAGTTCAGCGCGTGCGGCTTCCCGCCTTTGACAGATTTGTGGAACCCCGCTCGGTTCTGCAAAAGCTGGAAGCTGGGTGTGCCGTTTTCGTCCAGGGCCACAATCTCGCCGTCAACGATCGCGGTATCCGCCTTGATGCACCGCGACAGAGCTTCCCCGACCTCGGGGAATTGTTTGTCCATCACGTTACCCCGACGCGAAACCATGCGCACTTTTCCCTTTGCGATGAAGCACAAGGCGCGGTATCCGTCCCACTTTACTTCGTACAGCCAGTCGCTGCCGGCGGGAAGCGAGTTGCCCAGCACAGCCAGCATGGGCTCGATCTTCGCCGGCATTTCCGCCTTGACCGCCCCTTCGATCGATGACAATTCCGCCGGTCCCTGCAGCACGCTGCGAATGTCATCCTCCGGGCTCCAGCCGGGACGCACCGCGAAGTCCTTCTTCTTGATCAGCAACCAGTCTTTTCCACCGCTGCGATTGGTGCGCACCAGGGCGAAGTCACCCAGCAGTTTTTGTCCGTGAAAGCGGATCTTCAGGTCACCGGCTTTCCATTGCTCCGCGCGAGGCTTGTCGCCCAGGATTTCGTATGTCCCGCGGTCCCAAAGGATCACTTTGCCGGCGCCATAGTTGCCTGCGGGGATGGTGCCTTCAAAGTTCCCGTAATCCATGGGATGGTCTTCTACCAGCACTGCAAGCCGTTTGATCGTTGGGTCCAGCGTGGGACCGTTGGGCAGGGCCCAGGATTTGAGAACGCCATCCATCTCCAACCTCAAGTCATAGTGGAGACGAGTGGCGCTATGTCGTTGAATAAAAAACAACTTCCCTTCTCCCTGCTTGACCTCGGCAGGGGGCTCCGGGGTGCGGGTGAAAACCCGTTTGCGGCGATATTCCTCTAATGACATGGATGATTCCAACGTCCCTTGGGCAGATTGTAATGCCCTGAATCTTGTGCTAAACAAGTAGTCTCGCCCAAGAAGCCAAAGGCTTGGAGAAGATTCAATGGCCAGTACCGTATGGAAGGGGCACCTGACGTTCGGGTTGCTCTCTCTTCCCGTCAGATTGTACAGCGCGGCCCGCGGTGAAACCGTGAGCTTTAACCAATTGCACAAGAGCGACCATTCGCGGGTCAAACAGGTCCTCTACTGCCAGGCGGAGGATAAACCGATCTCGCGCAGCGATATCGTTAAAGGCTACGAATACGAGAAAGACAAATACGTGGTCGTAGAAGACGAGGAGATTAAGAAAGTCGCTCCCAAGACGGCCAAAACCATGGAGGTCCTGGAGTTCGTCAAGGCCGACGAGGTGGATCCCATTTTCCTGGAGAGTTCCTACTACCTCGCGCCTGACGAGGGTGGTGAGAAGCCTTACGCGTTATTATTTGAAGCCCTGCGGCAAAGCGCGTACGTGGGCGTGGCCAAGATCGCCATGCACAATCGTGAGCATATCGTTATCTTGCGTCCGGGATCAAAGGGCATCCTTCTGCACACCATGTACTATCCCGACGAGATTCGCCAAGTTGAAGAATTTCGCACCGACACCAGCACGGTGAAGCCGAAAGAGTTGGAACTGGCCAAAACATTGGTGGCGTCCCTGGAGGCGCCGTTTGAGCCGGAAAAATACAAAGACAACTACCGCGAGAATCTGATGGCTATGATCCAGGCCAAGGTCGAAGGCAAAGAAGTGGTAGCGCCGGCTGAACCTGTGCACAAGGCCCCAGTGATCGATATTCTCGAGGCGCTCAAGATGAGCTTGGCTGAAGGCAAGAAGCCCGCGCGCGGGGTGAAAGAAGCAACCACCGGTAGGGAGGTCTCTACGACCGACGCCGATTCCTCCAAGTCGAAAAAGGGACGGAAAAGCTCCGCCGGGGATTAACGGCACGCCTAGGCGGCAGGGTTCTTGAAATTGGCCGCTCTTGACGCCTAAAGCTGCTTAGTTTGATCAGCCGACTCGCGGTCTACTCGATGGCCGTCAAAAGCGTGGATTGTCCGGGTTCCGGCCAGAACTTCGCCGGCATGCGGAGTCCCTCGGGGAATGTAGTATTCTTCTCCCGCGTTGAGCGGAATTGGTTTTCCTTCAATCATCAACGTATAGCAGCCTTGTACAACGAGCACGTATTCGTCGAAATCGTGAACGTGAGTGCCGGAGGCCGCGGTCTCGTTGCAGGTCCAAAACGCCATTTGGCTGCCGTCCGCCCCATCGAAAACATAACCCTCAACTCCGGGAGTTGCTTGATCGCTGCTCGCAATCTTGTTTGCCGGGTGCTTCATGAATCTGGGGAATTCGTTCATATCCGCGATTATCGTCGGGTCAGAGAAGCGATATCAAGACGTTTTCCTGCCGATCAGTACTCTGCGGTCGTCGGACAAACGGAAGTCTCTGTAACCTCGGCGGGCGACCACAGAAAACCCGATGGCTTCCAGCATCTTCACGATCTCCGCTGCCTTCAGAATGATTTGCCGATGAACTTCGTACTGGCGGCGATAATACCTGCCCACCTTCCGGAAGCTCACGATTTTCCTGACTAGGCGGTGCTTGCCGGGATCTTCTGTGACTTCGACGAAGATCGCCCAGTCTTCGCCCCAACGGGCTGCGGTCCGTATCTTAGTTCCTGGTCCCGGCAGCGGTTCCTTGATGTCGAACACCAAAGCGCCGCCGGGGCGGAGTGCGTAGAAGACATTCCGGAATGCACGCGTCATGCTGGACGTGGACGGCAGATAGTTGAAAACCTCGCCAATGGCGACGGCGGCAGCGCATGACGGCAAGCAAACTTCAGCGATCGACCCGCGCACGAACTTAGCTCCCGGCACGCGCTTTTGCGCCAGCCTGACCATAGCGGCTGATACGTCGATGCCCACTGGCTGGTAGCCCTCGCCAAGCAGTCGGGAGGAGAGCTGTCCGCCGCCGCACCCCAGATCGAGGACTACACCGCTGCGGATTCCGGCGGCCCGCACGGCAGCGACCGCGCCCGGCGCTGCATTCTCCACGAAATCGGAGTAGTAGAGATTGTGCAGCTCAGCCAGATCTTGGTCATAGAACTTCTCGGCCATAACAAGATAAGCGGGCAAGACCACCCGCGCAGGCACCTTACGCGTTTCTTATTGCAGCCCTCCGTGGGATGGGGCCGCATCGGTCTTGGGCGGCGCAGACTTCGCCGTCGACACCGTAACGCTCTTCATATTGTCGTCCGGGATGCGGTCGATCAGGAGCGCAAACGGATCAATGCCCGCCTTCTCCGGCAACGATGCCGTCGTAAAAGTGAAAGTTGAGTTCTTCTTGGTAATGTGTACGCGCTCGCGATATAGGGTGTCGCCGTATTTCTTGTCCTTGGCCGGCTTGGCAAAGGCGCCGATGTCGATCCAGTCATCGACGGGGACCTCGGTCTCGTTACCCTTGGCATCGGCCTTGTACTTGCGCGCCTCCACGTTGATGGTGACGTCATATTTGCCATCCGGACGCTTCTGCGCGGACGCATCCAAGGTGCGATTGGAGAACAAAGTGATGTCCTCGAACAGATCCTTGATCAGGTATTGCAGGTTGGGCGGCGTTTCTTCGCGCAACGCATCCACCAGAGCGTAAGAAGTCGGATACGGCGGGTTGGCGTAGGCGTATTGCTTGATGACCTTGCGCAAAGCACGGTTCACGGCTTCCTCACCGATCATCTCTTTCATGTAGTACAGAACCACGCTGCCCTTGCGGTAGTGAATGTAACCCTGGTTGGCCTCCACCGTAAGCAGAGGACGCTCCTTCAGTCGCTCCGCGCCGCGCGAACGCAAATAGTTGTCCATCTCGTAGGTCAGGAACTTGCGCATGGTGTCGCGACCATATTCCTTTTCCATGACCATCAACGCCGAATACTGAGACAGGGTTTCCGAAAGCAGCGTCGCGCCTTCCATGTTGGCGCCGATCACCTGGTGGGCCCACCACTGATGACCGATCTCGTGGGCCACGACGTAAAACACGAAGTCGATATCATCGGGTTTGCTGATGTCGGCGATGTACCCAATCGATTCCGAATAGGGCATGGTTCCAGGAAAAGATTGGGCAAAACGGCCCTGGATGCGGGGAAACTCGATGATGCGCGCCTCTTTGTGCATATAGGGTCCGAAGTTCTTGGTGTAATAATCGAGGGATTTCTTCAGGGAGTTCATCATCCTGGAAACGTTCCAGGGATGCTCTTTGATGTAATAGACCTCCAACTTGATCCCGTTCCATTCGTCGCGAGCTACCTGATAGTTGGCGGAGATGAAAGTATAAAAATTCATGGACGGATGATCGAGCCTGTACTCGTAATAGTTGCGTCCGCCATCTTGCCACTGTCGAACCAGGGATCCGGGAGCGATCGCCATTTGATCCGCGGAAGTGCTCATGACCGTATCCACGTCCACCCAGTCGGAGTGGCCGGGAAGATAGGTGTCGCGACAATCGTCGGTGCAGTTTCGTTCCAGCGCAGGCATCAAGTCCACTTCCTTCAGCCCGTATTTCCTTCGCGTTATAGGATCGCCTAGAATGCGTTGGTCGTCATAGCCGATCATCGGAGCAACGGTGTTGTTGAAAAAAGTTCCATTTTGCACGATCGACCGGTTGCTCAATTGGTTTTCAAATCCGCGGTTCTTGCTTTTGACCGTGAAGTGGATCGTGCGGCTTTCGCCCGGCTGCAGCGGCGAATCGAAATGGTAGATCTGATAATAGAGGCGTTTATCGTCCTTCTGCAGCGAAGCGCCGGGAATATCGATTCTGTACTCATAATTGGCGTCGAGGCTAAAGTGCACCTCATTTAACGCCTGGCCGTACGGATTCTGGATCACTTCCTCGCCACGCATGGTGATATTGCGCTGCGAAGGAAACACGTCAATGGCATACTTCACGCTTCGGGCCCGCGGTTGAAGCTGTTTCTCAAAGGGTTTATAAGTCTTCTCGTACTCCGCTTGGCGTCGCTCCAGATCCTTGGGGCCGAGCAGCGGGTTCAACACTCGGGTATTGTAGTAAACCCATCCGCCGACTGCGGCAAACGTAAAGCCGGCGGTCAGAATAGCAGCCCGCCATCTCCCATCGAAGCGCAACCGGGCGACTCGACTTCGCGACCGCAGGCGGTCCTGCTTACCGCGTGGCCAGAAGACTACCGTGGCGACGGCGAGCAACGCACAAAAGAGGAACCAGTACACCGTGAACCAGTCCCACGAGGATCTATAGGGGGCCTCGCCGAAGAAGTCGGAGTAGGTGACAGTAGGCCTGCCGCCGAAGCGCACCATCAGGCTCGCGACGTTCAACAGCGTCCAGATAAAAGCGTTCACCGCGATGAAAGCGATATAGGCGAAGTAGCCGATGTACTTATTGGCCGCCAGCACGTGGACGAAGAACGCCAGAAGGGCCAGGAAGAGAAAGATCGATCCATCGCGGAACAACAATTCATGCAGGTAGAAAGTGAACTGGTACCTATGGTAGCCATGGATGGTCTGCACGATGATGCCGCTCACCAATGCGCCCACTTGCACGAGCATGACCAGCACCAGGAGGGCAACGAGGCGTGACGTATATGAGACCCATTCCGGGGTGGGTGTGACGTCAAGCATCTCATCCGTCCGTTCTTCCCGGTCTTTCCAAACCAGAACACCTGCAAAAAAAGTGATCAAGATCAGCACAAACAGGTACAGGCTTCCACGGATGATCTCCACCACAAAATAGGTCACCGGCAGAGTGTGATCGCCAAAGCCTTCCGAGGCGCTGAAAATCAGGGCCAGCAGGCAATTGATGGCGGCGGCGAGCACTATGATGATGAAAGGAACGCTAGTGACTGTCCCTCGCATGTGAACCCTGAGAGAACCAAGAAACTTGGCCCAGGGACCAGAGCGAAACGTGAAGGCTGGAAGCACCGGGCCCACCGGCGCGACCGCTTCGATCTCCGGTTCAAACGTTTTGGCCTTGGTTTTCTTTTCGGAAAAGCTGAAACGAAAGTATCCGAAGAGAAACACTGCCAGCCCGACGCCGATCCACAACAATC
>CAZFRV010000086.1:0-4539 GCA_964521445.1 uncultured Acidobacteriaceae bacterium
CCTTCCAATCTGCCATCTTTCCAGACCACAGGAATGCCTCCGCCACCGCACGCAATCACAAGCACGCCCTGCTCAACCAGTCCTCGAATGACTTCCAATTCAACAATGTCAACCGGTTCAGGAGACGGTACGACCCGCCGATAGCCGCGGGCTGCGTCCTCTACGATTTCCCATCCAAGAGTGCGCTGCCGTTCCTCTGCATCGGCGCGCGAATAGAAGGGACCGATAGGCTTTGTAGGGTGCTGCATCGAAGGATCGTCGAGTGAAACCAGACTCTGCGTCAGAACAGTGGTGACCGGCACGTTCAAGCCCGTGTGCTGCAATTCGGTCTGCAACGATTGCTCGAGAAGATATCCGATCTCGCCCTGAGTCGACGCACCGCAAACGTCCAGCGGGTGCCCGGGAACCTGGCTGGCTCCGCGTTCCGAGCGCAGCAACTCTGCTCCAACCTGCGGACCATTGCCATGAGTGAGGACAAGGCGGTAGCCGGCACGGATCAAGCCGACAATCTGGGCTGCGGTCCGCTGGGCGTTAGCCCGTTGCTCCGCGATGGTTCCCTTTTCACCCGCGCGAATCAGGGAGTTCCCACCGACGGCAAGGAGAATGGTCTTCATAAGTTACTGCCCGTTCGAGCTCCACTTACGCGTGCACCAACTCTCGCAACTCGACGAGCCCCGGCAGTTTGATGAACTCACCTTTCATCAGTTCCAGCATGATTGCTTTTTGTGAGTGCAGGCGGTTCTCCGCCTGCTGGAATACCAGCGACCGCGGGGAATCGATCACATCGTTGGTGACTTCCTCGCCGCGATGCGCAGGTAAGCAGTGCAGAAAGATGGCGTCAGGTTTAGCCCGGCGGAACAAAGTCGCATCAACCTGGTGGGAGCGGAAGATATGTTTTCGCTTCTCCGCTTCGGCCTCTTGCCCCATGCTGGCCCACACGTCCGTGTAGATGACATCCGCGCCGGCCACCGCTTCTTCGGGATCGTTCGTCACTGTGCATGTGCCGCCGGTTTCGGTGCCACGGTCGCGAGCCCACCGCACCGACTCCGCGTCGAGTTCGTAACCAGGAGGGGTGGCCAGCCAGACGTGCGCACCTAACTGAGCTCCCGCAAAGGTCAGCGAGCGGGCAACGTTGTTGCCGTCGCCAACAAATGCAACCTTCAGACCCTCAAGCTTGCCTTTAGCCTCCCAGATGGTGAAGTAGTCCGCCATCGCTTGGCAGGGATGAGAATAGTTGGTAAGGCCGTTGATGACAGGCACGTTGGAGTGCCGCGCCAGCTGCACAACCACTTCGTGGTCAAACGTGCGGATCATGATACCCTGCACCATGCGTTCCAGATTCTTGGCCACGTCGTATACCGACTCCCGTTTACCCAGATTGATCTCCGCCGGAGAGAGGTAAAGCGAAAAGCCACCAAGTTGCTGGATGCCGACATCAAACGTCACCCGCGTGCGCAAAGAAGGTTTCTCGAAAATCATGGCCAACGTTTGGCGCCGGAGTGCCGTGCTAAAGCCGGTCGGGTCGGCCTTCACCTGGCGGCCAAGGATGAGGAGGTACTGGATCTCCGAGGGCGAGAAATCCCGAATCGAGAGGAAATCCTTGCTGGTCATTTTCCGACTCCTGCCGGCGCTGGCGCGTGCTCAGGCGTGAACTTGGCAAGCAATTCGGCCAGGCCGGGCTTGGTGAGTTCTTCAACTTCGTAGGTCACGCGGAGGTTCGGCTTGTCGAGTTTGATCACCCGGGTAAGGTCAATGGGAGTGGCGATCAGCACCAAATCGCACGGGGTACGGCGGATGGTTTCCTCGAGCTCATGCTTCTGCATGGCACTGTAGCCCATGGCGGGCAGGAGGTTCGTCAAGTGCTGATAACGTTCAAAGGTGCCGCGGATCGATCCGACGGCATAGGGCCGCGGATCCACCAGTTCTGCGGCCCCGCCCTGCCGCGCTGCAACCACGCCGGCGCCGTAGGGCATTTCTCCGTGAGTGAGTGTTGGGCCATCCTCCACCACTAGAACGCGCTGTCCTTTCACAAGGTATGGCTCGGAGACGGAAACGCGACACGCCATTTCAAAAACCACGGCTTTAGGATTGTGAAGCTTTATGTTATGGCGAACGCTCTCAAGGTCGCACTGATCGGCGGTATCCACTTTGTTGATCACGATCGCATCCGCGCGCCGCAGGTTGACCTCACCGGGGAAGTAGCCGAGTTCATGCCCCGCACGGTGCGGGTCTACAACTACGATTTCCAGATTGGAGGCATAGAAGGAAGTGTCGTTATTGCCGCCGTCCCACAGAATGACATCCGCCTCTTTCTCGGCACGCCGGAGAATCTTTTCGTAGTCGACTCCGGCATATACGACGGTCCCCTGGGTGATGTGCGGTTCGTACTCTTCGCGCTCCTCGATCGTGCATTGCTGAAGATCGAGGTCTTCCATCACGGCAAAACGTTGCACAGCTTGCGCCGCCAAATCTCCGTATGGCATGGGATGGCGAATGACCACCGGCCTTCGCCCCTGCCGGCGCAACTCTGCGGCAACCAGGCGCGAGACCGGGCTCTTGCCGCATCCAGTGCGCACGGCGCACACGGAGATGACGGGCACCGACGATTTGAGCTGCGTGCGTCCGGTTCCCAGCAGCCAAAAATCGACATCCGCCGCTACTGCACGAGAGGCGAGATGCATCAGGTTCTGGTGGGAAATGTCGCTGTAGGAAAACACGACAGCATCAATGTCGTGTTTGGCGACCAGGCCCTCCATATCCTTTTCTTCAAAGATAGGAATGCCCTCTGGATACAAGCCTCCAGCAAGCTCCCGCGGATAGCGGCGACCGGCGATATCAGGAATTTGTGTGGCGGTGAATGCAACTACGTGGTAGTCGGAATTATTGCGGAAAAAGACATTAAAGTTATGGAAGTCCCTGCCTGCGGCACCAAGAATCAAGACACGCATCATGGCCACCTCCGACGGGGGATCGGTTTTTACTTCATATGTTCTCGCTGGCCAGCAGTCGCGGCTGTACCTGTGATCACAGCTAAGGGTGATCGTGTTGCGCGACCAAAGCCGCCATGACATGAAGAGAGAACTCTTCTAGAGTCCCGGTTGTGATCACGATCACAACGTAAGGCCGAAGGTCCCTGGCATGTTCAGCAAGGCCCGGAGCGCCACCATGGCTCTCGCAGTATAGAATCATGTCGGTATCTCGCGTGCTGGAGCCTATTGTCATAAACCACCTCGTCGGCCGACTGCGGTCATCGATTTCATTCTTCATCCTGTCCGCTGTTCTCTTCTTATCCGCTTGCAGAAACAAAGACCAAGTTCAGGTGGCAGGCGCTTCGGGGGAGCGTCCACCGGCGCCGGTGGTCGTGGCCAGTGTGGAGCGGCGAGACATCCCGGTTCAGATCCGAGCCATCGGTAACGTTGAAGCGTACCAAACCGTGCAGATAAGGTCGCAAGTCAACGGTCAAATCCAGAAGATCTTTTTCAGAGAAGGAGAGGATGTACGCGAGGGCCAGCCGCTGTTTCAGCTGGACAAACGTCCTTTCCAGGCGGACCTTGAAAAAGCGATGGGTCAAATGAAGCACGATCAGGCACAGGCGGAGAATTCGCGGATGCAAGCAGACCGCTACTCCACCCTGGAAAAAGAAGGCGTTGCGTCCCATGAACAGGCCGAACAGTTGCGTGCGCAGGCAAAGGCCGATGCGTCCGCAGTGGAGGCAGACAAGGCCGCGGTCGACGCCGCTCACGTTCAACTGCAATATACCGACATCGGTGCTCCCATCAATGCACGCGCTGGAGCATTGATGATCAATCTCGGCAATCTGGTGAAGGCCAACGATACGCCCTATCTGGTGCAGTTGAATCAAGTCACGCCGATCTACCTAACTTTTTCGGTGCCTGAAGCCGACTTGGATCCGGTACGGCGGCGCTTCAATTCTGGGCAGCTCAAAGTTCTGGCTTACCCCAAGGGACAATCGGGGAATCCGGTCGAGGGCCGGTTGACGTTTATTGACAACGGAGTCGACGTAACAACCGGTATGTTCAAGCTGAAAGGCACGTATCAGAACAAGGATCGACGTCTGTGGCCGGGACAATTCGTGGATGTTGTGTTGGAGCTCTCTACGCAGAAGAATGCCGTTGTGGTCCCGACGAAAGCGATTCAAACAGGACAGCGAGGTGAATACGTATACGTCGTCAGAAGTGACAGCACAGCTGAATCGCGGCCGGTGAAGACGTCGGGGGTGTATCAGAATCTGACGCTCATTTCAGACGGCCTGAAGACCGGTGAGCAGGTGATTGTGAACGGGCAGTTGCGAGTGGCTCCGAACGCAAAAGTCATGGTACAAAGCACCCTGCCGGGAACTCAGCCGCCCACGGCTCCTCCCGGAGGCGGACTGTGAGTCTCTCCGAGCTCTTCATCCATCGGCCCATTATGACCACGCTGGTCATGGCCGCGATTCTGATCTTCGGTGTTTTCGCGTATCAGCTGCTGCCCGTCAGCGACCTGCCGAATGTGGACTTTCCCACGATTTTGGTGAGCGCT
>CAZFRV010000087.1:0-19381 GCA_964521445.1 uncultured Acidobacteriaceae bacterium
TCTAGGGTAGGTTAGTCACGTGTTACTCACCCGGTCGCCACTTTACTCATGGATTGCTCCACTTTCTCGTTCGACTTGCATGTGTTAGGCACGCCGCCAGCGTTGATTCTGAGCCAGGATCAAACTCTCGTTTGAAACCTGATTACTCCCTGACGGGTTGCCGGCCATCTCACCACGCCCGAAAGCGCAATGAAGTTTCCGACAGTCAAGGGAGTTGCCATTTCGGCTAATAATTCCGGATCTGCTGGTTTCCCAACAAACCCAGAACGGAATTCACCGAATGGCTCCTGATTTTGTGAGAATCACTCGGACTTAAATCCTCGTTTCATCTCACGACTGGCACGTTCAACCTTTTGTCAAAGACCCGATAGCACTCCGCCTGAGCGGCGCTTTCAGGTACCCCGGAACTGGCCCGGAGCTCCTCGAATCGGCTTCGGAGCGAACTCCGAAGCCAGCGTCTCTGCAGTCCTCTCGGACATTAGAGACGAACCCTACAAATTTACCGCGAATCGTCGCTGCCTGTCAACGCTCGATGCGTTGTTTCTCTTGGTTACCTTTTCCAAGGGGTTCGGACAATGCACGAACCATCCGTACTCGCGACTTCGCTCGCCAGAGATCCATTGCCACACCGGCCGGAAGTCTCTGGACACGGACTCAAAACGTCCGCAAACTGCTAAAAATAAAGATCATGTTAGGTCGTTAAACCCTTCAGGAATCTTGAGTTCCCGAATGCTGCCCGCAGGACTCGCCTTGGGCTAATAGAGTGGCTCTCTGATCTGATGATTCAAGCGGCAATTCTGATTCAGAATTTGCTTGACGGCTGCAAGGGCTGGATGCAGCACACGTCGTCTGTTCAGGCCATTCCTTAACGTCTCATCTTTTATATCAGGCGCCGGGGGATTGCGCAAGGGCCCACGCCACAAAAATTTCTCGACGATGGTTACGGCAGTAGCGAACGCGATGAACTCCTCGATGTTGACCCTGCGGGCACGGCGCACCGTGCCCGCACCACCATGGACTCATTCCGAAGGCGAGCTGCAGTTCATCGCCGCACCCTCGCTCGAGTGTGCCTGCTACGAGGCGCAGGCCGGCGGGATTTTGCTGCAGTCTCCACTGATGACTCTGCAGGCTATGGGATCCCAAACACAAGCACCGGTAACGAATGCGCCGGCGACCTGCCGGAGTTCCTCATCACTCAGAAGGCGTGCGCCGACCCGGCCAAGCACCCTATTGTTTTGATTCATGGCTTCCGTCCTTTCAGCGGGGAGCGATATTTGTCCCAGCCTGGAAGAATTGTGTGCTCACTCGGCGCTGGAAGGCAATCTGCTTTTGGCTCTTTTTGCACGACCCGACCCGAAATGGAACGCACTCGAAAACCTTACGGCGGATGTGCGCGATGAACGCTGAGTGATGATCGCAGAACACCGAGCGCGGATCGGTGACCTCGGCGGCCAATTCTGCCCCAGCTCATGACCTTTCCGATCACGCGCGATGACGGCGATCACGATCACGGCGATCTCTCCGTTCCAGTGAGATAATCTCTGCATGCATTCCTTCCTTCAGGATCTTCGTTTCGGCATTCGCACGCTGCTCAAGAACCCCGGCTTCGCCGTGGCCGCGATCCTCACGCTGGCCCTGGGCATCGGCGGCAACACCGCGATCTTCACCATCACCAGCGCCGTGCTGCTCAAGCCTCTGCCCTACCGCGATCCGCAGCAACTGCTACTGCCTAATATCCAACAAAAGGACGGGCAAAACCTCTGCTGCAACATCAACTGGTTCGATGTCATTCACCAGCGCAATCATTCCCTCGCGGGCGTGGTGGCGGTTGCCAATGACAACTTCAACCTCACCGGCCTGGGCGAGCCGCAACAGGTGTCAGCCGGCCGCGTCTCACCGGAATTTTTTGCCATGCTCGGCGTGAAGCCGCAACTCGGCCGGTCGTTCGTGCCCGAAGAAGGCCAGCCCGAGGGCAACCGGGTGGTGATGATCTCTGATTCTCTCTGGCACACCCGCTTCGGCGGCGACCTCCACATTCTGGGACAGACCCTTGCGCTCGATTCCACGCCCTACACCATCATCGGGGTGCTGCCCGCGGGCATTCAGTTTCCGTTCATGCAGCCGGCGGACGTGTGGTCGCCGCGTTACTTCGAACATACGCTGTTCACCACACAGCGCTTGCGCATGGGAGTGGGTTACCTGACTGTGGTCGCGCGCCTGCGCCCCGAGGTTTCCCGGGAACAGGCGCTCTCCGAGATGCAGGTCCTGGAGCAGCAATACCGCAAGGAAAACCCCGCCGCGCCGGATGCCGACGCCACGTTCTCCGTGACGCTCACCGACCTGCAGGACTCGGTAGTGGCTAACATGCGCACTCGACTGCTGTTTCTCTCCGGCGCCGTGGCGGTGCTGCTCTTGATCGCCTGCGCCAATGTGGCCAGCCTGCTCCTCTCCCGCGCCCTGGGCCGGCGCAAAGAGATTGCGGTGCGTGCGGCGCTGGGCGCCAGGCGCAGCGTTGTCATCCGCCAACTGCTGACCGAGAGCATGTTGCTGGCGGTGATCGCCGGCGTGCTTGGGCTTGGCCTGGGCTGGGCCTTGACCAGGTCCCTTGTGGTGCTGGGTCAGTCCAACGTGGAAGGCTTCTCCATGCAGCAAATCCCCATCGCCATGGACGCGCGCGTACTCTTTTTCACATTGGCAGTTTCCCTGGTCACCGGCGTGCTCTTCGGAATTTTTCCTGCCTTACAGCTCGCGCGCACCAACTTGAACTCCACTCTGCGCGACGAAGGCCGGGGAGCCACCGGAGGCCACAGCCGGGCGCAACTCAAGAGCCTGCTGGTGGTGGGACAGGTCGCCCTCACACTGTTGCTGCTCATTGTCGCGGGTCTGCTGGCCCGCAGTTTCAGCAACCTTCTGCGCGTCGATCCTGGATTTGACTCACGCAACGTCTTAACCATGAACGTCTCTTTGCCCACGGTGAAGTACGCTGCCGCGCAAAAACAGATCGCGTTCTTCGACGAGTTGTTACGCCGCGTCTCCGCGCTGCCCGGCGTACGCTCAGCCGCGGTCTCGGCGGCGCTGCCTCTGACGCCCAAACGCATCACACCGGTGCTTCCCGAAGGCCAGCCGGAGGTTCCCCTGGCCGAACGGCCTTTCCTCATCATTGAAGCCACCAGCCCCGGCCTTCTCGAAACCCTGCGCGTTCCCCTTCGCGCCGGGCGCGCTTTCACCGATGCCGACAATGCGCAGGCGCCCAAAGTGATCATCGTCAACGAGACGTTGGCGCGACGGTACTGGCCGGGCCAGAACGCGGTGGGCAAGCACATTCTCATCGGCCGCCAGCCTGCGCCCGCGGAAATCGTAGGCGTGGCAGCCGACACCAACAATTCTGGTCTGGCTCAGGCCCCGAAGGCCCTGATCTATCTGCCCTTCCCGCAGCTGCCCTGGGGCAACATGAATTTGCTGGTGCGCACCGCGACGAACCCTCAGAGCATGGTCTCCGCCGTACGCGGCCAGATCTCCAGCCTGGATCCCGACCAGCCGGTCACCACCATCCAGACCGTAGAAGAACTCATGGACAGCTCGCGCGCTCAGCCACGCTCCACCATGCTTCTCTTGGGCATTTTTTCAGGCATAGCCCTGGTCCTGGCCGTGGTGGGAATCTACGGCGTACTGGCTTATTCAGTCTCGCAGCGCTGGCAGGAGCTGGGGATACGCCTGGCCCTGGGCGCGGAGAGGTCGGACCTGGTGCGGCTGATCGTGCGCCAGGGATTGATCCTGACGCTGGTCGGTATCGGCGTCGGCGTAGTGGCCGCGCTGGCCCTGACGCGCGTGATGGGCAGCCTGCTCTATCACACTGGGGCGCGCGACCTGACGACCTTCGTGCTAGTGCCGTTAGTGTTTCTGGTCATCGCTCTGGTGGCCAGCTACTTGCCGGCACGGCGCGCCACTCGCGTTGATCCCACCGAAGCACTGCGGCATGGGTGAAGTCGGTAGAGACGTGGCGTGCCACGTCTCTACGGCGGCACTGGGCACAAAGCTAACGGCTATTCTTCTTCACCCACCCCGCAATGTCCTGAATCACTTCTTCCGGAACGTGGTTGGGTCGAAAGTACTCCGCGTCTGAACTCGGCCCGCTTCCGGGCATGAAGAGATGATTCAGAGCTGGATAGCTCTTGAACGTGGCCGTAGGCTGATTGCCCAGGGACTTCTTCCAGCCGTCAAAATCGGCTGGGCGTACCTGGTAGTCGCGTTCGCCCTGCAGCACCAGGATGGGAATGTGCAGCTTCGCCGCCATCTCGGCCGGATGATAGTCGCGCAAATCGAGGAAATACGAGGAGGGGATGGGTATGCCCAGGAATTTCACAGTTGTCCCCGGCTTCAGGTCGGGGCTGCGGATCACCGCTTCTTCTTTTTCCACCTGGTCGATCGCCTCTTGACCCTGAGGCGTGATTTTTCCGCTGAGGCCCACCGCATACCGCACCTGCTCCACGGCCAGCTCCTCCATGGGCCGCGTGCTGCCGGCCAGAAGAATCAGCCCCGCGACCTTTTGGTCGCTCGCGGCGATGCGCGGCCCCACGTAGCCGCCCAGGCTGTGCCCCAGAACAAAAACATGCTTCGCCTGGATCTCGGGTTGCGCGGCCAGCAGGTCCGCGGCCAACTGAGCATCGTCCACGGTTTCTTCTTTCACCGTCAAATTCGCAAGCTGCGCCATCTCTCTTCCGTGGACCTTGGAGCGCTTTTCGTAGCGCAGCACGGCGATGCCCTGGCCGGCCAAACCCCAGGCCAGGTCTTTGAACGTCTTGTTGTTGCCAATCGATTCATCGCGGTCATTCGGACCCGAGCCATGCACCAGAACCACGGCCGGGAAAGGCCCGGGACCGTTAGGTAGCGTAAGCGTGCCGGGAAGCTGCCAGGGCGCTGCGCCCACCGTGACCTCGCGCTCGTGAAACGATTCCGTCTTGGCGTAAGCCGGCGGGATCCAATCCACCTTGGCCGCGGTGGTTCGCAGCGTGGCGATATGCTGTTGCCCGTCAAAGGCCATCATCATATCCATCTTCTGCTTGTCGAAAGCGCAGATCACATGCACCACCTGGTACCCCTGCTGCTCTTCGCGCTTCACGCTCTCGATGGACTTGAACTCTCCCACCTGCGCGCGCAGGCTGTCCCAGCTTTCCGCCAGCTTATCGGCCGGTAGCGCTTTGGCCACCCTCTCATCGAACTGGGCAAAGACCTTCTCAAAGCGGCGAGCAGCCAGGTCCACGGGCACTGCTCGCGCCAAGGCTTCGTAGTCTGCGGCAGCCGCGCCTGCGGTGATGCTCGCCTGCCCCGCTCGTTTGAATACCAGCGGCAATGAAACTCCGCCCTGTTTCCATTGACCCGTAAGCGACTGGCCGTCCGCGCTCATCTTGCCCGCGTAGGAGCCGCCGATATCCGCCAGCTCCAGCTTGACCTCGTCGACGGTCTGGTCAATGGAGCTCACCGGAATGCCCTTGGCGTTTTGGTCGAGGCTGTCCAGGGTAGCGGTGAGCTTGCCGTCCTTATTTTGCGTGACGTTCAAGGCCACCCGCAGCTTGGTGCCGCCGGCATCGAGCGTTCCCAGCCAGTCGCCTTCCAGGCTGGTTGTGACTGACGCCGCTTTGGATTGCGTGGCCGCCGGAGTTTCTGTCTGAGCGATTGCCGCGATGGACACGACCGATCCAAACCACACCACCAGCAGTGCGCCGAGCATTCTCCGGGTCATTGGCACCTCTCCTCTTTACTCATAGCGCGATTGTCTAGAAGGTTCTTATTACTGTCCAGTTCTAAATGAGCGGGCATGTTAGCGAGGGTAGTGGTGCAGTTTGGTCGATGATCGTGTGACGCCGGCGCCCTGGGCGGTGTTCTTCTCTTCAAAACGGCCACAGCCAGGGGCGGCTGTGCCACACGAGTGTTCGGCCGAAACCAAAACTGTACCACTACCAAAGTGAACATGTGCTTGACTTCGTCGATAGTTTCGACATAATGCCTGCTTCAGGAAACTACCATGACCTACCGGAGTCTTTATTTCATCTGGACCACGAGCCTATTCGCGCTGCTGTCCGCCGCTTGTTTTGGACAGTCCGGACAACCGGCCGCCAGCGCGACCCCCAGGGACGCAGATCTCATCAGGATCTTCTTCACCGTCGATAACGGGCACGGCGCGCTGGTCCCGGACCTGGCCAAAGATTCCTTTCAGCTTCGCGACGATGGGCGGCCGCAAGCCATCCAGCAATTCTCTTCCGCGCCGGGCACGCCGCTCACGCTGGGTATTCTGGTGGACACCAGCGGGGTGATGAAGAACGCGCTGCCCGCAGAAAAAGCCGCGGCGGAAAACTTTCTGAGCAAGGCGGTCAAAGAAAAGGACCTGGCGTTCGTGATCAGTTTTGACGTGACCGTGGACCTTTTGCAGGACCTGACCAGTGACCACTCGCTTTTGCGCTCGGGGCTGGAGCAGGCACACGTAAATATCGGGCTGCGATCGCCTCGTTCCGGCGGCTTGCTGAGTGACGCCGTCTATCTGGCCGCCAACGAGATTCTGCAAAAACAGGTCGGACGCAAGGCGCTGGTGATCCTGACCGCGGGATACGATCAGGGCAGCAGAGTAAAACTCAAAGACGCGATCCAGGCCGCCCAGAAGGCGGACACTGTCTGCTATGTGGTGCTGTTCTTTCACAGCCTGTTTGGGGCGCCGGGGAGTGACCTGGCTGAGCAGACCGGAGGCAAGCTCATCACCGTGAGCAGCCCTGACAAGCTACAAGACGCCCTGAACCAGATCACCGACGAACTTCGCCACCAGTACATCCTGTCCTACGTCCCGGAGGACGGAAAACACGATGGCAGCTTCCACCCCATCGAGATTACTTCCAAGGAAGGTTACAAAATTCACGCGCGTAAGGGTTACTACGCACCCGAACGGTAGGCAGCCGCCGAACGAGCCAAAATCCTGCGGCGCCGAGGAGCCTGTGCCAGGGCTCTCTCCAGTTGCCAACCCCCCGCACAAAGGTGTTCAAATGTCAGCAGCAGAAAATGCCCGAACGTTTCCAATTCGCCGATCTGCGTGAGCTGATGGCCAAGGCCAACGAAGAGAAATCGGGCGACCAACTGGCCGGCATCGCCGCAGGCTCCGAGCAAGAGCGCGTCGCCGCCAAGCGCGCGCTGGCCGACGTAACGCTCGGAGACATCGCAGCCAACCCGCTGATCGACCCGGATGAAGACGACGTCAGCCGCTTGATTCTGGAAACCCAAGATCAAGAGTCCTTCGCCGCGATCAAGAGCCTGACTGTCGGCGAGTTTCGGGAGTTCATCCTTCGCGACCAGACGACGGAACCCGATTTGACGCACCTGCACTGGGCCATCACTCCGGAGATGGCAGCCGCCGCGGCCAAGCTCATGAGTAACAAGGACCTGATTCTGGCTGCGGCGAAAATACGCGTGGTCACGCGCTGTCGCAACACCATGGGCCAGCGCGGCGTGCTCGGCATCCGGCTGCAACCGAACCATCCCGCGGATGACGTTGCCGGCATCCTGCTCTCAGCTTTCGACGGCCTCCTTTACGGCTGCGGTGACGCCGTGATCGGGGTGAATCCAGCAACAGATTCGGTGGCGACGGTCTCTGACATCCTGCACGCTCTCGAAAGGCTGATCGACGCTTACGAGATCCCCACACAGGCTTGCTGTCTGGCCCACATCACCACGCAACTCAAGGCGCTCGAGAACGGAGCCCCTGTGGATCTGCTGTTCCAGTCGGTGGCGGGAACACAAAAGGCCAACGAAAGCTTCGGCGTGACTTTGAGTATGTTGAAGGAGGGGAAAGAACGGGTGGTGGAACACCATCGCCGACGTGGTGAAAATCGGGCCATCGGGTCATCGGATCATCGGGACATCGGTGGAGCACAACGCAGCTCGGATCTCCGATCTCCCGATCTCCCGGTCTCCCGATCTCCCGATTCTACGCACCGCACATCCTCTTCCACGAGTCCCAGGCAGTCCGAAGATCAAAAACTCAACGTGACTTACTTCGAAACTGGCCAGGGCAGCGCGCTATCCGCCGAAGCCCATCACGGTGTGGACCAGGTTACGTTGGAGGCTCGCGCTTACGGCGTCGCCCGCGTCTTCGAGCCGTTCCTAGTAAACAGCGTGGTCGGGTTCATCGGTCCGGAATACCTTTATGACGAACGCCAGATTATCCGTGCCGGCCTCGAAGACCATTTCATGGGCAAGCTGCTGGGCCTGCCCATGGGCTGCGACGTGTGTTACACCAATCATGCGGCTGCCGATCAGAACTCGGCGGACAACCTGCTCATGCTGCTGGCTGCCGCGGGTTGCAACTACTTCATGGGCGTCCCTTGCGCCGACGACGTGATGCTCAACTACCAGTCCACCAGCTTTCACGATGCCCTGGCCGTTCGCCGTCTTTTCAGCCTGAGTCCGGCGCCGGAGTTTTTGGCGTGGCTGCAAGCGATGGGTATATACAAAGGGGATGAGCCGGCCAAGCTCGATTCCGCATTGCGCAAACAACTGGCCTCCGCGCTGGAGACAGCGCTCAAGTAACGATGACGAAACCTACAGCGAAACCCAAAGTCCCGGAACACGGGCACACAGGAGAAAGCGAATGAGAAATCTGTTCCGCGCGGCAGTCGTCGCTTTGATTCTCGCGGCGGCAGCCTGGCCCCAAGAACTGTCAGACAAGAAGGCTGTCCCGCCGGCTGATCCGTGTCCGGCCTCCGCCACACAGACGGAACGAACCCAGTGCTGGGACCAACTCGCCGCCAAGGCCCAGGCCGATCTTACGGTGCTTTACCGGAAGCTCCAGGGTCTCATGCGCGCCAAGATTGCCAAGGAGCAAAGCCCCCTCAAGAGCTACCAGGAAACGGCGCTGCAAAGGCTGAAAGCAGCACAGCTCGCCTGGGACCGCTATCGCGACGCCGAGTGTGACGCCAGGGAGCAGCAATTTGAAGGCGGCAGCATTGCTCCCTCGGTACGCTCCGGCTGTGTGAAGGAACTCTCCGACCGCCGCGCGGAGGACCTGAAGAAGACATACGCCATCTACCTGCACGAGTGACGGAATGGACCATCGCAGCGAAAGCTCCCTCGCATGGCCGGATATGATCGAACGCATTCGCGCGCGAACTCCGGCACGCGTTCTGGCAGACCGCGCCGGCGCCGGCTATCGTACGGCTACGCAACTGGAGTTGCGCCAGGCCCATGCCGCGGCACGCGATGCCGTCCGCACCGAGATGGACCTCACACGAGACCTCGGCGCAGAGTTCGTCCGGACATGGAAGCTGTTTGAGGTCGCGACCCAGGCGCAATCCAAAGACGAATACCTGCTTCGCCCCGACCTGGGCCGGCGTCTCCGCGAGGATGCGGCCCGGACCATCCAGGCCCGCTGCCGGCAGGACCCCGACCTGCAGATCGTGATTGGCGACGGTCTCTCCGTTACCGCCGTCGTCACGCAGGTCCCCAAACTTCTGCCGCTGCTTACGCAAGGGGCAAAAGATCGAGGCTGGAGGCAGGGGCAACCATTCGTGGTGCGTTACTGCCGCGTGGGCCTGATGAACCAGTTAGGCGAGCTGCTGCGCCCGCAAGTGGTCGTGCTGCTGATTGGTGAACGTCCGGGCCTGGCCACGGCGGAAAGCCTTTCCGCATATATGGCTTTCCGGCCCCGGGCGGGCCACAGCGATGCCCAGCGAAACCTGATCTCCAACATTCATTTGCGTGGCGTGCCTCCTGAAACCGCAGCTGAACGCATTCTGAACCTGGCTGCGCAGATGATTCAGGAAGAACGCAGCGGGGCCAAACTCAAGGAGGAACTCCCCGGCCCAGGCTGGATCCAGACGAAGACGAATAGGAAGAAGCTCGAACCCTAGCCTGCGCGGCGCGTTACTTTCGTCACCTCGAAACGCGGCGAAGTTACCTCTGTCATTCGCCAGTTGTCCCAACGCCGGATAGACTTTGTGCACTGTGCCCAATGTAGTGCATCAAAGAGAGAACTCGCGTTCTCCTATTGTCCTTCCTGCTCGCGGAGTGCAGAGAGGCGAAAGACGCATCACGTGGCTGCTACGAGCTCTGGTCGCCTGGTGGCAGCATCGGAGACAGAAGCTGGGCGAACATGCGACTCCACGGCCATCGGGACGGGTCATTGAATTCTACCGCCCGGTACGGATTCCAGCCGGGCCTTCACCATCTTGTAAAACGACCACACATTATCGTCCTGGCCCTGGGTAAGACGGCGGTGGACTTTCATGGTGGGAAATAGCTTGTTGCCGCCGACGCTCAAGGTCAGCGTGGCAAACTGCTTTCCCGGATAGGTCTCGATCGCCCACTCGCCCCCGAAACGCCGCCGCACGACTTCCCCCAGATAACTGCCCCACATTTTGCAGATCTCGGTCATATCGTCGGATGGCGATGGCGGCCCGTCTGCCAGCCGGCCCAGGATGGTCTCAACCTCCTGCAGCGAGTGCTCGCTGTAATCCAGTCGCGCACGGAACTCGCGCGCTGCCTGTACCGCTTTTTCCGCATAGGCCCCGGCCATGGCGTTGACGGATTCATGGGATTGCATGGTGATAAGAGTCTATCGCACCGTGCCGGTTGGAGACGCAGAGGGTAATCAGCTGCGGCATTCAGCAATTAGCCATTAGCACTTAGCCATTAGCTCAGCTGAAGCAGCTGCACACATCCATATCCACGCTGGTTGCCTCTGAGTCTTACGCATTTGCTAATTGCTAAGTGCTCTTTTCACAACGGCGCTGCTGCAGCGTCGGCATTGCACGCCAGGCTGGTGGGCTGGGCGGCCGGCATGGACGGAGTGAGGTTGGGGACATTCGCAAAGTCGAAGAACTCTCCCATGTCGGGCTGGGCAGCATCGCGCTGCGTCAGGTTGGGAAGGCCAAAGCGTTTCTCCACGAACTTGAGGACCGCCGTGTAATCCATCGGCGTATGCGAAACGAAGTGTGGCTTGGCGAAGGGCGACACGATGATCAGCGGGACACGGAAGCCGGTTCGAGTAAAGTCCCCGGGGGGATCACCGGCCCTGAGGTCCTGGGGTGGGATCCCGTCCGGGCTGGGCACATGTTGCTCCGCGGCGTCTGTAGGGTACATGCCTGGTCCCACCGCTTGGCCGCCGGCTCCCACAGCCAGTTCCTGGATGGCCTCGCCGTCAATCATCGGGCCCACATGGTCAAACAGGCCACCGCCTTCGTCAAAGGTTTCGATAAAGACGGAATCCTTCCAGGACGTGCTGTTGATCAGGGCCGTGATGAGCCCAGCAACGAACTGAGCGCCTGTCTGGATGGAGGTGCCTTCGCCAGGGTGCTCGTCGCGATTGCTGATAAATCCCGGCTCGATGTACGCGAATTGGGGCAGCGTGCCGTTCTGAAGGTCGGTGAAGTATTGCGAAATGGGGACAATGCGGCTCTCCTGGTTCAAGCCATAGGGCTGGAAGTTGCGTAGCTCGGTAATGGGCAAACCGTCCGGTCCGATATCGACTGAGTAAATCTTCCAGGTGATTTTAGCGTTATCCAGGAGCTGAAAGATGGTGGTAGCGGTCAGGTGGCTGTTGGTCTCCGAAAGCGGATGGATGAAGCCCTGCGAAGTGGAGGCCATGGCCCAGAGCCGGACCACCTCGGTCTGTACCGGCGCCGGGGTGTAGAAGCGGTCGGAGGTGGCAAACTGCGTGGCAAACCAGTACGGTGAGGTCAAATCGCCGCCGTTATAGAAGCCCATCGCGCGGATTCCCTTGGTGTCCGGACGCCCGTTGTCAGCCGCAAACAGTCCCGAGGAGTGAACAAAGCCATCGAGCAACAGGGGACCTGCGACCGCATTGAAGCGATTCATGTCACCCCACGTCTCGTCCCAGGCTGCCGTGTTGTCAAACAGGCAGCTGGTAGCGAGGTGAAAACTGCTGACCAGGGCTCCATCATCCGCGGGATTGGTGAAGGTCGTTTCCAGATCGTCGGTATTGCGGGGCTGCGCGAACGCGGAAGCGCGATAGTCGTTCAGTTTCCCAAAATAGGCGTCGAAGGAGCGGTTCTCCTGCATCATAAAGATGATGTGGTTTACCTGGTGCGCCGTGTTGGCGGGCAAGGTGGAAACGCCCTGGCAGCCGGCGAGACTGATGAAAATGACAGTGGTCACGAACGCGGAGGTAGCAAACCTTTTCTTGCGGTGGATCATACCCGGAGCCGGCCCTTCAACTCAAACATAGCTTTGTGAATTCGGATTTGTCGGTTGGATGGCCGGGTTCAACATCGTGTTGGCCGGTCAGAGCCTCTGTCGTCGGCAGCGCGCGATTTCTTCGCCCAAGTGCGCACAATTCACGAGGGAGTTTTGAACGCCAGTCAAAATTCAAAAGCTTTCCCGACTACGATTGGAACCTTTTCATGATCTGCCCCAAGCTGCGGCGATTATTCCTGGCACTCAGTATGGCGCTTCTCTTGCCGGCATTGGGGTCCGCAGCCAAGGTACGGCACTACTACATCGCGGCTGAGGATGTCACCTGGGACTACGCGCCCAGCGGGAAAGACCTGATCCACGGTGTTGTTCTCCCTGAACCATGGCGGACACAGACGCGCTGGAACAAGACTCGCTACATCGAATATACCGACGCTACTTTTTCGGTCCGCAAACCGCAGCCTGAATGGCTTGGCATTCTCGGGCCCATCATTCACGCTGAAGTCGGAGACACGGTCCTTGTGACGTTCCTCAATCGCAGCGAAATGCCGCACAGCATCCATCCGCACGGCCTGCACTATGACAAGAACAACGAAGGCGCGGCCTACTTGCCCTATGGCAAGGGTGCGGGCATTGAGCCGGGCGAACGTTTTACCTATCGCTGGACGGCGGACAAGAACAGCGGCCCCGGCTCCGGCGGACCCAGCTCGGTGGTCTGGTGGTACCACTCGCACGTGGACGCAGAAAAGGAAATCAACGCGGGGTTGCTGGGACCGATCATCGTCACCGCCGCGGGCATGGCCGACGCCCGCGGCGCACCCAGGGACGTGGACCGCGAGTTCGTCCTGATGTTCATGATCTTCGATGAAGCGCCCGGCAAAGACGCCGGTCAATTCCACTCCATGAACGGGTTTGTCTTCGGCAATCTGCCCGGCCTTTTGATGAAACAAGGGGAGCGGATCCGCTGGTACTTGCTGGGCATGGGAAATGAAAAAGACCTGCACACGCCGCACTGGCACGGAGAGACCGTGACCTACGGGAAGCGACATACCGACGTGGTTGAGCTGCTTCCCGGCAGCATGGCCACCGTGGACATGGTCGCGGACAATCCCGGTACCTGGCTCTTTCACTGCCACGTGTCCGATCACATGGAAGCGGGCATGATGGCCAGCTACACCATCTATGAGCCGCCTCGCTCCTGTCCCGTCGCCTTGCTCCCTGACGATTGGAACAAGCTGGCCGGCACGTCAGCCATCCGCGTCAGGAATTCGAGCGCCAAACCCATTCGCCAAGTCAGTCTTCTTTCCGGATACCTGGTCAGCGATATGGAACTCCAGCCGTTGTTGCTGACTTGGCTCTCCTCGGCGCCCTTCCAGCCGGGACGGGAACAAGGCGTGGACGTCGGGACCGAGATGTTCGAAGGCGAAGGCGCTCTGGGAGTGGCGTTCTTCCCGTCCAGAATCGTCTACCAGGACGGGACCGAGTGGAAGCCGAAGCAACTGGGCGACTGCTTCAGAATCTACTGGCGGGACAAAGATCACCCGCAGTTGCCGGTACTGCCACCATTTCAGTTCAAACAAAAAGAGGATTAGATATTTTTTCCCTGGGCCGCTCTACCGCTCGACTCGCCGCAGGCGTAGAGACGCGAGAGCGTCGCGTCTCATCTGCCTACAATCCTCACTGCTTCCCGAAACTACACGGTGTCCCGGTGGTCACTTGCGCCGGTGGCGTCGGCGGCGTGGCCCAGGGTGCGCCGGCGAAGTCGAAAAATTCCTCCATCGTCGGCATGGCCAAATCACGCTGCGTCAGGTTGGGGAGGTTCCACCTGGTTTCAACGAACTTCAACCAGGCGGTGTAATCCATGGGCGTGTGCGAGACATAGTTCTTCCTGGAGAACGGCGAAACAATAAAATTGGGCACGCGGAAACCGGTGATATTGAAGTCGCCGCCGACGTTCACATCCTTGGTTTCGCACAAAACCGGTTTGACTCCATCCGGATTCGGGACCCCCATGGGCGGAACGTGATCGAAAGCCCCGCCGCCTTCGTCCGTGAACCAGAAGAACACAGAATCCTTCCAGGATGGACTGACCATCAGAGCGTTGATAATCTGCGACACAAACTTGGCGCCGATCTGAATGTCGATGACGCTCTGAAATGGTGGAGTTTTGCTCAGGTCTTTGCCGCTGGGATGTTCGTCGCGGCCGCTGAAGCTGCCGGTCTCAATGAACGAAACCGAGGGCAGTGTGCCGTTGGCCACGTCCGTAAAGTAATCCGTCACCCCCGCCGGACACACGTACGGCTTGCGTCCACTCGGGATCGTGGTGACGTTGCTGCAATCGAGCGGCGCCAGGTGCGCCAGGACCTCGGGGTTGGGTCCTTTCACCGGAGGCTTGGCGGCGGTACCGTCGATGTAGCTGAAGAACTGCAAGTAGGTGCTGTTCACGGCGCAGGTTAGCGGAAACTTGCCGTTCTTGGGGTCGCAAGTCGGTTCCAGGTCCGTCACGTAAATCTTCCATGAGATGTTGTTCTCGCTCAGTACCTGGAAAATGGGCTTTTCGGAAATCTGGAGTCTTTCTCCGGGACAGGACTCTTTTCCGCCGGGCGTATGCACCGTCCCCTGCGACGTGGCTCCGAGAGCATAGATACGATTGTTCGCCGTGTTCGTCGGCGCCGGCGAGTAGAAAGCGTCGCTCATAGCGAAGTTAGAGGCCATGAAGTAGTAGTAATTGAGCTCGTGTTCGGTGTAATAGCCCATGGCACGATGGCCGGAGCTATCGACAAAGCTGTAAAACGCGGAAATGCCGGCCGCGGTGTTCACGAAGCCGTTCATGGGCATGGTCTTGGGATTGTTGGGATCGATGCTGCGGGCGTTGCCCAGATTCACCTCGTGACGGTCCTCCGCCCAGTCCGGGCTCAGATTCTCCATGCACACGCTGCCCGAGTGATAGGCGGCGACGCCGCTGTTCTTGAAAGTGCCCGTGTCCAGATCATCCACAGTCCCGGGAATTCCGTTAGCGGCGCGGTAGGCCGTCATCTTCCCAAAGTAGCTGTCAAACGATCGGTTCTCCTGCAACATGACCACCACGTGATTCACGCTGTTTTCCAGAGTTGGCGTGGGCGTTGGCGTTGGGGTGGGCGTAGGCGTTGGTGTGGGTGTGGGCGTAGCAACAGGCGGAGGCGTAGGCGTCGGGGTAGCGCCGGGCGCATCAGCGGGATTGGCAGACGCAACGCCAATGCCGCCGCAACCGGCGATTACGATGAGAGCAATTAACGCCACAAGACAGGAAACGAACGCAAAAGTTTTCGTGCACTTCATACGTGGACTCGGCCCGAAGATTTCTCTTTCCTCCAGACCCCGGGGGTCCAGAGTTTCAGATTCATTTCGTTGGATGTGGAGCTACTCAGCGGTGTTGGCTCCCGGTCTGGAGCGAGTTTCCGGGGTGACATCCTGGACAGGTGTTCTCACATCCAACCTTTCGGTAGCCGTTCTGGGGAGCCGCAAGAGACCAGGACTGCTGCCTGGGCTTGCCAGCCATCCGGGGACCAGGAAATGAAGATTGCGGTGGTGGGATCGGGCTATGTTGGATTGGTAGCCGGCGCTTGCTTTGCTGAACTTGGCCACCATGTGGTTCTGGTGGACAACGACGAAGACAAACTGGCAGCTCTGCAACGGGGCGAGTGTCCCATTCATGAGAAGTTCGTGCCGGAACTGCTGCAGCGGCACCGCGGCAAACGCCTGGACTTCATCAGCGACCTCCCGGAGGCGGTCCGGCGAAGCCAGCTCATCTTTATCGCGGTAGGGACGCCACCCAAGGAGGATGGTGACGCCGACCTGTCCTATGTCGAGTCCGTCGCCCGGGGGATCGCCGGCGCCATTGACAGCTACAAGGTGGTTGTCGAAAAGAGCACGGTGCCGGTTTACACCAACAGTTGGATCCGCAAAGTCATGCTGCTGAATGGCGCGCCTGCGGAGTTGTTCGATGTGGCTTCGAATCCCGAGTTCCTGCGCGAAGGCGCAGCGGTGGCAGACTTCCTGTATCCGGATCGCATCGTGGCCGGCGCCGACAGCGAGCGCGCCGCGGAGATGCTCGCCGAGGCCTACCGCCCCCTGGTGGACGGCAGTTACTACAAAAGAACGGACGCCATCCCCGGCCCGGTCGCAGGTCCCTTCATGGCCCGATTGATCCGCACCAGCGCCAAGAGCGCGGAGTTGATCAAGCACGCTTCCAACGCTTTTTTGGCCATGAAGATTTCCTTCGTAAACGCCGTCTCTTCAGTGTGCGAAGCTGTCGGCGCCGATGTGGAACAGGTCTGCGAAGGCCTGGGCAGCGATTCCCGTATCGGCCGGCGTTTTCTCTACCCCGGCATCGGCTACGGCGGCTCATGTTTTCCCAAGGATCTGATGGCCTTTCGCTCCGTAGCCCGGGAGAGTGGCTGCTCGTTCGGGTTGCTGGATGAAGTCGTCAACGTGAATGAAGAGCAGCGCAACCGGTTTCTCCGCAAAGCCAAGCGCGCTTTGTGGACGCTCAAAGGCAAGAAACTGGCGGTGCTGGGGCTGGCCTTCAAGAACGGGACTGACGATATTCGCGAATCTCCAGCGGTAGCCATCGTCAAGGCGCTGCTGAAGGAAGGCTGCTCGATCACCGCCTACGATCCCGCGGCCATGGCCCATGCGGCAGAAGAGTTTCCTTCCGGCGTGAACTTCGCCCAGGATGCTTACGAAGCTCTGCAGGGCGCCGATGCCTGCCTGGTCCTGACCGAGTGGGAAGACTTTGCCGCTCTGGACCTGGCGCGGGTGAAAAAATCGTTGCGGTATCCCATCGTGCTCGACGGCCGCAACCTCTTCAAGCCGGCACAAATGGAGGCTGCCGGCCTCAACTATTACAGCGTAGGACGCCCGGACGTGGTGGGTGAACGGCGGGTCACGCAACCCAAGCCGCTGCCGGGAGAAGAGAACAAGACAAGCTTGACGGATACCGTCAACGAAAACCGGGCCGCTTAGCCCGCAGCAATCAACTTCGATTCGGCCACGTTCCCCAGGGTTGAACCATGCTGTCGGTGGTTGTTCCAATTTACAACGAAGAAGAAAACATCGCGGCCTTCCACGCCGCGCTGGAATCTGTGCTCGGCCACATCGCGGACGAGACCGGGGACACCTGGGAAGTGGTCTACGTAAACGACGGCAGCAGAGACTCGTCATTGCGCCTGCTGCTGGAGATTCATGAGCGCGATCCGCGAGTCGTGGTGGTGGAATTCGCACGCAACTTTGGCCATCAAGCCGCCCTGACCGCCGGTCTTCAAACCGCTCGCGGCGACGCCATCATTATGATGGACGGCGATTTTCAGGACCCTCCAGAGGTCCTGCCCAGCCTGGTGAGCGCCTGGAAGAAAGGCGCTATGGTGATTCTGGCGCAGCGCACCAGCCGCGCCGAAAAAGGTCTTCGCGGAAAACTCTTCCCGCTCTTCTACCGGGTGATGGGCTGGCTTTCCGATTTTCCCATTCCTTTGAACGCCGGCATTTTCGGCTTGCTCGATCGCCAGGTCGCCGACGCCATCAACGGCCTTCAAGAAACCAATCGTTATCTTCCCGGAATGCGCGCCTGGGTCGGCTTTCGCACCGCCGTCGTCACTTATGACCGTGCGGAACGCGCCGCCGGCGAAGCTAAACAGACTCTTCTCCGCCTTATCAAGTACGCCATGGACGCCATCTTCAGTTTCAGTTACAAACCGCTCCGCCTGGGCTTAGCCATGGGCAGCGCATCCGTGGCCTTGGGCCTGATGATAGGCCTGCTCCTGCTCATCTCCAGCGTCTTTGGATTCCGTGCACTCGCCGCCGCTGGATTTGCAGGCACGCTGCTTGCCGTGCTGCTGCTGGCAGGCGTTCAACTTGTCTGTACCGGCTTGCTGGGGGAATACATTGGCCGTATTTATGACGAGGTTCGGCGCCGCCCGCTCTTTCTGATCCAAACGCTGCATCAGGCCCCAACCGTTCCCCTACCCAAGATAGCGCCCGAGACCACGGTGCGAGTGCAGGTCGCCGACTCCGCACGCCTTACTCCGGGGGAAGAGACCGTTGCTATCAGTCAAAACGTGGCTTAATCAGACAAAACGCGAAAAATCAGGTTTGCGACGCTGCATGAAGGCTTCCATCGCTTCGCGGGCTTCCGGCGACGCAAGCTGACGGCTGAAATACTTTCCTTCTTCAGCCATGCGCGCCGGAATGCTTTCCGGTTCCCGCTTCAGCAGGGCTTTGGTCATGCGCAGAGATGCTGGCGGCTTGGCTGCCAGCGTCGCCGCACGTTGCTGCACCGTCGCGGCGAGCTCGCTCGCGGGACACACAGCATTCACCAACCCGACCTCGTGGGCGGTGCGGGCATCAAACCTCTCTCCCAACAACAACAGCTCCGCGGCCCGCTGGTGGCCCATCACCCGAGGCAGCAGCATGCTTGAGGCCGCCTCCGGCACCAGTCCCAGATTGACGAACGGCAGCTGGAAGGTGGCGCTATCGGCGGCATAGACCAGATCGCAGTGCAGCAGCATAGTGACCCCGATCCCGACCGCCAAGCCGTTCACGGCAGCAATCACCGGCTTGCCCGCCGCGAACAGCGTTTGCAGGAAGCGGATCGCCGGACTTTCGGTCCCCGTGGGGTTGTATTGCAGGAAGTCCGTTACATCGTTGCCGCTGGTGAAGCAGCCGTCAGTCCCGGAAATGACAATGGCGCGGACAGCGGGGTTCGTCTCTCCGCCCGCCAGGGCTTCCGCCATCGCCGTGTACATGGCCAGGGAGAGCGCGTTCTTCTTCTCCGGCCGGTTAATCCGAATTTTCAGGATGCCGTCGCCGGTCGATGTAACGATGTGGTCGGTCATAGTTGTCCTCTCGCGTTATAGGATCGCATACTGGGCCCCGGCAGAAGATCGCCCAAGCCAGA
Source organism: uncultured Acidobacteriaceae bacterium (assembly GCA_964521445.1). GTDB lineage: Bacteria > Acidobacteriota > Terriglobia > Terriglobales > Acidobacteriaceae > Angelobacter. The sequence goes on from CAZFRV010000087.1 coordinate 19,121, forward strand.
CCTTCCGCACACGCCCCAACCGTTGTATCCTTGTTGTCGGGACCCATTATGCTTACATGGACGTTTGACTCGATCAAAGCCATCAAATCGCCCGAGCACCGCATGGCCTGGCTGGTTGCCATTGCCGCGGACGCTCTTCAGATTCTCGCCTTCCCCTTCTTTGTGGAAGGTGGCGTCTCCCCGGCCGATACCGTGCTGGATATAGCGGTTGCGGCCATTCTTACGCGGCTCCTGGGGTGGCATTGGGCCTTCCTGCCGACC
>CAZFRV010000088.1:0-9680 GCA_964521445.1 uncultured Acidobacteriaceae bacterium
CAGCCGATTACCTTCCCGAAGAATTGGTAAAGCCGGTTGTAGAAAAACTTCACCTGCTGCTGAAGCTAAGAGGAACTCTGCTGGCGTTCTTCCATACCAAGGACGCCGGCCCCGACTCGCCCTATTGCCACTATCACATTGTCCAACCGGACACTCTGGAACTCGAAGAAGGACCAGGGTTCCGGCTGCAAAGAATCTTCAATAATCGCCACATTGAAAACCTGTTCAAAGATTTCGCATCGCGCAAGTTCTTCCTAGGGCGGGACAATATTCGCGAAGTGATCATCGTGCGCTGATTTTCTAGGCCCCAATCACTTTGTAATTTTTACTCTCCCAGGGACATCCTAAGAACATCGATACATAACAGTGGTATCCGAATGCCTCATAATCAAGCCTCTGCTCACCAGTTGCTGCGCATTTGACGTAATCCTGTGCGCCTGACCAAGACCTTGCGCGTTGGAAAGGACGCTTAAGAATCAAGCACTTAGTTTTTCTTGCAAGACTTCCACATGTTCAGCGTTCTTTGGGCAACCTGATTGCTCTCCTGCGATGCGCCACTTGCGTTGGTAGAGACCCTGAACAAGGGCGGAAAAGAGGCTGAATCAATGGCAAGCAGTTTTCCAGAAGCAATCACTCATCTGGGCGTTCTATTCCCTGCCCTTGAAGGGCGGAAGGTACACTACAGCAAGATCTACCAACAACACTGCCACAGAGTTTATTCATTGGCATTCTGGATCACCGACCATGAACTCGCCGCCGATCAACTTGCGGCGAACACCTTTCTGCGTGCTTTCGCCGGCGTGGGTCTCCCCGGGACCGAGCAGATCGATGCGGCTTTCCTCGCGGAAGTTCGCCAGTTGACGCCACTCGGATCTCTCACCTTGTGCAACACCTCGGGCCCCGAACATGGCCGCTTGTGCGGCAATATGAAACGAGTCCACCTGGAGCGCGCTGTGGTGCAACTGCCGGCCACGGAGAGGCTGGTCTTTCTACTCCACGATGTCGAAGGATATGAGCATCGGAGAATTGGCTTCCTGTTGGGCCTAAGTGAGGACGAGTCGAAGTTCGGCCTCCACCAGGCACGCCTGCGGATTCGCGAGCTCGTAGCGCAAATGGCATAAAGGTTTCATAAAGGCCTCGGTCCAAGCTTCATAAGGCTGTATCTCCTCTCCTCACTAGCCCCTCGTAAAGAGGGGCTTTTTCTTAGACCTTTGTAAGAACCGAGTAAAGAAAAACCTACTTCCCTTGGGGAGTGTTTATTTATGTTAATTTTGCCGAAACTAGCAACTTTTCTTCGCAATTGTCGTCTATGTTGATAACAACATACGCAGTACCCCCACGTGGGCGTCGCCCCTATACCGGCGCCCACTTTCTTTTTGTCGAAACCACCTTTTTCCCGCGGCATCGGGCTTCTTGCAGCTCTCTCCCATAGTCAAATTCCCCGTCATATAATGGTGCCAGACGAACCCGGCGGTGGCGACCGGTGCCCCAGGTACCGTGGGCGATCAGCGTGCTGCGAACTGAAAAGTCGCGCCTTCGAGCGCCGCTGGGCAACGAGCGGGGTAGATGCTCGCTCTAAGGAAGTGGCGCCGCAGACGACTCTCGCCACAGCAACGCTCGGGAGGAAAGAATCATGAACTGGAAAAAAGCGCTCATCTACGGCTCCTTTGCTGCGGGCGCCGCGCTGTTCTTCAGCGGACGCCGTCCTGCCGGACTGGCCCTTGCCGGAATCGGCGTGGCCACTCTTGCCTCGGAGCATCCGGAAAGATTTGAGGATTTGTGGCGACGTATGCCCGAGTACATTGACAAGGGCGGCAAGCTGGTGGATCTGGCGGCCACGTTCCTGGAGAGGCTCGGCGAACAACCCGGTTACCGCAGTATTTCCAGCCGGTACTGAGGCCTCCTAAACTACAATCTAGACTGCAATCTTGTACTCTCTCGGGAGGTGCCGGATGAATCGGCGCTCGCTCGCTTCTCTGCTGTTTCTTGGTGTAACGGCTTTCTCTGGACGACTGACCCACGCACAGCAACAGACACCATCGCCGCATCCCAGCAACCGCCCGCTCAAAGTGAAGATGGTCAGTGCCCCTTTTGGGAACTACCGCTATCGTCTGGGCTCGGGAACGCAGGGCAAGTACTTCGCCGGCTTCTCGCAAATGGTCTTCAATCTTAGCGTCCCCAACGAACCGCCGCGCAGCCCTGGGGCCGAGAAACTGCCCGCCAGGATCAAATATGAGTCCATCACCCTCGAACGTGGGGTCACGCACGACAGCTCCTTCGCGCAGTGGGCGGGCCAGGCCCTGGGGAATCAGCAACCGCGCGACCTGGTAGTCGATACCTTCAATGAATCCGGCCACAAGAGCATAACCCAGCAACTGACCGGCTGTCTGGTCGCCGAATACCAGGCTTTGCCCGAATTGGACGGCGGAGCCAACAGTGTCAGCATCGAGCACATAAAACTCCGTTGCCGCGGCGTGAAGTAGTGGTAGAGACGAGGCATGCCTCGTCTCTATGATTTGGATGGTGAGCGCGCTGGCTGCCGCTCACGAAATTCTGCCCTAACTCCCCGCCGAAGAGTATGATGCTCAGGCATTTTCATTTTCATTAACATAAAAACCTTTTTCCCAAATGACAAGGAGAGCTACGCAATGATTACGAAGAGCATTGTTGTCGGCGGAGTAGCAGTGCTCATGGCAGCCTGCGCGGCAGCGGCGCCGGTGCAAGTCAACGCCCAACAGCCAGCCCAGCCGCAAGTAACCGTTCCTGGTGCCCAACAGCCGCCGCAGCAGCAGCAACAGCGCACGCGTCCGGGAGCAGAGCCGCAGGCCACGCCTGGCGAAGGTGGACAAGCCGGACGCCGGCCCGCGCCGCCACCCGAGGAAAAGACTTCGGTCACGCACCACACCGCGAAAGTCGGCGGACAGCAGATCAACTACACCGCTACGGCGGGCACCTACGTCATCAGAGCTGACGATGGTACGCCCAAGGCCGCCATGTTCTACGTCGCCTACACGAAAGATGGCGTGCAAGACGCCTCCCGCCGTCCGGTCTCGTTCGTTTATAACGGCGGACCGGGTTCGGCATCGTTGTTCACGCACATGGGTATGGGCCCCAAGCGCATCTCGCTCACGCCCGACGGTCACGGCATGCCCGCGCCTTACTCCATTGTGGACAACGAAGAATCGTTTCTAGACGCGACTGACCTGGTTTTCATCGACGCCATCTCCACCGGCTACAGCCGTCCCGCGCCCGCCGAGAACCCGGCGCAGTTTCACGGCATCATCGCTGACGCCAACTGGTTTGCCGACTTCATCTACCAGTACATCAACCGTAATGAGCGCTGGGCCTCGCCCAAATTCCTGATCGGCGAAAGCTACGGCACCACGCGCTCCGCCGAGCTCTCCGGAGTCTTGCAGGAGCGGCACCAGATCTATCTCAACGGCATCGTGCTGGTCTCAAGCGTGGCCTTCTCCAGTTTCGGTGCTGACGACCGCTCCGAATTCTTTCTGCCTACCTACACGACTAGCGCCTGGTATCACCACTTGCTGGCGCCCGATCTTCAAGGCCTGACCATCGAACAGGTGGCGGCGAAGGCGCGCGAGTTTGCCCACGGCGAATACGCCCAAGCGCTCGAGAAGGGCGACACGCTCACCCCCGACGAATACAAGAAGATCATCGCCGACATCGCCCGATTCACCGCGCTCAAGCCCAGCTACATCGAGCAGAGTGACCTGCGCGTCAGCCCCTTCCGCTGGTTCCGCGAATTAGAGCGCGACAAGCGCCTTACCATGGGCCGCCTGGATTCGCGCTTCACCGGCATGGAAGCCGACGCTGCCGGCGAGCGTCCGGAATACGATCCCAGCGAGGCTTCCTATGAAGGCGCGTACGTGGCCATGTTCCACGACTACGCCCGCCGCGACCTGAAGTGGGAGAGCGATCAGTACTACACCGTGAGCGCCAACGTCCGCCCCTGGGACCAGACAGGCGATACTGCCGTGGCCGAAGTTCTGCGCGCCGCCATGACCCAGCAGAGTCACCTCAAGGTGCTGGTGGTGGCAGGCTATTACGACCTGGCAACTCCCTTCAACGGCATTGAGCACACCGTGTCGCACATGCGTCTGGAACCGTCGGTCCGCAAGAACGTGAGCTTCGCCTACTACCAGGCCGGCCACATGATGTACATCGACGATGCCCAGCGCCATAAACTGCACAAGGACGTGGACGAGTTCATCAATTCCAGTTACCCGCACTGATCGTGCGCCATCGCCGGAATTCGCACGTCATGGCCGAGGTCGGGAACGCACCCCAGATCCCGGCGATCTCTTCCCTTGACATCTAGGTATCGTCGGGACTACGCTACACGCCTAGACCTCTAGGTGAGGCCATTCGTGGGCAAAAGCAAAAAAGACCAGCTTTCCGGAACACTCGATCTCTTGATCCTGAAGACCCTGGCGCAAGCGGGCCCGACGCACGGATATGGAATTGCGCTCTACATCCAGCGGGTGTCGGACAATCTGCTTCGTGTGGAAGAAGGGTCGCTTTATCCAGCGCTGCATCGCATCGAGGAGGCGGGATGGATCGCCTCCGAGTGGCGCACTTCCAAAAACAATCGCCGCGCCAAGTACTACCGGCTGACGCCGGCAGGGCGGAAGCAGATCGCCCGTGAAGAAGAAAGCTGGGAGCGCGTGGTGCAGGGCGTATCCAGCCTTCTCCGCTTCGCCTAAGGAGTTGCTATGCCGTTGCTGAATCGCTTCCTCGCGGTCTTTCGCAACCGCAAACTCGACCAGGACCTGGATGAGGAATTGCGCTCGCATATGGAGATGCGCGCCGCAGACAGCATGGCCGAAGGCTTGACCGAAGAAGCCGCGCGCCAGGATGCCGTGCGCCGCTTCGGCAATCCCGCGCTGATTAAAGAAGCCACGCGCGGCGAGCGCATCATTCGCTGGCTGGAGACAGTATGGCAAGACCTCCGCTATGCTCTACGCGGCATGCGCAAGAGCCCCGGATTCAGCGCTATGGCCGTTCTGATCGTGGCCGTCGGCATCGGCGCCGGCGCCACTATCTTCAGCATCACCGATACCGCTCTCCGCAAAGGCGTGTTTGGACCGATCAGCGATCGCTGGGTGATGCTGTGGGCGTCCTTTCCCGAGCGCAATCAGCGCGTGTTTCATTTTTCCATCCCTGAATATCTTGAATTTCGCGCGCAAAGCCAGATCTTCGAGAAAGTCGCATTCATCGGTGGGTCGGGTTGTACCTTGATGGTGGATAACGCGCCGCAGATTTTCGATTGTACCCGCGTCACGGCAGACGCCATCCCCATGACGCAAGTCGCTCCTCTGATCGGGCGCACCATTCTGCCGGAGGAGGACGTGCCCGGCGGACCCAATGTCGCTGTGCTGCGCTACGAACTGTGGCTGCAGCGCTTCCGCGGTGATCCCCATGTGCTGGGAACATCCATCAGGCTGGATGGACAAAGTTACACCGTCGTGGGGGTCATGCCGCCTCAGTTCGATTTATGGGGCGGCGACATCTGGCTACCGTACCAGTTACACCTGGCGGACACGAAATCAGACGACCGGCGGGCGCGCGTGGTGGCCCTCGTGCGCCGGGGACTCACCGAACAGCAGGTCAATGCCCGGCTTCAGGACCTGGCCCAGCGCATGGCCCGAGACTATGCGGGAACCAATCCTGAGTATCGAGGAATGACCTTCGCGGTCTGGAACATCTATGAAGCGGTCGAAAGCGGAGTCAAGCCGGCGCTGATGGTTCTGCTGGCAGGCGTCGGTCTGCTCATCCTGGTTTCCTGCGCCAACCTGGGCAGCCTGCTGCTGGCGCGCGCGACGACCCGCCGACGCGAAATGGCGGTTCGCGCGGCCCTGGGCGCTCGCCGGCTGCGCATTGTCCGTCAAATGATCGTGGAGAGTCTGGCGTTGTCATTTCTCGGCGGTTCTCTGGGCGTGCTCCTCGCCGTCTGGGGAGTCCCTTTTGCCGTTTCGCTGGTTCCGCAGTTGCCGAACGCGGGCCAAGCAAGTCTTACCGGTAGCGCGCTGGCGGTAGCGGTGGCGATCGCCTTCATCATGGGGATCCTCTTTGGAATCGCACCCGCCTTGTACGGTGCGCGCACCAATCTGACGGAAGCGTTTAAGGAAGGCAGCGGTCAGGCTGGACTCGGGAGTTCGAGCCATCTTGTGCGCAATATCCTGGTGGCGACGGAAATTGCATTGTCGCTGGTCATTCTCTCGAGCGCGGCCCTCATGATCCACAGCTACTGGCAGCTCTCACAACTGGACATCGGCTACCGGACCCGGGACCTGCTCACCTTGGAGGTCACGCTCCCTGACAGCCGCTATCCCCATCCCAGCGACCTGACTGCGTTCTTTCGCCAACTAACGCTAAAGCTCCACGACCTGCCTGGAGTCCAGGGATCCGCCGTGACCACCGGCCATCCTCTCATGGACCGTATCACTGACAGCGCGACCCAGAATTTCGAACTCGAGGGCAAGCAAGGGCAGAAAGACCCAGCCAATGCCAACTTTCGGGTCATCACGCCGGATTACTTCCCGGTGGTGGGCACGCGGCTGCTGAGCGGACGCTATTTCAACGATCGGGACGACGCCGATCATTCCAATGTCGCAATCATCAACAAGACCATGGCGCGTCTTTTCTGGCCCAAAGAGAGTCCTATCGGCAAGCGCATCCGGCTGGGCGCCTTCTCCGGCCAAGGCATCGCAACCGCGGAGGGCAACCCGTGGGTGACGATTGTGGGCGTCGTCGACGACGCCAAGCAGATTCGAATCATCGATGCTCCGGTGCGCCAGGAGATGTTCTTCCCCATGCTGCAGCGGGGCGCGACGCGCAGCATGACCATCATGCTGCACTCCGGACTGAGCGAGGCCGCGCTCACCGATTCCGTGCGCCATGCGGTACAAAGCATCGACCCGGAGCTGCCCCTTGAGTTGATTCTCCCCATCGAGCGGCTCATTTCTGACTCCTTCGGACCCATGCGCCTCACCACAGTGCTGCTGGTCTTTTTTGCGATTGCCGGAGTAACACTGGTGGTGGTCGGCCTCTACGCCCTGATGGCTTTTGCGGTAACCCAACGCACGCGCGAAATCGGCGTGCGCATGGCGCTGGGCGCGCGCCACCCGCACATCCTGCGAATGATGCTCCGCCAAGGCCTGCGCCTGGGACTGATCGGCCTGGTTACCGGATCGGCCGCGAGCCTGTGCGCGACGCGAGTCTTGCGCAGCCTGTTCGTCGATATCGATCCCGTTGATCCTCTGACGCTGGCGCTGGCCTGCGCCGGACTGACGCTGGTGGTGGCGCTGGCCAGCTATGTTCCTGCGTTGCGAGCGACCAGGGTCGATCCCATAATCGCGTTGCGGCATGAATAGACGATCGCGATGCGACGAAGATGCCTACCTGCCGGGGCCCCGTTCACACCCTAACGCCCATCACGACCCACTCGGAGGCACCAAGGCAGTTAGATAAAGGACCACCCATGCCCAGGAACAGCAAAAGGCCGCCTAGTCCCACGAAGATCACAAAAGATAATGGATGGTTCCACACCAGGCTTGCGCGTTCTACCACGAGGCCAAGAATGATCAGCGTCCCGGCCAACCGCAGTCTTTTGGAGATGAAAGCGTGATCAGTCTTGTTGGTCTGGTGGGTTGGGTTGGTCACGGCCAGGCTCACATCAGGTGGCGCAGCGACAGCGTGAACACCTTGCCGCGCAAAACAACAGCGGCGCGAGTGTCAGCAGCCCCGCCCAACGCCATCCTCTGCGTCGCATGAGGCCCCCACTTCCAGAGTAGAAGAGGAATCTCAAAACAGAGTTGCCTGCGCAGGTGTGGAAACGACACTTGTGGATGGCGGCGCTCACGGACGGGGCAAGCGTCCTCGGTTTTTAGAGGCCGAAGACACTGACCGATCGCGGCACGTTCATCCAGCCCAGGCTCACCCAGCCAATGCAACCATGTTGTTCTCGACAAATTGGTTTCCTGAACGGGCAAGGCTCTCATTGCGGATCGTAGATCACGCCCACAAACAGGATGGCGCCGGTCTGCGAGTCGCAGAGCAGCAGGGCAAAGGGACGGTCGAAGACCAGGGTTTTCTTTGGAGCTGGCCGCATCACAGCTGTGGCCCGCATGGTGATGGCGGTGGCCGCCGCGGCGACAGTGCCTTCTTCGTCCACTTCCAGGCGCGTCTTATGCAGCACGTCGCCGATATAAAACTTGGGCGAGCCCATCGGAGTGAAGTCAGCGCCACGACGGAAGGCCGAAGCCATGCCCATCCGTTCCAGTGGAGCCTTGAGGCCGGCGCCAAAATCCAACGTGAACTTGGGCAGCTTCAGGTCAAGCTCTGCGGTGCCGGCAGAGCGGAGATCTTGAATGTGGACTTGGGCCAGCGCCGCCTCGGGAGTTTTGCCCGGCGCCGGCAAAATGGCATAGAACACGATGTTCGACGCCCCGTAAGGCAACGCCGCCGCCTCAAAACCCGGGCCGCTGCGATAGGCACGGGGAATCGAATCGCGATGCATGAACTGCACCTTCTTGATCCTCTTTTCAGGGCTGGGCGCCGGCATTCCACCCGTGGTGTTGCCGGAAGCGCTGCTGGCGCCAGCGAGGTTGAAATCGCCTTCCTTAGTGTCACTCTTGTCGAACTTGTACTCCCAACCGCCTTTGAAATAGACCGCGTTGGTGAGAACGGCGACCGCAGAGCGCAGGCTATCCGGCGTCACGATGGTCGGAATCTTGCCCTGGGTCTTCTGCTTTACCCAATCGTTGATGGTGCCGGCGGCGGCTGGGCTGGAGAGATTGAGCGAGGTGGCGTCGGCTCGATAAAAGTTGCGGCAGAGCTCGACAAAACTGGGTGCCAGAGGCAGCCGAGCGTCCGACCAAAGAGCGTTGGCGATGGAGAGTTGCACGCCCTTCTGCGCTTGCAGAGACTTGAGCAACGCCGAGGCCGATTGGTGCAAGGCATCCTCACTCGCGGTCGCGGGCACGGCTAGCGTCTTGCGCATGTCGGTCCGCGTCTGGCCGGCGGCGCCGCTTTCCGCCATGGCCAGCGCGAAAAAAACGCTCAGCGGCGAGATAAAGACGTTTTCCTGCTTGCGGTGGGCGGTCTCATCGGCAAGCAGATTCAGCCCGAAAGCATTGATCGCGCCGGCCGCTATGGCCGGATCGCCGGTATTGGCATTGGACGTGGATTCCGTGCTTTGCCTATTCATGTTATCCCTCGGGCTAGACGCGTTCAGCGACATCATCGCCGAGAAGAAGCCCAGCGCCAGGCAAACTTTTGTGGTCGTCATGGCTCTATTCTGCGCCCGGCGCGCCGCGAGAAGCAAAACCCAACAGCCTAGCCACGAAGGCCCCTGGCTTTTTGCTATCCTTGCAGGCCATAGGAGGAAGCATGCACACTTCTCAGACTGCGCGTCGCTCTTGGGCCGCCGGCGTGGTGCTGGCCATGGCCATGCTGGCGCCGGCAAAAGCCGATCTCAACCCGGCGGCGCTGGCTTACAAGCTGCCCAACCAGCTCCAATGGTCAGAGGCGCTGCCGGGAGCGAAGATGGCGATCTTGCACGGCGATCCCAGCAAGCCCGGCCCCTACATCGTGCTGATCAAATGGAGCCCGCACAGCATGAGCCATCCTCACTTTCATCCCAATGATCGATTCATCAC
>CAZFRV010000089.1:0-22477 GCA_964521445.1 uncultured Acidobacteriaceae bacterium
ACGCAAGAGATCGGTGTGCGGCTCGCGCTCGGGGCCACGCCACGAACCATCATGAATCTGGTTCTGGCCCAAGCCGCGCGCTGGACACTGCTCGGGATCGTCTTGGGCGTTGCCGGTTCTCTGTTTGCGACCCGCTTCATCCGCGCTTTGTTGTTCGAGCTGCCGGCAAACGACTATGCCAGCCTGGTGACTTCTGGGGTGTTGTTGCTGGCGATGGCCATGCTGGCTGCATTCATTCCTTCGCGGCGGGCGGCAAGGACCAATCTCCTCCTGGCGCTGCGCCACGAATGATGGCCTCTTTACGCGCGCGACGAGCGAACCAGCCTGCAACGGCTCGTTACCTTGCGGCTACGGGCTGCAGGGCATCAGATGTCGCGGAACTGCTTTCCGGCAGCTCGACTCTTGCCAGAAACGGACCGGTGCCGAAATCACGCGGGAAATTCCTGGATCGCCACGAAACTACGGCGATGCGCGGACCATACATCAGCGGAAATGCCGGCGCCTCATGGCGCACCATGTCACAAATGCGCTGCCACGTGGCTGTCTCCGGTTTCACCCGCTGCTTCTCCAGGGCTTGGTCCATTTCGGCGTTGCGCCAGCGGCAGAAGTTGCTGCCGCGCGTGGTCTGGTTGGCGGGCGTAGGTATACTGCTGGCGCCCAGCAATGATTCCATGAAATCCAGCGAATCGGCGGTGTCGGGAATCCAGCCGCCCAGCACCATGTCATAAGCGCCGCGGGCGTTCCAGTCCTGATACTCGGATATATCGCGCGGCTGCCGGACCTCCACTTTGAAGCCCAGCAGGCCGAGCTGATGCGCCACCAGGTCCGCAGTAGCGCGGGGCTCAGGCAGATACGGACGGGGCAGCGGAATCACGGCCAGCACTAGCGGTCCGGACGCTTTCGCGCCGGCCTTGGCCAACAGGTCGCGGGCGCGCGCCAGATCGTGCATGATCAAGTCGGGCGTGCTGCCCAGCACCGGGGGAATCATTCCCGTGGCCGCAAAGGCCAATGCGTTGGAATAGGAATGTGCCGCCAGCGCCTTCCGATCAAGGGCGTGAGCAAAGGCCAACCGCACCCGCGTATCTTGAAACAGCGGCCGCTCGGTATTGAAAAACAGGACAGCCGTGCAGTAACCGAGCTGAATGCACTTGCGCATCTTCTCGACGCGATTCAATTCGTCGCGCGCCAGGTCCTCGGTAAAATCCACTTCGCCGCGATTCACTGCGGCCAGCAACTTGTTGCGGCTGCCGGAGGCGTCCATCGGATAGACGCGGCATTCAATTTCCTTGAGGCGCGGGGCCGGCCTGTGATGAGGATTGCGCACCAGGTTGAAAGCTTCCGGTTGCGCGTCGTCGGCCAGCATGTATGGGCCGGTCCCCAGAAAGTCTCGGCCTCGCTCCAGCACAATGCCGTGATCGAACCGCGCCAGCAGCAGGTCAAACCGGGCGTTGGGACGCTTCAAGCGGAACACCACCCGGTCCCCGCGCGCCGAAGCAGAAGCGTTCAACTTGAAGGCCGAGGTTTTTTCGAGCGACGCCGCCACATGTTCGGCGGTCAGCTCCGTGCCGTCAGAAAACTTGGCGCCCTTGCGCACCCCCGCGGAATAGAGCAGCCCTTGTTGGTCGGGTTCCTTTTGCAGGGGATAGTCGAGCAGCACCGGCTCGATCTGTTTGGACTCCGGCGACAAACGGTACGGAGGCTCGTACACATGCCACTGCACCAGGAAACTCGAGTAGTTCAGGCCGGTCCGCGGATCACGCCGTTCCCATCGGTTGATCAACCCGACTCGGAAAACATCGTTCATTTTTAAGTTTGTCCTTAATAAAATTGGGCTGCGCGTTTGGGGAGAAGTTAATGCAATTCTAGCTGTGCGGCCGAAATCGTCAACGTTACTCTAATAACGTCGCCAGGTGCAGTGGAGTGAAACGGGCCAGTTCCCAAAGCGGCCTTCAGTTGCGTCGGGCAGGGTACAGCGCCAGTGTGCTGTCAACCTTCGGATTAACCGTGGATTCGACAAAACCGATGATAAATTAAGCCCTCATCTTGTCCGCGGTCATGCTCGTTGAAGTTGCGGGAGAGTTGAGGCCTGAATGGTGAGAGTCGCCACCTTCAACATCAACAACATCAACAAAAGGCTAGAGAACCTCTTGGCTTGGCTCTCCAAAACAGAGCCAGACGTGGTTTGCCTCCAGGAGCTCAAGGCCGAGCAGGGAGTGTTTCCTGCACACGCCCTTCGCGGCCTCGGCTATGAAGCAGTCTGGCAGGGCGAGCGTTCCTGGAACGGCGTGGCAATCCTGGCGCGAAACCACGTTCCTGTGCTGACTCGCGCAAGCTTACCTGGCAATCCAGAGGATCGCCAAGCACGCTACATCGAGGCTGCGGTAAATGGAGTCTTGATCACCTCCATCTACCTTCCCAATGGCAATCCCCAGCCCGGTCCGAAGTTCAATTACAAGCTGGCGTGGTTTGAGCGCCTGATTACCCATGCCGCCCAACTCATGACGACCGGCGTGCCCGTCGTGCTGGCCGGGGACTACAACGTCGTGCCGACCGCACAAGACATCTACCCAACGCGATCCTTAGATGACAATGCGCTGATCCAACCGGAGAGCCGCCAAGCCTTTGCGCGACTGCTCGGTCAAGGCTGGACCGATGCGCTGCGAAGGTTGCACCCGGAAGGGCCGCTCTGGACATTCTGGGATTACAAGCGCGAGCGATGGCCGGCTGACAAAGGCATGCGGCTTGATCATTTCCTGCTCTCGCCGGAAATGTCGGAGCGACTCGTGGACGGTGGTGTCGACCGATGGGCGCGTGGCGAGGTAAACGCTAGCGACCACGCTCCAGTGTGGATAACGCTGGATGTTTGACGTTACAATCGCGCTGATGGAATGCGCCCTAAGACATAGAGCGTTGATCGTCGGCCTCAACAGGGCCTTCCTACCTTCCCTTCGCTGCCTTGCACGCCGCATCAAACTCCGCCCGAGTACCTTCCTTGATCGTCACCGGTAGAGGCCCGTGGGCGCCGGGTTGTTTGTGCAGGTCGCCGTTGTAGAGCCTGCCGTCAGCCATGAATTCGCGATTGAGGGTGCCTTTATCGTCGAGAACCATGTCAGGATTGTGCCAGGCGCCGTGGAGTTCGATTTCGGGGCGCGTGTCTCCAGCGGAGCGGGAGATGACGGGCGGCCGCTTGTGCAGGTACATATAGATACGCTTGCCGTCGGTGCTGGCGCCCATATTCTTTTCAAAATCGGCGCCCAATTTGAGTTGGAAGGTCTCGCCGCGAGGCGTGCAGAGAACGCCATTCCCGGTCACGTGCGCCACGCCACGCGTGCCGGGGCTTGGGTTCATGGTCACGAAGAGCAGGTAGTCTCCGGCGGAGGCGTGGATGCGTCCCCAGCCCTGCCAGAAGGGGATGGCGTGGAACTTGCCGCCCATGTAGAAGCTCCACGGAGCGAAAACGGCGTCGATGGCCAGCACTAAGGCCGCACCCATCAGGAGAGCCAGGACCACCTGGGTGAGGCAGCCCATACGCGCCTTGCGTGGTTGGAGCGGCGTATTCATGCAGCCGTCAAGTGTAATCGCCTGGCGCGAAAAACTGAATTCCCTGGGTCAAGACGGGCCCCGGTCCCCGAATCCAAAGTAACCCCCCCGCTGCTCCGCCACCCCAAAAACCAGCATGTGCCGATTGCTCGAAATCCATGTACACTAGTGCCCGCGGAAATGAACGGCTGTTCATCATTCCGCAGGACTCATTCATCGATACGTCGAACCGAGGTTGTGCATGGACCTGAATCTCAACCAAGAAGAACTTTCCTTTCGCGACGAGTTGCGGGGTTGGCTTGCGGCCAACATCCCCGCGGACTGGGACGAGCGACGTGAGGACTCGATGCAGCAGCGCTTTGACTACCTGAAGCGCTGGCAGCGCAAGCTATATGACGGCGGCTGGGCCGGCATCTCCTGGCCCAAGGAATACGGCGGCCGCGGCGCCAGCCTGATGCAGCAGGTGATCTTCTGGCAGGAAATGGCGCTGGCCAAGGCCCCGCCGCTGGCGAACACGCTGGGGCTGGGGATTATCGGGCCGACCATCATTGCCTTCGGCAGCGACGCGCAGAAGAAGCGCTGGCTGCAAAAGATCCTGAGCGCTGAGGAGATCTGGTGCCAGGGTTTTTCCGAACCCGACGCCGGCTCCGATCTGGCCAACGTCCGCTGCCAGGCTGAGCTTCAGGGCGATCACTATGTAGTCAACGGTCAGAAGGTCTGGAACAGCTACGGCTGGGCGGCCGACTGGTGCGAGCTGGTGGTGCGCACCGATCCCACGGCTGACAAGCATAAGGGGCTGACCGTGCTGATGGTGGACATGAAGTCCAAGGGCGTGGACGTGCGTCCCCTGCGGCAGATGACCGGCGAGACCGAGTTCAACGAGCTCTTCTTTCATGACGTCCAGGTGCCGGTGGAGAACGTGGTCGGCAAGGTCAACCAGGGCTGGGGCGTGGCCATGGGCACGCTCATGCACGAGCGCGGAACCTTTGGCGCCGGACTACAAGTCACCTATCGCCGCAATATGGAGCGGCTGATCGAGCTCGCTCATACTGTGCGGCGCAATGGCCACACTGCGGCCGAAGATCCGCTCTTCCGTCAGAAACTGGCGCAATGCTATGCCGAGATAGAGATCTTGCGCGCCAACCAGATGCGTGCTTTCAGCCGCATTAGCGCCACCGGCGTTCCCGGGCCGGAAGGGTCGATCATGAAGATCTTCTGGAGCGAGTTGAACCAGCGCTTCCAGCAGGTGGCTCAGGAACTGCTCGGACCATACGGACAGTTGCAGGCGGGCGACGATCATGCTGTGGACAACGGCATTTGGTCCTACGGATACCTGCGCACGCGCGGCAATACCATTGAAGCCGGAACCTCGGAGATTCAGAGAAACATCATTGGGCATTTTGTGCTGGGATTGCCGAAAAGCTACTGAAGAGCAATTGGCAAATAGCAATTAGCAAAGGCAAACCCACCACGAAGACGCGGAGGCACGAGAAAAGATTGAGTAGTTCAATTACCCAATTGCGAAATTGCCTTCGCCGCGAGGCTTTGGGTCGGATGAGACGGCTTTAACAACGAGATACTGAAGGGATAAACAACCATGCAATTTGGATTGAGCGAGAGCCAGCAGATCTTGAAACACACGGCGCAGAAGTTCTTTGCCGGGGAGTGTCCAATCGCAGAGGTACGGCGCTTGATGGAAACGCCCACTGCCTACGATGCCGAGCTTTGGGCCAAGATGGCCGGACAAGGCTTTACCGGAATCATCTCTCCCGAAGACTGCGGCGGAATGGGCCTGGGCAAGGTGGAACTCATTCTGCTGATGGAAGAGGCGGGATTCGCCCTGCTTCCCGGTCCGTTCTTTTCGACGGTAGCGCTGGCCGGCGCGGTTATCGATGCCGTGGCTTCGCCGGAGCAGAAGAAGAAGTACCTCTCGCGCATTGCCGGCGGCGAGGCACGCTCCACCGTCGCGATGCTCGAGGCCGGCGGGAGCTGGGACCCGGCCGACCTGCAGATGTCGGCTCCGGGCGGCAAGCTGACCGGGACAAAACTTTTCGTGACTGACGCCGCTGTCTCGGACTTCATCGTGGTGGCGACCAAGAGCGGCGTGTTTGTCGTAGACGCCAAAGCTCCCGGCATGCGCATCGAGCCGATGAACGGCATGGACCTCACACGCAAGATCTATTCCGTCGAATTCTCCAACACTCCCGCGGAGCGGCTGGGCAACCTGGACGGCTTGGGTCAGGCCTTTGCGCTGGCTGCAACGGCGCTGGCCGCCGAAATGGTGGGCGGCATGCAGCGCACGCTCGACATCACTGTGGCTTACGCCAAAACCCGCAAGCAGTTTGGCAAGCCCATCGGCATTTACCAGGCGGTGCAGCACCAGTGTGCGGACATGTATCTGGAAACCGAGAGCTCGCGTTCCGCCACTTATTACGCCGCTTGGACGCTCGAAGAGAACGCCCCGGATGCGGCCGTGGCCGTCGCAATAGCGAAGATGTACGCGAGCGACGCGGCGCGCACTGTGGGCAACCGCGGCATCCAGGTGCACGGCGGAATGGGCTTCACCTGGGAGAACGACATACACCTTTACTATCGTCGCGCCAAAGCGTCTGAGACCATGCTGGGCGATGCGAGCTTCCATCGTGAGCGGATCGCGCGGCTGGTGATTGACGGCGCTGCGCGAGTGAGCGAGAAAGAGTCCAAGCCTGAACTGGTGATGAAGCGGTAATTCAGTTGAACGACGCGATGGGGCGGGGCTCTTGTGCCGCCTGAGGTTTACCGGCCTCTGGCGCAGTCATGACCGCAGGTGCTGCCGCAGCGGAGGCTTCTTGCGCAGCTTTGGCGGCTTCCGCGGCTTCATCCAGGATGCGCGTTTGCTGGTAGGTGTAGATGATGCGGTGGATGATGGTCACCGTGGAAAGCACGGCCAGCACCCACAGCACTGGAGCCATGGCGCCAAAGCGCGAGAACAGAGCCCCGATGATCACCAGCACGATGCGCTCCGGGCGCTCCATGAAACCCACCTTGCACGAGCCAATCAGCGATTCCGCGCGCGCCCGCGTGTAGCTGACCATCACCGAGCTGACCATGACAAAGGCCACCAGCACCAGATAGAAGAATTCGTTCTCGCGGGCGTAGAAGACCAGCAGCCCGAAGAAGAGCGCCACGTCGCTGTACCGGTCGATGACGGAATCAAAGAAGCCGCCGAAGGTGGTGACCTGGTTGGTAGCGCGGGCCACGCGGCCGTCCACCATGTCAAAGATGCCGGCCCCGATGATGACCAGTCCGGCATAGAGAAACAGGCGCGGATAGTTCTGGGAATTGGCGTAGCCGAACAGGACCGCGGCCACGCTGTTGATGACCAGACCTATGAAGGTAAGCACGTTGGGCGAGATGCGGGTCAACGCAAGCCCGCGGACGATGGCATTCAGCAATACCCTGCACGCCCGTCCGAATGCGCCAGTCCAGGTCATTCCGCCTCGTCGTGGATGGTGATGAGTCTAAGCACTTCCAACTCGCGTCTGCCGTTGGGTGTGACCACGATCGCCGTGTCGCCCACTTTCTTGCCCATCAGGGCCTTGCCGATGGGCGAGGTCGTCGAGATCAGCCCCTTGGAAACGTCTGATTCTTCGCTGGTTACCAGCTTGTATTCTATTTCTTCTTCCTTGGAATTGTCGAAGACTCGCACCCGCGAACCAAAAGCTGCACAGTTTTTGGGGATGTTCGTCAGGTTCACCAGTGCCAGCTCGCCCATCCGGCGTTTCAGCTGGCCGAGGCGGGCGTTGACGAACTCCTGCCGCTGCTTGGCCATGTGATACTCTGCGTTTTCGCTGAGATCGCCCATGGCCACAGCTTTCTTGATTTCCTTGGGAAGTTCGTGTGCCAGCTCGTGTTCCAGAGCGCGAATCTCTTCTTCCAGCTTCTTCTTGATGTGCTCAGGCATCGTGCTACACAAGCTCCTGGGGCCAGATTAAACCTGGGCTGTGGGATGAAGTCATCATTATAAACCCCGCCCGATGAATACGTTAACCGATCCTTCACCTTAAAACTAATGGCCCCATTTGTCGCCGGCCGCAGCCGTCCAGCAATTCGGAATTGCACAATTCTAGCAACAGGCTTATAATGAAATTGTTCTTACCTGAGCCTCCGCAGATCGATCCCCCTTCGGGTGTTTCATGAATGGTCATCTAAGCTTCGAAATCGGCGACAAAGTTGTTTATCCTAACCACGGCGTAGGGGTGATCGAACAGATCAACAGCCGCACCATCGGTCCCAATGTCCTGAAATTCTACCTGCTCAGGATCAAAGCCAGCAGCCTTAGAGTGGAGGTCCCGTTCAACAATGTCGGGATCGTGGGCCTGCGTCCGGTGGTCAAAAACGGCGAAGTGGCCAAGATCATCAACTTCCTCATCGACGGGAAGTGCGACAACCACACCGATTGGAAGTTCCGTTTCAAGGAAAACTCTGACAAAATGCGTACCGGCTCCCTTCTGGAAGTGGCGATCGTGCTGAAAGGCCTCCTGCTCCTGGCCAAGGAAAAGCCGCTCTCCTTCCGCGAAAAGAAGATGCTGGAGCGCGCCCGGTACCTCCTGGTTACAGAGCTGGCTATGGCCAAAAACGTTGAGGAACCTGAGATCGAAGACTTGCTCAACAAGGCCCTTTCCAAGAGCAAACTCAAGTTCCCGGAAGTTACTGCCGACGCCTAAGGTTTTCGTTCTTCCGCGCGAAGGCGAGGAATCCCTACCGACTTCTGCAAAGCTTGGGATGGTAACTCTATTTCCCTTCATCAACATCATCCAAGAGCACAGGTCTCCCTCGCTGCGCCCGGGATTGGCCTCAATGTGCCGTGTTGCCGCTGAGCAACTCCAACGCATGTGGCAAAATTCCAATCACCGCCTGCAATGACTCCGTCGCAGCCGACGGGCTTCCCGGAAGATTCAGCAGCAGCGATTGTCCACGAACCACGCAGAGTCCGCGGCTCAGAGCCGCCAGCGGCGTCTTTTTCGACCCTTCCAGCCGCATCTTTTCCGGGATACCTTCTACCAGCCTTTCCGCTACCGCCCGGGTTGCTTCCGGGGTCACGTCCCGCGGCGCAACGCCGGTTCCGCCCACGGTAACCACCAGGCGCGCCACTTCGCTGCATTCGATCAGCCGCGCGGTGATCGCGTCCTTTTCGTCGGGAAGCACGGAAGTGTGAATCACCTTGAAACCAGCCGTCTCCAGCATGCGAACAATGGCTGGACCGGACAGGTCTTCCCGCCGGCGTTGAAATGAAGAGTCGCTAATGGTCAGGACGGCGGCGGTGTTCACGGTCAGGCTTGCACGTTCTCTGTTGTATCGCGATTGGACTCATCCAGCAGCCGCAGCCCCTCGAGCAGCAGACCCTGGGTGGACTGGGTGATGGTTTGTTCCTTGCTCGAACCCTTGAAGTCGATCTCGAAGCTGCCTTCGGTCCAGGTAAGCACTTTGTAGACGGCCTCATCGCCCTTCATTTTGCCGTAGTGCGCGTGATTGATCTGGCCCTCGGTAAAGAACATCTTGCATTTGTCGCCGTTGTTGGCCAGGGTAAGCGCGCAGGTTTTGCGGCCCATGTCCAGCGATTGCAACAGGTCCAGCACGTTCATCTGGGCCAGGCTGCCGCGCAGCACGCCTTCGGCCGGGGCCTCGCGCGCCATCTTTTCGAGGGCAATCTTGTCCACCAGCTTCTTGATGCGGGCCGAGGCCTCCTTCACGAAGAAGGGCTTCTCCACAAAGTCTTCCACCGAGTCGCCCAGGGCCTTGAGTCTCTCATTGATGTCGGTCTTGCTGGCCATCAGGATCACGGGGATGGTGGCGGTGGCGGCCCGGGCCTTGATCTTCTGCAGCAACTGCCGGCCGTCCATGCCGTTCATGGCATAGTCGGTGATGATCAAGTCGGGTTTCTCATCGATGGTTTTGAGCAGGGCGTCGGCGCCGTCACTAAGCGTCTGTACCGCGCAGAAGTGGGCAAGAGCCTGCCGCAACAGCTCCAGGACCATGGGGTTGTCGTCAACAAGCAGGACCTTGACGTTGCTCGGCATGATGAGAACTTATGTCTTGACTGCGGTCGGGGGAACTTTGCGCCTGTACTCTCCGCTCTTTCCGCCGGACTTGCGCTCCAGGACGACCTCGCGAATCGCGATTCCCTTGTCCAAAGCCTTGCACATGTCGTAAACGGTCAGCGCGGCGACGCTGACGGCCACCAGCGCCTCCATTTCCACCCCGGTCTGGGCCGTAGTGGCGGCTTGAGAGCAAACCTTGATGCCATTCTCGCATACCTCGGTAGTCACATCAACGAAAGAGAGCGCCAACGGATGACACATAGGTATCAGCTCTGAGGTTCGCTTGGCCGCGCTAATCCCTGCAATTCTGGCAACTTCCAAGGGATTGCCCTTAGGGTTTTGGGGCAGCGCCTGCAGGACCTCCGGCGACATGACGACGAATGCCGAAGCCGCAGCCTCGCGCCGGGTCGGCGCCTTGGCGGAGACATCTACCATGGCAGCGCGGCCCTCGCGGTCGTAGTGCGACAGCCTGCCGGAGCGTTTTTTTTTCGTCTTCGTCATTCTTCTTTCCATGTCAGGGATCATTAGCGCATCACGATTGACACCATCTCGCCGCCCGCCATCGAATCCCGGTCTGGCGGGACTACAAGATAGCAATTCGCGCGGGCTGAAGCCAGCAAATCGCCCGATCCCTGCCACGCCAAAGCTTCCACCTCGGGTTCGAATGTTCCACCCGAAACAACCGCGGGTAAGAATCTGGTCAACCCGGTCTTGGTCTTGACCGCCTTGCGCAGACGGGCCTTGACCACCTGCAGCCGCGAGGGCGCCGCTCCGCCCAGCGCATCCAGTAGCGGTCGGGCAAACAAATCAAAGCACACCATCGCCGAGATGGGATTTCCGGGCAGCCCGAAGAACGGGATCTTTCTGCGTGAGAGAGTCTTTTCCTTCTCGATCGCTCCCCGATCGAGTGGCCGGCGGACCTTTCCCGCGCCATTGCTCACGCCCGAGAGCGCGATCTCGCCGAAGACCACGGGCCGTCCCGGCTGGATCAGCGCCCCGGTAAAGGAGAACTCTGCCCCCAGCTTCTTGAGCACCGCCTCCACCAGATCGAACTTGCCCATGGAGACGCCGCCGGAAATCAGCAGTAGATCCGCGGCCAGGCCGGCGTGGATCAGCGTGGCCAGCTTGCGCGGCTCGTCCGGGGCGACGGGCAGCCGCATGGCTTCGCCGCCGGCGACCGTGACCTGTGCGGCCAGCGAATAACTGTTGCTGTTGCGAATCTGAAAGGGTCCCGGACTTTTGGAGAGCTCCACCAGTTCGTCGCCGGTTGCGAGGATGGCCACATGCGGCCGGTGATAGACCATGATCTTGGTCTGGCCCGCGCCCGCAGCCATGGCAATCTGCGACGGCCCCAGCCGCATGCCTTGCGACAGAATCTCCTGGCCTGCCTGCGCCTCGGCCCCCGCGGGGACGATATTTTCCCCTGCAGCCACGGCGCGTTGGACTTGGACTTCAACTTCGCCCCGCTCAGCCGCGCTCTTCGCCGACGTGTACTCCACCATCACTACGGCATCAGCGCCTGCAGGAACGGCAGCGCCGGTCATAATCTCTACTGCCTCGCCTGCATGGACTGTGCGATCGAAGTTGGCGCCCGCCTTCACCTGTCCGACTACGCGCAGAGTCGCAGGTAGAGTGTTCAGGTCAGCCGCACGCACGGCGTAGCCGTCACGCGTAGCCCGGGGAAACGGCGGGAAGTTGCGATCGGCCTGGATGGGCAGGGCCAGCACGCGTCCCAGAGATTCAAGCAGCGAGACGGTTTCGCTGGCGGGCGGCGCCATCTGCTCGCAATACTTGAGGACGGTCTCCCGCGCCTGCTCAAAGCTGAGTACTCCGCCGGACTGTGGAGCGGTGCCCATTTCGTTAACCATTATCACCCTTTAGCAGCGTCAAACGGCATCGTCAAACGGGATGTCGGCTCTGTCTGGACGGCAGAGCAAAGTCCTGGAACTGAATGAAGTCGCGATCCTAGAGACTCAACGGCGGATGGCGACTCTTCCGTGGGCCGGTTCAAAGCCCGCGCCGATTGCATACCTTGTGCTTCTACCGGTGTGAACGTTAATATGTAGAAGTACGAGGTATAAACCGCTATGGTCGCGCCGAAGTCCGATCTTCCCCAAGGCACGCTGGACCTGCTGATCTTGAAAGTCGTAGCGCTTGGCCCGGTCCACGGATACGCGATCGCGCAACGCCTGCAACAGGTTTCACGCGATGTGGTGCAGGTTCCGCAAGGGTCGCTCTACCCAGCTTTGCACCGGCTTGAGAATCGCCGACTCCTGGCTGGCGACTGGCAGGAAACCGAGACTGGGCGCGAGGCAAAATTCTACCGCCTGACACCGAAAGGCCGGAAACAGCTCGAGGCGGAGGCCGCGGGATGGCAGCGGCTGACCGAAGCCGTCAGGCTCATTCTGGCAATGTCGAATGGAGGCGCGCAATGACGAGGCGCACAATGAACTGGTGGCAGCGCTTCTGGCGGCAAAAGGAAATGGACGAGCAGCTCGGCAAGGAACTTGGCTTCCATCTGGAGCAGCACGCGAATGAGTTGATCGCCCAAGGCTACACGCCGGACGAAGCCCGCCGGCAAGCCCGCCTCGCTCTTGGCGGTCAGACCCAGGTGGAGGAGGAATGCCGCGAGGCCCGCGGCATCCGCTGGCTGGAAGACTTCTTGCAGGACCTTCGATATGGCTTCCGCACCCTGTGGCACAACCCCGGGTTTGCCGCGATCGCCCTGCTGACCATGGCCCTAGGCATCGGCGCCAATACCGCCATTTTTAGCGTCATCAGTGCGACCCTGCTTCGTCCCCTGCCTTTCCGGGATTCGAACCGGTTGGTTTTTCTCTCAACCACCACTCCGGGAGGCTGTACCGAGTGCTGGCATGGCAAAATCGGCTTCTCCGACCCTAATTTCTTGGATCTCCAGGAACAGAACCGTGTCTTCGAGCACATGGCGGCTTTTGGCGGCGCAGGCTTTACGCTCACCGGCGTTGAAAGCCCGCAGTACATCAAAGGAGGCTCGGCGACCGCAGGGTTCTTCCCTACGCTGGGCATCCAGCCGGTCCTGGGACGAACGTTTGTCGCGGCCGATGAACAGCAAGGCCAGGACCATGTTGTATTGTTGAGCGACAGTCTCTGGAAACAGCGTTTTGGTTCCGACGCCAAGGTGGTTGGCACGACCATCCATCTCGATACGGTTCCCTATACAGTTGTCGGTGTTCTTCCGCCCGGTTCTGATTTGGTCATGCCCGGTCATTACGGACCTCGCGACCTGTGGGTGCCGAAGGTGCTCTCCCACGCCGCCCCTCGCGGTTCCAACCATCTCCAAGTGATTGCCCGCGTCAAGCCCGGGGTCACGCTGCGCCAGGCCGAAGAAGACGCGTCGATCATCATGGCTCGTCTCGCGTCTCAATATCCCGATGCCGCCGGTTTTGGCGCGAAGCTCGTGCCGGTGCAACAGGAGCTTACGGGCGACATCCGGCCGGTTCTACTGGTTCTCTTCGGTGCCGTGGGACTCGTCCTGCTGATTGCCTGTGGCAACGTAGCCAACCTACAGTCGACCCACGCTTCCGGACGGCACAAAGAGATTGCCGTTCGCACCGCACTGGGCGCGACGCCGGCCCGCATTATGCGGCAACTGCTCACCGAGAGCCTGCTGCTGGCTCTGATCGGCGGCGCGCTGGGCTGCTTGCTGTCAGCGTCGGGAAGTAAGTTGCTGCTGGGCTTACGGTCGTCGGGCCTGTCTTCACAAACGGCGATTACGTTTGATCTTCCCGTGCTGGCCTATTCGCTGGCGCTTTCGCTGCTCACCGGAATATTGTTCGGTCTGCCGCCGGCCCTGCAATGTGCCGGAGGCCGATGGCATGGAGCTCTCAAACTCTCAGGAAGAACATCGGCTGGCGAGGGCGGTGGGCGCGTGCGCAACTTCTTGACCGTGGGAGAGATTGCTCTTTCCATGGTGCTTCTTGCCGGCGCCGGTTTATTGCTGCGTAGCTTTGTCAGCCTGCTCCAGGTGGATCCAGGCTTCTCCACAAAAAACGTTATGGTTGTGTCTTTCGCCCTGCCGCGCTATTCCTATTCCGACTCCACCCGGCAAGCGGCGTTTTACAGCCAAGTGATGGAGCAAGCGCGGGCCTTGCCCGGCGTCAAGGCGGTGGGGGCCATTGATGACCTGCCTCTCACGCAGAATAGCGATTCCGATCGCATCAGCATCGCGGATCATCCGCAATTCAACGGCGAAAAATCCTATCCCACACCCCAGGAACGGCTGGTGACGCCCGATTATTTCCGCGCCATGGGTATTCCGCTCATGGACGGGCGCTCCTGCTCTAATGCCGATCCCAGCACTCCGCTGGCGATCATAGTCAATCAAAGCTTTGCCCATGCTTATTTTGCCGGTGAGAATCCGATCGGGCAGCGCATCAAGTTCGGTCCGCCGGATGCGATTAGCCCGTGGATCAACGTGGTGGGCGTAGTCGGCGACGTGCGGAGCGCCGCTCTCGCCAACATGCCTGCGGCCGAGATCTATGCGTGTTATCACCAAAACGCCTTGCGCTACAATCCGCTGGCGCACATGTACCTGGTCGTGCTGACCACAGGGAGCGATCAAGATGTAACGCATGCGCTGCTGGAGAGAATTCGCGCGCTCGACAGCAACCTTCCGTTGCCCAAAATGCAGCCCATGGACGCCATCTATGCCGAGTCGATTGCAGCGCGCCGTTTTAACATGCTGCTCCTGGGCACTTTTGCCCTGATCGCCGTGGTGCTGGCTGCTGTTGGCATCTATGGCGTTATTTCTTACTCCGTCATCTGCCGAACACAGGAAATCGGCGTCCGCTTGGCGCTCGGCGCGATGCGACTTCATATTCTGCGCATGATTCTAGGGCGCGGTTTGGTGCTCACATTGACAGGTGTGGTCATCGGCGTGGCCGGCGCGCTGGCGTTCACGCGGGTGTTGAGCTCCATGCTTTATCACGTGAGCCCTACCGATGCGCTAACCTTCACCGCTGTGGGTTTGCTTCTCGCGACCGTGGCCATGTGCGCGACTTATCTGCCGGCGCGGCGCGCCACCAAAATCGATCCCATGGTTGCAATGAGGTCCGAGTAGAGCGACCACGAGTGCCTGAAGCAGGGAGCGCCGGGAACCATGGCGCTCCCTGCGCTGTCTATTACCAAATGACGTCCAGCCAAAAAACACGAATGCAACAGAGACGTCCATACGAAGTGGTCGAAAACGTACGCGGGCAAGCAAGCGGTCCTGGGTGAGTTGTTCGCTACTCTGCGGTCCAGGATTGACGGCCACGTCCGCACGATAGGCGATCGCTTCATCGCCGACGGCGATTATGTGGTGGTTGAAGCCCACGGCAGCAACACTACGATCGCGGGCAACCATATAACAACAGGTATTGCTTCGTATTTCGTCTCTCGGGCGGAAAACTCAAAGAAGTCACCGAGTATTTGGATACGGAACTGGTTACGACAACCCTTGCGTGAATGAATGGCAACGGGTGGAGGAGGCCTTCAGGCCTGCGGTCTGTTGAGGAGGCATTAGGGCTGATGCCCTTCTAAACTCCACCCTCACTGACCGATGCGTTTCTTCCGTCGCACAAAGGGTGGGACACCGCATGCGTTCCCCAGAACAGAGGCGACGTCCCCTTCAGGGGACGTCGCCTGTTTGTCTTGCGCTGGGTCCTACTGGGCCGAGCAGATCGCCGCTTTTTGTTGGATCAGGGCGGTTGCTGCTGCTGTCATGGTGCACCCACCACCTCCGGGCGTGGTGGAAGCGCATCCCCCGCCCCCTGGAGATGGCGAAGGTACGGGTGTCGGCGAGGGCAGCGGCGGCGGTTGGGAACCGCAATCGTTGGGCGGCTTGGTACCGTGGATCGCCTGTCCGGCTGATCCTGGTCCATGCAACTCGTTATTCTGGCCGCAG
Source organism: uncultured Acidobacteriaceae bacterium (assembly GCA_964521445.1). Lineage (GTDB taxonomy): Bacteria > Acidobacteriota > Terriglobia > Terriglobales > Acidobacteriaceae > Angelobacter. Next base: position 15,544 of record CAZFRV010000089.1, read on the forward strand.
CCGTAACCTGTGGACTTGGTTCCTCCGCAACCCACCTGGATGCCGCCATAGCGCGGCCGGCCCACCGTGGTATAGCCGCCGACTTGCACGCCGGAGGGAACAATGGGGATGCCCTGGCTTTGCGGGTCAAAACCAGTACTCGAAGTCAGCACCCAGTTCCCGCTGCCGGTGATGGGGAACGAACAGTTGTAGGTCGGGCTGGAGCAATCGATGCTGTGAGTATCGTTTGGATTATTGACATTGGTAAGGGTGAGGATGGGCGTGACCGTGAAGCTGGAAGAAAAGGTCCCGCCTTCGGACGTGGTCGTGGTGAAGGTCATGCTGCCGGTGCCGCTCTGGTTCGCCAGCGTGGAGGTTACATGATAGACCCGGCCATCCTGCAGGGTAAGATCGGGGCTGGAAGCAAGATTGAGTCCCTTGAGTGAGAGTGTGGTGGTGAACTGGCTGGTCACCGTCCCGCTCCCGCGGGACACCAGCGTATCCGCCTGGCCAATGGATGAGTTCAGGGGAACTCCATTGAAACTGACCACGGAGTTGACCGGCAGCGAACCGAGAAGCTGGCCAATATTGATGTTGCCAAAATGTGCAAGATCGACCTGGGTCCCGTTTCCGGTGACCCACGTGTCATCCTCTGCTGGGATGGTTTGAGCGTTTGCGGAAACAACAGTCACGGCAGCGAACAAAAGCACTGCCAGGGCCGCGCGCAGGTAGCGTTGCATAGTGCCTCCTCTTTCTGTTGGTAGGCTCAATGAGCACCGGCCACACTTGTACTCAGTCCCCTATCGCAAAACTTCTCCGGAATTGCGGCTTACTTTGGAGCCAGGAAAACGCATAGCGTAGCGCTTTATGACATAGGGTATTGCTGATTCAAAATGGAAATGACAGCTGGAGAATGTAGCGCGCCAGTGCCGAAATGAAACGAACTGGGCCGACTGGCTCGACAATGCGGTGGCGCTGCGCTTCGGGCCTCTCGCCTGTCCCCAAATGCCACGGGGTGGAGCAGGCCTTCAGGCCTGCGGTGAGGCTGTTGAAGAAATCGGCTTCAGCCGCCGAGGTACCGGATCCAGTTTGAAGACCGGATTTGCTGAGCTGTTATGGATATTCTTCCCGTGTCGAGGCCAAGCGACGCCTTACAGGATTCTGCCAGATGTAATCTTTGAATCTCTCATACTCGAGTGAGTCTCTCACTCGCCGGTCCACAAAACTCGTCTGCCAAACCTCTCGCTTCACCTTCAAACCCTTGTTGAGTTGGAAAGAGAAGCCGCCCTTAACGAATTGAATTGCTCTTTCCAGTGTGATTCCAGCAGGGGTAATGATCAGGTGAAAATGGTCGGGCATAACAACGAATTCATGCAACAGGTACTTGTTCTGTGCTCTGTAGTTCAACAAAATCTCGATGAAGAGCCGGGCAATCTTCTCAACTTGAAACAGGCTCTTTCTTTGAAGAACATTGGCGGTAATGAAGTAAGTAGCCTCAGTTGTCGCACCGCTGTGAGGGATGGTCAAGCAGCACCTCAGCGGCTGAAGCCGGTATTCTACAGCAGCTGACCGCAGGCCTGAAGGCCTGCTCCACCCTCCAGTGATCCGGTGTAGTACACTTTGCCCACCGATGTTCAAACGACGACCCCAGGCGCCGCCGCCACCGCAAAAACAGGAACGGCCCGAGATCAAGCACCCGCCGATACTCTACGAACGCACGCAGAAGGTCATCGGCGAGATTGAAGAGAAGCTGGGCGAGCGGCTGATCACCTATTGGAATTCGCCCAGCGGATCGATCTGCAGCAATGACGTGATTGGCCTATACGGCATCCTGCGCAGCATGGGCAAGGTGGAGCGTCTGTCGGTGTTCATCAAATCCGACGGCGGATACGGCCAGGCGTCGCTGCGCATGGTGAACCTGCTGCGTCAGTACGCCGGACAGCTCACGGCCATTGCGCCGTTGGAGTGCTCTTCGGCGGCGACCATGCTGGCCCTGGGCGCGGACAAGATCCTGATGGGACCGCTGGCGCATCTCTCGGCGGTGGATACCTCTCTCACCCACGATCTCTCGCCCATCGATCGCGACAACAATCGCGTGAGCGTCAGCCAGGATGAGTTGCAGCGCGTGGTGCGGCTGTGGCAGAAGGAATCGGACAAGGAAGCGTCCAATCCATACGAGGCGCTGTTTACGCACGTGCATCCGCTGGTGATCGGCGCCGCCGACCGTTCCAGCGCTCTCTCCACCAAGCTGTGCATTGAGATTCTTTCCTACCACCTGAAGGACACCGCCAAGGCCGAGCAGATCAGTGACACGCTCAACTCCGGATATCCGGCGCACAGCTATCCCATCATGCTCAAGGAGGCGCAGCGCATCGGCCTGAACGCGCAGCCGCTGGATGAAGAGATCAACCGGCTGCTGCTGGAACTCAACGAGATTTATTCCGAGATGGGCCAGCGCGCGTCTACCGACTTCGATGAGCGCAGCTCGCACGACAACAGCATCCTGAACATCCTGGAAGGCACAGGTCTGCAGGTCTTGTATCAGAATGACAAGGACTGGCATTACCGCACCGAAGAGCGCCGCTGGGTCTCCCTCAACGACCGCAGCTCATGGCGCAAAGCGGAATTGGTCAATGGCAAATTGGCAGTTTCGATTTTTCACATCCGGTGAAAGAATCAACCCCTTACCGCGGATTTGCGCGGATGGTGCGCGGATCAAAACAGGGTTCAGAGTAAACCTCACCGCTTGATTAACACTGACGGCATGATTCTCAGTCGCACATCGCCATTAGCAGACTCGGAAAATGGGTGATCGGTAGAATCAAGAGACATGATTCCCGGATGCCCTATCCGCGTTTTTCCGCGCAAATCCGCGGTGAGGTCTCGGGTTTAACACAGCTTAAACAAACGGCATGTTTTCAGGTTAAAGGACCGCAAAACACGATCCAAAGGGCATGGTACATGTACTTCTGCCTAAGGTTCTACTGGCCATCGGTGCAATTACTTTAGACTGCCCTTAAGGCATGGCGACACTGCGGGGATTTTGTGCGATTCTTGGCCAGCAACTCAGGCTGGCAACGTCCTCCCCTCAGTCAGAGTCTTACAATCAGCGCCATCTCGGTAAGGAGAAGAAAGTGGCAGTGCCGCGTTTCAGTTACGAGCTGTCTCCCGCCCGCAAGGACAGGCACGTTGTTAGCGTGATCCTGCACATTGCGGGGCTTCTCTTCTTGTGGAAAGTGGTGCCTCTGATACCGGCTCCACAGTTTGCGCCGCGAGAAACGAAAGTGACGCTGCTCTACGAGCCGCTACCGGAGCAGCAACCACCGGCGCCGGTGCTCAAACCGCCTCCACCGAAGATTGTTGCGCCGCCGCCACGAGTGTTGGCAGCGATGACTCCGCCGAAACTTGTGGCGCCGCCCGAAATCAAAGTCGAGCCGCCCAAAGTTGAAATGCAGCCCAAGCTGGACTTGGTGAAAGCGCCGGTTGCAGTCAAGCCCAAGCTCGAACAGAAAGTTGTAACCAACACTTTCGTCAGGCCGGACATGGTCAAGCCGGTCGAGACCAAGAAAGAGATCGTTGCTTCAGAATTCTCAGGAAGCTCGCAGCCGGCAACCCTGAAGAAAGCGCCGCAACTGGTACAGACCGGCGGCTTTGGCGATCCCAACGGCATTCGCGGCGTCTCTGATAAAAAAGGTCCGGCGACCATGCCGGCCGTAGGCGCATTCAATATGCCTGCTGGAGCGGGTAACGGGAATGGAACCGGTGGCTCGCGCGGCGCCTCCGGGACGGTGGCCAGCGCCGGCTTTGGCGACGTGGCCGCCGGTGGAACCGGAAATCGCACGCGGCAGGGTACCGTCGCCCAAGGCGGTTTTACACAGGTGTCGGCGCCCGTGGCAGGACCCAAGGCCCACACCGAAGAAAGAGCCAGCGTCCACCCGGTGGAGATTCTTTACAAGCCACGCCCCGCTTACACGGATGAAGCGCGCCAACTTCACGTGGAAGGCGAGGTCCTGGTGCAAGTGATGTTTTCCGCTACAGGTCAACTGCAGGTCCAGCGCGTGGTCAAAGGATTAGGCCACGGACTGGATGAATCGGCCTTACGCGCCGCCCAACAAATCCGCTTTCGTCCCGCACAGCGCGATGGCTCACCTTATGATTCCGCAGCGTTGGTGCATATAGTTTTTGAACTGGCCGAGTAACAGAAGGAGCCGGAGGAAATGACCCCCATGCGTTTGGTTCGCCAATTTTTTATTTTTGCGCTGATATCATGCCTGTCGGCTGCTGCCCAGCAGTTGATCGACCGCCCCAACACGGCTTCCACTGACACTGCCGCGGCCACAGCAAATAAAGATAGCGTCCCGCCGACCGGTAAAGATGCACCTGCTTCCGCGCAGCCGAACGCTGCCCAGCCCGCCAAAGATGCTGCAACCTCCACCGGCAACGATGCGGCGTCGCCCGCGAGCTCGGTGTCCAAGGATGCTCCGGCCTCGGTGAACAATACGTCCGCACAGCCGACGGAGAACGGCACCACCGCGGTGGCCAGCAAAGATGTTCCTGCCTCGGCGCGCAAAAAAGATGTCCCGGCAACGCCGAACAAGGACGCCGGCACGCCGGTCAGCGTGATTGCCGATCGCATCTTTGCCCAGGAAGCCAAGCTGGTGGAGAACATGCATCACTACCATCCGCTGGTGGAAACCTACGTGCAGAATCTGAAGCCCGACCCGGACGTAGTGTCGGTCCCCGGCAGCGACCGCTATTTCCTGGGCCGCCTGGCGCTTGGCCCGCTGGGCGTGAAAGATATCGCTTTCAAGGACCACAACCGTGAAGCGTTCATGTATCAGGTTCTGGACCGGCTGAACAGCTTCTTCCGGATGACTTATCACAACGTCGGCTTCATGCAGATGATCTTCCTGGATGACCGCTTTGACGCGACCCACTACCAACTCAAGTTCCTGCGCCGCCAGTTCCTGGGCGAGGTGCGCACCCTGGTGTTTGACGTGGCGCCTGTCTCAAAAAAGATGGAGCCCCCGTATTTTGTGGGACGCATCTGGGTAGAAGACCAGGATTACAACATCGTGCGCTTCAACGGCACCTACGGGCCCAATTCCGAGACCAGTTTCTATCTTCACTTCGATAGCTGGCGCGTCAACATGCAGGCAGGAAGCTGGCTGCCCGCGTACGTTTACACTGAAGAATCGAACGCGCCCTTCTCGGCCTTCGAGAACGTGACTATGAAAGGGCAGACGCGCCTGTGGGCCTACGACCTGAAACATTCCGGCCAGCAGTCAGATTTCACAACCATTCAGGTGGATTCGCTGGACGCCACCGACGAAAGCGGCCGCAGCTCGAATGAGATCAATCCGGTGCAGAGCCAGCATATGTGGGAGCGGGAGGCCGAAGACAACGTCCTGGATCGCATGGAGCGCGCCGGCGTGATGGCGCCGGATGGCGAGGTCTCGAAAGTCCTGCAGACTGTGGTGAACAACCTGGAGATCACCAACAACCTGAACATCGATCCCGAAGTTCGGTGCCGGGTGTTGCTGACGACGCCACTGGAATCGTTCACCGTGGGTCATACCATCGTGCTCAGCCGCGGCCTGCTCGACGTGATGCCGGATGAGGCCACGCTGGCCATGGTCCTGGCCCAGGAACTCGGCCACATCGCCCTGGGACATCGCGTGGATACGCGGTACAGCTTCAGCGACCGCATGATCTTTCCCGATGAGCGCGTGTTCAAACAGATCGGCCTCACGCAAACCGACGTGGATGAACATGACGCCGACATGAAAGGCCTGGAGCTTCTGCAAAAGTCTCCTTACAAAGACAAGCTGAACACCGCCGGCCTTTTCCTGCGCGCCCTGGACAGCCGCAAACATGACGTGAGCTGGCTGATCAGCCCGCACTTCGGCAATCGCTTCACCCGCAGCAACCTGATCCACGTAACCGCCGAGGATGCAGCGCCGCAGTTGGAAGTCCGGAACATAGCCCAGCTTCCTGCGCTGCCGCTGGGCAGCCGCATCAAGCTCGATCCTTGGGACGATCACGTAGAGATGCAGAAGGGCAAGCCGGTGCCGTTGGTTTCGGCGCGCGACAAGATGTCGTTTGAAGTCACGCCGATGTTCCCGAACCTGGTGCGATTCAATCCCGCCACAACCAACAACGACGTGGCGGCCAAAACCGGACAGTAATCAGCCGCTTTGTGATGATGATGGGAGCGGGGCTTGATTCCTAAATCAAGTTCCGCTCCTTCACTTCCAGATACTGATTCACTAGCGTCGTGGTCAGCTTGCTCGGCGAAATCTCCAGGGCCAGCGCGCCGCGAGTACGGATGCGGCTGATGAGGGCTTCGCGACGGTGCGTCAGCTCCTGGGCCGCGGCCACCTCGAACATTTCTTCGGCGTTCTCCGGATACTTTGACGCCAGCGCCAGCAGGTCCGTCTGGGCCACCACCGTAAACAACAAGAGATGTTTCGACAGGATTTGCGAGGCACTCTCAATTACCTCCGGGGTCATGGAGGTATCGGCCAAGTCGGTGATCCAGATGATGAGTGCGCGCTGCTTCTGAACTTGCAGCAGCGCGGATGCGGCGCGCAGGTGATCGGCTTCAGCGCCTTCTTCGCGGGCGGAAGCCAGTCCTTCCAGGATCGCGCGCAAATGAGGAAGTCCGCGGCCGAGTCCGATGCGCTGCTGGATGTTGCGGCCGTACACCAGCATGCCCACGCGATCGCCGGAGTACAGCGCAATCTGCGCCAGGGAGAGCGCGGCGTTCACGGACAAGTCGAGCTTGGTCAACTCGCCGACGCGTGCGCGCAGCAGCCGGCCGGCATCCATGATCAGCCAGACGGCCTGGCTGCGCTCGACCTGAAAGAGTTTGGTTACGTGTTTGCCGCGGCGGGCGGTGGCCGTCCAACAGATGCTGCGGAATTCGTCGCCCTGCTGGTATTCGCGCAGGCTC
>CAZFRV010000090.1:0-16681 GCA_964521445.1 uncultured Acidobacteriaceae bacterium
GAGATAGGGAGTGCGTATATGAAAACCATCGAACAAGCAGCTTCGGTTTCGTTCAAAAACATCCTTCTGGCAACCGATCTGTCCCCTTCTTCGGAGATGGCCTTACAGTATGCGAAGATCATGGGTCGTGAGCGCGGAACACACATCTACACGCTGCACGTGGGCGGTCCGGACAACTATGAGTTGTTGAACCCCGAGGCCTTCTCGGTCACGTTCAATGAAATGCACCCCATCCCTCAGAGCGACTCCGAAGCGATGAAATCCCTGCTCTCGGGTCTGCCGAGCGAGGTGCCAGTCCACGGAAACAAGATGTGGGAAGTGATTTCCGACGTGGTCGCTCGGAACGAAATCGATCTTCTGATCCTGGGAACGCATGGACGCCAAGGCCTGCAGAAGCTGCTGTTCGGATCGATAGCCGAGGAAGTATTCCGGAACGTGCGCTGTCCGGTGCTGACAGTTGGTCCCGATGTTGCGAACCCCGGCCCTGGACGCCTGGAAATGAATGCGGTCCTTCTGGCCACGGACTTCAATCCGCATTCCGCGGCGCCCGCGTACGCCTACTCACTCTCTGAACAATTTGGCGCCGAACTGAATGTGCTCCACGTTGCCGGGAAGCACGAGCCGGCCGGAGCGGGAATGCCGTGGCGTCAAGTACGGGACCAGATCGTTGGCGTTGTCCCAAGAATCCTGGGCTTGGTTCGCAAGCCGGTTTTCCTGGTTGAATACGGTGAGCCGGCGGCTAGGATTCTAGAGATTGCTGAGGCACTGCAAGCAAGTCTGATCGTTCTCGGGGCCCATCCCCCGCGAGACACCCGGACTGCATCCCATCTGCCTTGGGACAATGCGGCTCGAGTCATTTCCGGGGCCAAGTGCCCGGTTCTAACGGTGCGAGACCAGGAAGCGGCCCGGTGAAATCTGTGGCTGAGGTCACGAGTTCTCTGGCCGAAGAGAAATGAGGTGCCCTGTGAACGCAGCAGTAGTTCCCATTCTTCCCGCAATCGAGATCAAACGGATTCTGTACACCACGGATTTTAGTGATGCATCGCGAGTGGCTTTGCCGGTAGTTGGCGCCCTTGCCAGGCATTACGGGGCGCGGATTTATGCGGCTCACGTCTGGTCGCCTCCCATCTATCCCATGGTGTCGCCGGAAGTGGTTTCGGTGATGGATCGCCGGCAGCAAAAGGAAGTCCAGGCAGAACTTGAGAAAATCCTGCAGACCCAGGCTCTCGCCGGTACTTCCGGAGAGGTGATTGTGCGGCGTGGAACGCCGGTCGAGCAACTGGAGCGAGTGGTGCGGGACCAGAAAATCGGCTTGGTCGTCGCCGGCACTCATGGCGTTACTGGATTCAGGCATCGCGTGCTCGGTTCGGTGGCAGAGGAGTTGGTCCGGGGCTTAAGCTGTCCGGTGCTGACCGTCGGCCCGCGGCTGGCCAAGAGATTCGAAAAGATCCAGAGAATCGAAAACATTCTCTTTCCCACCGACTTCTCAGAGGAATCCCTGGCCGTGTTCCCGTATCTGGCTTCGCTGGCGCACGAATACCAATCCCATTTGACGGTTCTCCATGTCCTGCCTCGGGAAACGGCGCAAAACCCTGAGGCCAGGAAACTCGCCGAGCCCCTGCGCAAGCAGATGGAAAAGGCGCTTTGCCACCAGATCAGCCCCCGCTGCCGCGTGGATTTTGTGATCGACTCCGGCGCTGCCGCCGAGACCATCCTGGCCCACGCGAGACGCGGCAACGCCGATTTGATCGGCCTGGGAGTTCGCTGTTCCACGGATATCGCCAAGCATTTCCGCCAGACGGTCGCCTATCGCATTTTGGCCGAAGCGGAATGCCCGGTGCTTACCCATCACGGAGCCAGCCGATGATGAGGCTTGAAGAGCGGCGCCTGAAGTTGTTCTCGCCGGAGCGGAAAGCGCGAGCGCCGTTAGACCAGTAGGAGTAGACGATGGTTTCACAATGTGCTAATCCGGAATGTGGCGCACCATTCTTATACCTGCGCCATGGCAAGCTGTTCAAGATCGAGCGCCCGGGTTATTCGGCGCGACATTCCAGAGTGGAGTACTTTTGGCTGTGCGGCAACTGCGCCGGCAAAGAAAAGATCGACTCGTTCCTCGACGGTGGCATGCCCATGTTGCATGCCTCATCCATGGTTCATCCCCACAGCAAGAATCATGCGAAGGCGGGGTGAACAACAGCTTCCGTCCCCTCACATCCTATTGAGCACATTTCTCGCCAGGGTTGCGCCCTGGCGAGCCCGTGTGTCCTACGTCACATCCGCATGTGATCTCTCCGAACCATACTTTGTGGTGTGAGGAGGTTGATCAATATGCGGAAAACGAACGGGTTTGCGATTCAAGAAAACTGCCTCACTTGCCAATGGAGACAAAAGAAACGGTTCTGCGGCCTTTCTCCGGAAGGGTTGGGTCATTTGCAGCAGATTGCCTTGCTTGGAATGCACCATGCCGGCGCCGTGCTGTACCGAGAAGGGCAGATCCCCAACGGCGTGTTCATCTTGTGTAACGGGAGGGCCAAGATTTCGATCTCGTCGAGCCGCGGCAGCGTTGTCATCGTCAAGATGGCTGAACCAGGTGAAATGCTCGGACTGGAATCGGTGTTGGGAAACCGGCCGCATGAGGAAACGGCTGAGTTGATGGATTCATGCCAGGTTAAGTTTGTTGACAAGCAAGAACTGCTCGGCTATCTTGCAAGCCACGGTGAAGCCGCTGTGAAAGCGGCGCTTCAACTCAATGTCAATTGCCAATCCGCGCGGGAGCAGATCCGCCACATGGGTTTCTCTGTCTCTGGCGGCGAGAAGTTGGCGCGTCTGCTGTTCAAATGGCTTAATGACCGGAGAAATGGCGAGCTTCAAGAAAGAGTCCTCAGTACATCTTTCACCCACGAAGAAATCGCGCAAATGGTTGGCAGCACTCGGGAGACGATCACCCGGGCGCTGAACCACTTGAAGCGCAAGGAAGTGCTGGAGGTCCGTGGTAAAACGCTGATTGTGAAGGATGTGGAAGAGCTGGAAAGGCTGGCCAATGAGTAAACAACGATTTTCATAACAGAGATTCCCGATTGTGACGCGCGTCACAGACCGGGCGTGACGGATGTTGGAATAATCCGGCTTTAGTTTTTTTCGCTGTAGAACCGGGCCCCGACGCGAGGTCTTGCCAATGAAAAAGACGAAAACGCGGTTATGGATGGCGGTTGTGGTGTTAGCGATGACTTCTTTGGCGATCGCCCTCTATGGGCAAGGCCAGAAGGGGAGCGGTACGAGTCAGTCCCAGTCCCCAAGCGGCGACAAGAAGAAGAATGGCGCCTCCTTTAATAAAGAAGCAGAACCTCCGGTGGATCCGTCGCAATACGTGGGCGCGGAAACGTGCAAGACCTGCCACGAGCAGGTGGCCGCCGGCTACGAAAAAGGTCCGCACTGGAAGACCACGCTGGCGAAGCATCAAGGTCCGGAATACCAGGGCTGTGAGGCTTGTCATGGCCCGGGAAAAGCCCACGCCGAGTCCGCCGATCCGGACAAGATCATTCGTTTCCCCGGCCTGTCCCGCGAAGAATCGTCCAAGCGTTGCCTGACTTGCCACGAATTCGGCCAGGAACACGCGAACTTCCTGCGTTCCGAGCACGTCAAGAACAACGTAGGCTGCATTGATTGCCACTCCATCCACGCGCCTCGCGTGCAGGCGCAGTTGCTCAAGGCGGCGCAGCCCCAGCTCTGCTATTCCTGCCACTTGGAGGTCAAGCCCGATTTTTCCAAACCATTCCACCACCGTGTGAACGAAGGATTGGTCTCCTGCAGCAATTGCCACAACCCGCATGGCGGCTTTATCACGCATCAGTTGCGGTCTACCGCCGCCCAGGACGCGGTCTGCTTTACCTGCCACACGGACAAGGCTGGACCGTTCGCCTTTGAGCACGCTCCGGTCAAGACCGAGGGTTGCGTCGCCTGCCATTCTCCGCACGGCTCTTCGAACCCGCGCCTGTTGAGGCGCAGCCAGGTCAACCTGCTCTGCCTGGAATGCCATACCTTCACCGTGGATTCGGCGGCGCCGGCTATACCGTCATTCCACAACCAGGCGCAGAAGTATCAGTCCTGCACCACCTGTCATATAGCGATTCACGGGTCCAACACAGACCACTTCTTCTTCAGGCAGTAGCGAGGGTGAGGAACGTATGGACAGCACAAACAAGGTAGGCATACGAAAAATCAGAGTTCCTGCTTTTCTGCTGGTCGCGACCGGCCTCTTGTCGGCCGGCCTGTGGGCCCAGACGGACGATGCAAAAAAGCCCGCCGCCGGTGAAACAAAGCCAACGTTCGCGGCGCCCGTATCGACGGGCGTGAGCGTGGACGCGGCGCGGAAGTCCGCCGATCTTCCCACCACGGCGACCACGGATGATAACGAGGGACAGATCCAGAGCGGTTATGTCACGAAGCAATCCGCCGAGTTCGGGGGCCGCATCTCGAATTTCACCGGCAACCAGGGGACCTGGGATACGTTCGTGAACCTCGGCACCGGCCCCAGACTTCTGGAGTACACCCTGGACATGCACTCACCCACCCATACGGGGCCGCTCTTTGACGATCTGAGCTTCAGCAGCTTTGGCTACGGAGGGGATCCGGACGACTTCAGCCGTCTGCGCATCGCCAAGGGCTCCACTTACACTTTCTCCGCCAACTTCCGCCGCGACCAGAATATTTTTGATTATGATCTCTTGGCCAACCCGTTGAACCCGGCAACATCAAGTCCTAATGTTCCCGTCATTAATTCGCCGCACGAATTCCTTTTGACGCGACGCATGAGCGATGTGAACCTGGAACTATTTCCGGTTTCGCGCGTCCGGTTCAAGTTAGGCTGGTCCCGGGTGGTAAATGAAGGCGACACGTACTCCAGCACGCACCAGGGAACGGAAGGTCTGGTGTTCCAGCCGACGCTGAACACGTCTGACACTTACACCTTCGGCGTTTCCTTCCGCTTCATTCCCCGCACCAGCATCAATTTCGACCAGTTCTACACCTACTTTAAGGGAGACACGACCGGCCAACTGGCCAGTTCGCAGCAGGCCGCTGTGTTTGGTTTTCCATCATTTACGCTGTCGACCGGCGGGCCCGTAAGCCTGGGCATTCCCTTCAATACGGCGGCCGGACAGCCTTGCGCCACGCCTGTACTGGGAACAGGATTCGCCAATCCGGCCTGTAACGGGTTCTTGAGCTACAACCGTTTCGGCAACAACCGGAATTCCTATCCCACCGAACAGCTCAGCGTGCAGAGCAACTTCTTCAAGCACGTGGATTTTTCGGCGCGGTTCAGCTACACGGATGCCGAGGCCGACACGCCTTCGCTCGGCGAAATATTCAGCGGGTTGATTACGCGTACCCGCCAAGCGGATTTCACGACCCTTGGATCGGCCCAGGCCAAGCGCATTACCGCCAATGGCGATTTTGGAATCACATTCCGCATTACGGAGAAGCTGCGGCTGATCGATAACTTCCGCTACAACGACTTCCGCATTCCCGGCGGCTGGAACCAGACCACCTCCAGTTTGTTTGCCGCCACGATGCTCAACGCTCCGAATGTATTCAGCCTGGCCACTTGTCCGCCGCCCTTTACTGCGGCCACCTGTCCGCAACACACTGCCAGTTCGGGCCCGGACATCGCCAATGATCTGGAGAACCAGTTTCTGAGCCAGAAGGAAAAGATCAACACCACGGAGCTGGAATACGACTTCACTCGTCGTATCACGGCCTACGCAGGGTTTCGTTATGAGCGCCGGGACATCACCGACAACATCCAGGACAATCAGCTGCAAACCTTCTTTCCCTCATTGCCGAACCGCGGCGCCTGCGCCGGTCTGCCGTTGGTGGGCGGGGTCTGCACGGTGCTGGTCCCCAACGTATTTCCGTTGATCACCGATTTTACGGAAATCAACGGGTACTCGGCGCTGCTGGGCTTTTCCGCCCGGCCGACGAACAAACTGCGTTTCAGCTTTGACACCGAGCAGTTCTATGCGGACAACTCCTTCACCCGCATCAGCCCGAGGCACTTGCAGATCTACAAAGGAAGGATCAGCTACAAACCCAACAACTGGATGAGCTTTGGCGGGAGCGTCAATATCCGCGAAAATCGCAATGATACGGCTGATGTCGGCAATCTGCAGCACAACCGCAGCTACGCTTTCAACACCGTGATCGCGCCGCCGGAAGGCAACTGGGGACTGGATTTGTCTTACGATTACAATGACATCTTCTCCCAGACCAACATCTGCTTCGTAGCCACGCCCACGCCGGCAGGGTCGCTGAGCTGCGGGGCTCCGTTCCTCTCCGGACTGTCTGTATACACGGAGCTCTCTAACATCGCGGGGGGCTCGCTTTACTGGAAGCCCGTCCGGCGGGTCAATGTGGGAGTCGGATATACCCTCACCAGCAGCACTGGCACCACTCTGATCCTCAATCCCAACGCGCCCACGGGTCCGCTGAGCTTCAACTATCATTTGCCCATGGCGTCGCTGGCGATTCAGCTTTCCAAGAACCTGACATACAAGACGGGCTGGAATTACTACGACTACAACGAGAAATCCAATCCCGGGCCGACGCTGCCGCGTGATTTCCGGGGGAATGCGTTTACGCTTTCGCTGCGCTACTCCATGTAGCCCAGCGGGTTCTAATACAACAAGGAGGAAGATATGAAAATGCTTATCGGTGTGGCGGCCCTGGGTTTGATGGCCGCCATGACAGTACCGGCCGTGGCGCAGGATGACGCGGCCTCGCTGTATAAGTCCAAGTGCCAGGCTTGCCACGGAGCGGACGGAAAGGGCACCGCCGTCGGCCAGAAACTGGGAGTCAAGGACTTCCATTCTCCGGAGGTCGCGAAAGAGTCAGACGCGGAGCTTTTCACAATCACAAAAGAGGGCAAGAACAAGATGCCCAAATACGACGGCAAGCTCACCGACGACCAGATCAAAGAGCTGATCAAGTACATTCGGTCGCTCAAGTAGCAGGAACTTCACATCAGACTTGTGGCTGTATTGCGCCTGCCTCGCGGTGAGAGGGAGTGGTGTGATCGTCGCCAGCTTCGAGCTCGGCGCGGGGTCAGGCGGAAAAATGGAGCGAACATGCGTTGGATTCTGGCCGCCATCATTTGCTTCGGATTCGCGGTCGCAGCGGCTCACGCGCAAAAGAACGCCGATTGCCTGGCTTGCCACAGCGACAATGTAGACGAAGCCAAGCAAAAGGCCAGCGTCCACGGAGTTCTCGGCTGCACCGATTGTCACACTTCCATCAAGGGCTACCCCCACCCGGATCAACCGCAACTGGTGAACTGCAGCGCTTGCCACAGTGACGAGGCCAAGAACCTCGGGGAGAGTGTGCATGCCAAGGTTACCGGACAGCCGTGTCTGAGTTGCCATGGAGATGCGCATGCGATTGTCCCGGTGAAGGATCTTCAATCGCCAGTTTTCCCGCTGAACATCCCGAGGACTTGCGGATCGTGTCATGGCAAGCCCGAGCTGGCGAAGAAATTTGGCTTGCACGATGTCTATTCGCTGTACATGGACTCGGTGCACGGCTTCGCGCTGACGAAAGACGGGCTTCTCGTGGCGGCTACTTGTTCCAGTTGCCACGGAACGCATAAGATCCTGAGCCACGCCAATCCTGACAGCCGCACGTACCGAAACAACGTTCCCACTACCTGCGGCTCGTGCCATAAAGGGCCGGAAACACAGTATTTTGCGGGTATTCATGGACAAAAACTGAGGGCGGGCGACACTCGGGCGCCGGTTTGCATCGATTGCCACACCGCGCACCAGATCTCCAATCCGCGCCTGGTTTCCTGGCAGACAAAAACCACGGCCACTTGCGGCAACTGCCACAAAGAACGCCTTGCCACCTACCATGACACGTTTCACGCGCAGGTTTCAGCCTTGGGTTACGTGGAGACAGCGCGCTGCTGGGATTGCCACCGGGAACATGAAATACTCCCGGCTTCCGACCCCAAATCCCCGGTTGCCGCCGCCAATCTCGTCAACACTTGCGGGCGCTGCCACGCTAGCGCCGCCACAAGGGTTGTGAGCTATCAACCGCACGCCGATGCTCGCGACCGAAACAGGTTTCCCGCCGTGTATTACACCCGGGTGTTTATGAACCTGCTCCTCCTGAGCGTTCTAGGGTTCTTCGCTCTGCACACAATTCTGTGGTTCATTCGAGCGGTCTTTGACCGGACGAAACCCGGCGCCGGCACAGAGGGAGAGGCTGAAGCTCGCAGTTAAGGACAAAAACCATGGTGCAAGAAAACTCCGGAGTTCGTTACCACGTCCGCTTCACGCTATGGCAGCGTTGTCTTCATGCCGTGGTGTTCTCTACTTTCATTGGCCTGGCGCTCACCGGCTTGCCCCTGCGGTTCAGCGACGCACCGTGGGCTGAAGGCTTCGCGCGGGTGGTCGGCGGGTTCGCTGCCATTCTGTTTTTCCATAAGTTCTGCGCCGTGCTGCTCACAACGGGCTTCCTGATCCATGTCGGGGATGTGGCCTATCGCGGCCTCATCAAGCGGGAAAAGGGAATTTTTTGGGGACCGGATTCACTGGTGCCATGGCCCAAGGACTTCAAAGACGTGTACGGCCACCTGCGATGGTTTTTGTGGTTGGGGCCGCGGCCGAAGTTTGATCGCTTTGCTTACTGGGAGAAATTCGATTACTGGGCCGTCTTCTGGGGCATGGCGATCATCGGCCTGTCCGGATACGCCATGTGGTTCGCTTCCTTCTTTTCAAGATTTATGCGCGGTTCCTGGTTGAACGTGGCCTTGCTGCTGCATGGCGAGGAAGCCCTGCTGGCGGTCTGGTTCATCTTTACGATTCATTTCTTCAACGCCCATCTCCGTCCCGGCAGCTTTCCCATGGACCTGGTGATCTTTACCGGGACGGAAACGGAAAAGGAATTGCGGGAGAAGCGTCCGCAGGAGTACCAGCGTCTGTTGGAAGAAGGCCGATTGACGTTCCGCGGGGCGCCGCCGTCGACGCAGCTCAAGATTGTCGCTCGAATCGTCGGCACCCTGGTCATCGTGATCGGCTTCGTCCTGCTCTGGCTGACTCTCACTTCCTATTTCTAGACGATAGGCCGCAGTCGCATGAGTGCTTGCGCGCAGTTTTATTCTGTTGGTTTTTGCCTGATGTATACTCGATGGGCTCGCCGCGGATGACAGTGAAATTTTTCTTGCCAGCACCCGCATTCCAAGCCTCAGGAGAAGATTCTGCCCCATGGTGACGAAGATGCGTCAGTGGATTTCCCCGGTTGTTTACCTGTCCAACAATTGGATCAGTCTGATCGGCGTCGTGCTGGTGACGGCCGCCACCGTCATTTGGCTGTTCCTGCTGCCGGTCACTCTCCGCGGCGGCATTGCGCATCCTTATCTCGGAATCCTGGTTTACCTGATGCTGCCGACGGTGTTTGTTGCCGGGTTGATCCTGATTCCTGTGGGTATTTATTGGAAGCGCCGGCGACAGCGCGCCGCCGGCCAATACCCGGTCGATTTTCCGCCGCTGGACTTCCAGAATCGTGAGCTGAGGAAACTTCTCGCGTTTATCGCCGTCACTACCGTCCTGAACGTCATTATTACCAGTCAGTTTACCTACAGTGCCGTGACCTACATGGACAGCGTGTCATTTTGCGGCACCACCTGCCACACGGTGATGAAGCCGGAGTACACGGCCTATCAAGGGTCCCCGCATTCCCGCGTGGAATGCGTGAATTGCCACATCGGCCCAGGTGCGTCGTGGTTTGTGCGCAGCAAGCTCTCCGGGGTAGGCCAGCTCTTCGCCGTTGCCTTGAACAACTATCCTGCTCCGATTCCGGTGCCGGTGCAGAATCTGCGTCCGGCCCGCGAGACCTGCGAAACCTGTCACTGGCCGCAGCGGTTCGGAGAGGACCGCCTCCGCGACATCCCGACGTACGCCAGTGATGAAGCCAACACGCTCACGCACACCGTTTTGCTGGTCCACATCGGCGGCGGCCAGCATCGGGCAGGCATTCACGGAATGCATCTTGGCGACGGAGTGCGTGTGCGCTATTTCGCCTCCGACGAGCGCCGGCAAACCATACCCTGGGTGGAATACACTTCCGGCGGCCAGACCACGGTTTTTGCCGCGAAAGGGGCCAAGCCCGATCCCGCCAAGGTTCGCGAAATGGACTGCATGGACTGCCACAATCGTCCCACCCACGTCTTCGAGCTCCCGGAGCGGGCCGTGGACCACGCTCTATCTGCAGGGGATATTTCCCCCACTTTGCCCTTCGTCAAGAAGACGGCTGTGGAGATCCTGAAGCGCCCGTATTCCAGCGAAGGTGAGGCTGCATCCCGTATCCCGGCCGCGTTCGAGGAGTACTATCGCAACGCCTATCCTCAAGTTTACGGGCAGCGGCGGGAGGAAATCGGCAAGGCAGGGCAGAAGCTGCTCTCCATCTTCAATCG
Source organism: uncultured Acidobacteriaceae bacterium (assembly GCA_964521445.1). Classification (GTDB taxonomy): domain Bacteria; phylum Acidobacteriota; class Terriglobia; order Terriglobales; family Acidobacteriaceae; genus Angelobacter. Next base: position 10,466 of record CAZFRV010000090.1, read on the forward strand.
CAACGTCTTCCCGGAAATGAAAGTCACATGGGGCACGTACGTCAACAACATCGGGCACACTGATTCCGTCGGTTGCTTTCGCTGTCACGACGAGCTACACGCCAGCCCCGGAGGCAAGACCATCACGCAGGACTGCACTGCGTGTCACAATCCGCTGGCGATCGATGAAAAACAACCCAAGGTCCTCTCGGAACTTGGGTTCGAACAAAACCAATGAGGACCTGGCGCGGCGTTCGCAGGCAATCTTCTATACATGCCGATCAGTTCATGTGCGGCGCCATCGCCAAAAAAGTCGCCGGCAGCTGAGCTAATTTAATGTCCCGTGAGCTGGGAAGAACGGAAAAGACCGGGCATGACGCACGGCACAGGACTTGATAGGAAAGCCGCTCGGGAAGATGGCTCGTAAACCGTACCGAGCTGTGCAAACCGAGGACAATCAAATCCGCCTTCTGCTCTTTGGCCGCGGCAAGAATCTCTTCCGTTGCATCCCCGAAGCGGACGGTGTGACTCAGCGTGCACCATGGGAATTGGTTTTGCGGAGCTAGATTCTTGAGCTGGTTCTGCAGATACCTTTCCACGTGGTCACGGTCCCGCACCAGACGTTCGGTCTTCGGCGCGACATGCAAGAGAGCCAGGTTGGCGTGAAACTCCTGCGCCAGGGCCGTGGCATACGGCAGCGCCAGTTTTGAATCTTCGCTGAAATCCGTAGCGAAGAGGATTGTCTTGAGCGAATTCTCGAAGCCGGCTTCGGCCGCCGGGCCCACGGTGATCACCGGACACGGCGACGTGCGAGTCACTTCTTCCGCGGTGGAGCCCATAAACAAATAAGGGATACCATGCCTCCCGTGGGTTCCCACGATAATGAGATCGATGGAGCGCTCCTCAACCACTCGCTGAAGGGCGCCAGGGACCTCGCCGCGTTCTTGCAATAGCGTGTACGGCAATCCCGAAGCGCGGAAAAACGTCTCCACTTCATTGATTTCGGGATCGCCAGCTTGGCTCGTCTCTGCGGGCGGCCGCGCCACTTTTCGATAGCGGGGTGAGAGTCCCGCACCGGCTTCAACATGCAGCACATATAGATGAGAACCGAACATGCGGGCCAGCAAAGCGGCATACGCTTGCGCTTGTGCCGAAGCAGCGCCCAGGTCGGTGGCGAAGAGAATGTTCTTGTAGCGAATTCTCGGGCTCGTTCTCAGGATTCTCGGCGGCGGAGCGGTTTTCATGGCAACCTCCTCTCTTATCAGCCTAGATTGGGAGGCCATGCATGTATGTGACCACGGTCACAAATCCTGGTTTGGAGAATGAAAGTAAGTCCTGCCCACAAACTCATATCTGTCGCAGGCTTCGAATGAGCTGAAGTGCGTTTCCTGTTGTTGGTCGGCGACGCAGTGCACCAGTCCGACTTGCTTTTGCGATGCCTCTGGCCAGTCATAGGTTAGAATGCGAGACGGAATATGATGCGTTTCAAATGGATGACCATTGCACTGCCCCTCTTGATCGGCGCGACCTTTGGCGTTGGCGCCTATGCATTCTTGTATGCGAAGGGATATTCCTATCTGCAGGATGAACCCGCTGCCTGCGCAAACTGCCACGTCATGCGCGCCCAGTATGACGGCTGGGTTAAGTCCAGCCATCACTCCGCGGCCACCTGCAATGACTGTCACACGCCCCACAACCTCGTCGGCAAATACGCGGTCAAGGCCACCAACGGTTTCTTCCATTCGTTTTATTTCACGTCAGGCAAGTATCCGGACACAATCGAGATCACCCAATTCGATCGCAAGGTGACGGAAGCCGCGTGTCGCCGCTGTCATCAGAACATCACCCAGGCCATCGACGGAAACCAGCTCCACGGCAAAGCCGAAGGAGTCCTCTGCACACGATGCCACCTCTCCGTTGGCCATGCGGAAGGGGCTGGTTTGGTTCGGGAACCGCGAGATCTTTGGAGCAGATATGAATCCCACTAGTCCCGGAGAAAGACAAGGCTCACGCCGGTTGCTGATCGCGACGACTGTCCTGGCTGCCATCTCGGCGTTTGCAGTCACCGCATTGCTCATCAACATCTTTGAACGAAGGCAGGAAGCGAAAAACCCCTTCTACCGCGTCGTGGAGCTGGACGACACCGTCGCTGATCCCGCGGTTTGGGGAAAAAACTTCCCCATGCAGTATGACCTGTATCGGCAAACGGTGGACATGGAGCGTACCAAGTATGGCGGGAGCGAGGCGATGCCGCATTCGCCAACAGCGGCAGACCCGCGCTCAGTCGTAGCGCGATCCAAGCTGGAACAGGATCCCCGGTTGAAAGTCATGTGGGCCGGCTATGCGTTTTCCAAGGACTATCGCGAGCGCCGCGGCCACGCCTACATGCTTGAGGACCAGACGTTCACGGAGCGCCAGCAAGCCAATCCTCCAGGGGCTTGCCTCAATTGCCATGCCTCGATGGTTACCGTCTACAACCAGGTGGGAAACGGCGATATGTTCAAAGGCTTCCAGCTCATCAATCACATGTCCTATAAGGATGCCAGGCAATATGCGAAGCATCCGGTGAGCTGCATCGATTGCCATGATCCCAAGACGATGCAGTTGCGGGTCACGCGGCCAGCATTTATCGAGGGCATGAGAAGCCTGATGGCCAGCCGGGGTATACAGAACTACGACGTCAACACCATGGCGACACGTCAGGAGATGCGTTCCTACGTTTGCGGACAATGTCACGTTACCTATTACTTCAAAGGCCCCGAAAAGCAGCTTACCTTCCCGTGGACCGAGGGGCTAACCGTGGAAAACATCATTGCCAACGAGGACGAAGCTCATGTGAAGGAATGGGAACACCCGGATACAGGCGCTCCCATGATCAAAGCCCGTCACCCTGAATTTGAGGTGTGGAATCAAGGAGTGCATGCGCGCTCGGGCGTGGCCTGCGCCGATTGCCACATGCCCTATACGCGGTTGGGCGGCTTGAAAATCAGCGACCACCAGGTCAACAGCCCGTTGCTGAAGATCAATCGCTCCTGCCAGACCTGCCATCATTTCCCCGAGGAAGAGTTGAAAGCCAGGGTTGAAGACATACAAGACCGCTTCTTCAACCTCAGAAATACCGCCTTGGACGCCTTGATGGACCTCATCAACGACATCAAAACCAACAAAGACAAAGTCTCGACAGACCAGTTGGCCCAGGCCCGCGACTATCAGCGCCGCGGTCAATTCATGATTGACTTCATCATGTCTGAGAACTCCATGGGCTTTCATGCGCCGCAGGAGGCCACGCGGATCCTGGGTGATGCCATCAACCTATGCCGGCTGGGTCAATTGGTGTTGCATGGTGGTCCACCTCCCAGCCACAACCCGTTGATGATCGGAAACATGCCAGACGCTCGTTGAGGGTCGCCTTGCGACACAAGTCAGAACACGGCCGCTTTCAATCTCGTAGCGGGAGACGGCCATCACTACTTCTTTTGTTGAATCGACTCGAGGTACAGCACTACATTCTGCAGACGGACATTTCCGAGATCACGGTCCCACTCCACCTGGTGGAAGATCGGTCCCCAGATCGGCATTTCACGAGTACCGTGAGCCAGTACAAGTTCATCCCCGGCGATGATGTCGCTGATGCGCTTTACCGAAAAGACCCCGCCGTTTCTTAACGCAATTGTCGTCAAGTCCGTGGGTTTGGAGTTCAGGGCCGGAGCGACCGGACCATTGCCTTTACCGTCATCCCCATGACAAGGAGCACAATAGGCGCGAAAGAGATCACTGCCTTTCAGCGAGCCAATCAAGGGCTCTGTATGCTTGCCTTGCTGGGGTTTCACCTGACCTTCTTGTGGTTTGGCGACAGCCAAAGCAATTCCCAGCGTCGTCAGCGTCAAGCACCCAACGATGCGAACTCTCTTGAGCGAAACTTTCATAGGGGCCTCCCTCTTCAGTGATGCCTATCGGTGCTTTCAAGAATCGTTGATGCGTGCCGACGATCAGCGATGCACGAGCACCGGGATCTTCGAATGCGTAAGCACCTTGACGGTCTCACTGCCTAGAACAAAAGCTGCTACGCCGCGGCGTCCGTGCGAAGCCATCACGATCAGGTCGCACCCTTTCGACTTGGCGGCGTCAATGATCGCCTGGTATGGATGTTCGTTCTCGACCTGGACCGTGTCGCACGCCACGCCCGCCGCCTTCGCCTGGTCGGCCACAGCTTTCAGAGTCTTAGCTGTTTGCTCCTGCACTCGCTTCTTGTAATCGGCCGAAGTGTCTTCCACCATGCTCATCTCGAGCGTAAATACACGAAACGGCTTCATCACGTTTACAGCGGTGATCTTGGCGGCGATTGCCTTGGCTAAAGCAAGGCCGTGCTGGACAGCTTTGCCGGCAAGTTCCGAACCGTCGGTTGCTATCAGGATGTTTTTGTACATGTTCCCTCCGAACCGGGGCACGTCAGGTTTACCCATGAATTCTGCCACGCCTAACCCGGTTCAGATGTGAGTCAGATCACATGTGTTGTAGCTGCATGTTCGTAGCCAGCACACTCAACGACGGTATCGGGCTCTGGCGAACGAGATAGATTGCGTTCGGTCGAACAGGTCATATCGGCAGGCATGATGGAACGGATAGCAATCCTTGCAACCGAAACTAGTTGCCTTCCGCGGCACAATCACAGTGCCGAAGGCGTAGCTGGCCGCCGGGGTGGGCGAAATGCATTTCCCGGTTCGCTCACGGGGATGGAACAAGCGTCGAAAATGCCGGCCTGGCAAAGGCCACAGCGGGCGTGATGGCGGTCACAGTGCCAGGCCCTCCATGTTACCTAAGCTGGATTGTCTTGACGACGCTCTGACAGATCACACCGCACTGTGACGGGCGTTGAGGGTCAAGCAGAGGGCTGCGAGTGAAGAGATTCATCAATTCGATCCTGTTTGCCATGCTCCTGGCGTCAGGAACGCGCTTGAGTGCGGATCAGCACCCGGTCCCGCTTGAGCCGAACACGGATACAGCCAAGTGCCTGGAGTGTCATGAAGACAAGGGCAAAGGTGCGCACGTCCACACGGCCGTCACAATGGGCTGCACGAGTTGCCATGAAGTCCGGATTACCAAGACCGTCACTCGCGTCAAACTGATCACGACCACCAGCGGCAAGCTCTGTTTGACGTGCCACACCGACAAGAACGCCGCGGAAACCCAGGGCCGAGTGCATCCACCAGCCGTCCGCGACTGCGTTAAGTGCCACGACCCGCATCAGTCCGCGAACGAACAGCAACTGCTGAAGCCGGTCTCCGGGAACAAAACAGAAAATCTTTGCTTGAGCTGTCACACGGTTGGCTTGAATGTTCCGGAAAAAGGAAGCCGGCACGCGGCGCTGGATATGGGCTGCAGCACTTGTCACACCGTTCACAAAACCGGTGATCCCAACAACGTCGAATTCGCTTATCACCTGACCAAAGCGACGCCGCAACTCTGCCTCGACTGTCATGACGCGAAGGACGCCAGCCTGCAGAAGGCGCATGACAACCAGCCGTTTGCCACTGCCGATTGTGTGCAGTGCCACGATCCTCACCAGTCGAGTCGCCCCAAGTTGATGCAGGCCTTTCTGCATGCGCCGTTCGAAGGCGGCAAGAGCTCCTGCGACACATGCCATCAGCCGATGAAGGACAACAAGATCGTTCTCACCTCAGCTAGTGTGAAAGAGATCTGTGTCACCTGCCACTCCGACAAAGCCGAGCAGATCGATAAGGCCAAGGTCCAGCATCCGGGCGCGGCCGGCGATTGTACGGACTGTCACAATCCCCATGCCGGAAAGTCTCCCGGCTTCCCCAAGCCGGACGCCGTTAATGTCTGCCTGAGCTGCCATAGCGAAATAGCCGACCTGCACAAGAAAAAGCATCTGCATCAGCCGGCATTTGAAAACGGTTGCGCGACTTGCCACGAGCCCCACGGCAGTGAGAACCAGCACCTGTTGAGAGCGAAAGATACCAACACCCTTTGCCTGGAATGCCATGGGCCGGATTCGCCGGGGCCGGTGCCTGTGAGCGGCCAGCCGCTGGTTACGATTTTCGACGGCAAGGTAAGGCTCCCGGAAACTTACTTCAAGAAGGTACCGATCCTGCCCATCAAGTATGGAACCGGTCATCCGGTTGAGGGGCATCCTATCGCCAACACAATCAACGTCAAGACGAAGACGCCTGTCGCTCTGACATGTCTGAGTTGTCATCAACCGCACGCTTCGGCGAA
>CAZFRV010000091.1:0-6153 GCA_964521445.1 uncultured Acidobacteriaceae bacterium
GTCTCCATGACCATCAACTCGCCGGCCTCGGTGCTGTGGGCCATGTACCTGGTGGTCGCGGAGAAACAGGGCGCCGATTGGAAGAGAATTTCCGGCACCATCCAGAACGACATTCTGAAGGAATACATCGCGCAGAAGGAATACATTTATCCGCCCGCGCCTTCCATGCGCCTGGTGATCGATACTTTTGAATTCGGATCCAAGTTCACGCCCCGCTTCAATACCATCTCCATCAGCGGCTACCACATCCGCGAAGCGGGATCGACGGCGCTGCAGGAGCTGGCATTCACCATTTATGACGGCGTCGAATACGTGGAATGGGCGCGCCGCCGCGGCCTGGACGTGGACGAATTCGGTCCCCGCCTCAGCTTCTTCTTCAACTCCCACAACGATTTCTTCGAAGAGATCGCCAAGTTTCGCGCCGCGCGGAAGATTTGGTACCGGCTGATGAAGGACCGCTTTGCCGCCAAGAACCAGCGCACCTGGCTGATGCGCTTCCACACCCAGACCGCAGGTGTTTCGCTCACCGCGCAGCAGCCCATGAACAACATTGCCCGCGTGGCCATCCAGGCCCTTGCCGCGGTGCTGGGTGGGACGAATTCGCTGCATACTGATTCCCACGACGAAGCTCTGGCTCTGCCCACGGCAGACGCGGCCCGCATTGCGCTGCGTACCCAGCAGATTATTGCCTACGAATCCGGCGTGGCCCAGACCGTGGACCCGCTGGGCGGCTCTTACTTCCTCGAAAAACTGACTCTGGACATGGAGAAGGGCGCCTTCGATTACTTCAGCAAGCTCGACGCCATGGGGGGCATGGTCCGGGCCATCGAGAACGGTTATCCGCAGAAAGAAATTGCCGAGGCGTCATACCAGTACCAGCGCGCGGTCGAGGCCAAAGAGAAGATCATCGTCGGCGCCAACGATTTTACGATCGAGGAGAAGCAGCCCGAGATCCTCTACATCGGCGAATCCGTCGCCCAACAGCAGACCAAAAAGCTGCAAGCCCTGCGTGCCCGCCGCGACAATCTTGAAGTCCGCCGCCGCTTGGACGCCCTGAAGCGCGCCGCTGCCCAAGAACCGGTGGTCCCCGCAGACGGCCGCGTCAGCGAGGCTAACACCATGCCCTTCATCATCGATTGCGTCCGCGCCTATGCCACCGTGGGCGAGATCTGCGACGCCTTGCGCGAGGTGTATGGGACGTATGAAGAAGTGAGCATCACGTAGATCGCCGTGATCGCACGGGATCGCCGAGATCGCGCGTGATCGGGGGAGGGTGCAAGCTGATGTCTCGCTTTCCGCCTGTTGCGAGTCGTGACGCATACGCATCTCTGACAAACCGATCACGGCGATCGCGTGCGATGCCCCTTATGTCGAGAGCCTTCAACGATAAAGTTCATGCAGCCGAGCTGTGGCCGGCGCACTGCAGCACCCCAAGGTATCGGCTCCACGGACCCACGCTCTCCCGATATTGGTGGCCCATCACCCGTGAGATTTGGTGCAGATGAGTCAAGTCATGAGCTGCCCAGGTAGCCAACAGCTGTGACAGAGTAACCACGCCTAGGGCAGGATGCCGTCCCCGCCGCTCCAGGTCCTCCGGCTGCAGATTCAATGCACGCAGTTCATCCAAGTTTTCTGACCGCAAACGCGAAAATTCATCCAACAACTGGCCCAGCGCTTTGCCTTCAATCTCGCGGGCGTGTCCGCCGCGATCAAAGGGCGCAAACGCCTGCGTCTCGCCAAATTTGAGAATGATCTTTACGCGCGGTATCCAATCGGCGCGTTCGGCGTGAATCAGATGGCCGATGATATCGAATGCGCTCCAGGTGTTTTCACCTTCGTTCGAGAACGTCCACGTTTCAGGCAGATCACGCAGCAACGCATTGAGAGCGGTGGGGGTGCGGGTGAGAAGAGATATCGTGCTCGACAGGTTATGTTCCATCGGAGCTCCTCGATTCGTGCGGAGACTGTGATTGTATCTTTTCTGCAATATGTTTGCGGCCGCCTGCGGGGAACCCCATCCTTCCTCCGAAGCGGACATTTCCAGAACGAGGCCATCGCCTCGATGACGAACTACCCCTGAATCTTCACAAAACTTGAGGTACGAACGGAATCTGGCCCACAACGTTCTGATTGAGGTAGGGTTTGGTGCAATCGAGTACTTCGCACAAGAAGTTGTAGCTAGAATAACCAGATCATTCCTGCAGAGAGTCTAACGGAGTTCAATCATGAAGAAATTCACGTCATTAGCTTTCTCACGTGTTTTAGGAGCGGGAGCGGCCTGCCTGGGCGCAGCCTGCCTGCTGGCGCTGAGTGGGTGCGCGGCGGTCGAGGTGCGGTTGGGGACGAGGGTTTACCTGAGCAAGACTCCCGTCTCGTCGATGGAAGCCAAGGTGGCTCAAGGCACGGGAATAGCACCCGGCCAGAAGTTGCCGCTGATCGTGTCGTTCACCGCGCCGGACAACAAAGTATTGGTGACGGAAGGGGCAGGCAAGGGAAAAGTTCTGTGGCAGGACCTGACGGTCACGGCAACCATCGCCACCGTCGACAAGAAAGGCAATGTCTCCCTTCCCCGTGATCCCAGGATCAGCGACGGCAAGGTACCGCATGTCATCATCACGGCGCCCAGTCATCCCGATCTGCACGCAGAGCTCGACATTCCCGTGAACTATGACTACAACTACTCGTCCACTTTCTCCGGCAGCGCCGGCTCCAGCGGTATGAGTGGCACCGATGGCATCGACGGCACCAGCGGCAGCATGGGGTCGTTCGATCCCGACAATCCCTCCCCGGGCGGTGACGGCTCAGACGGGAGCAACGGCTCGGATGGTGGGAATGGTGGCGACGGAGGGAACGGGCCGCCAGTGCAAGTCCGTGTGGCGCTCCGAGCGGGGAGCCATCCTCTGCTCCAGGTGGGCGTGTCTGCCCAACCAGGCCATGAAAGGCTCTACCTGGTCGATCCCCAGGGAGGTACGCTCACCGTGAAATCTCTGGGAGGCCCCGGAGGGTCAGGAGGAAAGGGCGGACGCGGAGGCCGAGGAGGCTCCGGCGGTGCGGGATCGCCCAGCGGAAGTAGCGGGCGCGACGGCTCCAATGGAAGTGATGGCTTGGATGGGACGTCAGGGAGCGGCGGAAGCATCACCGTAACCTACGATCCCCAAGCTCAACCCTTCTTGTCCGTCATTCACCTGTCTAACCCGGGTGGCCCTAAGCCGGTATTCAAGGAACAAGCAGTGGCTGCCCTGTGGTGAGCGGGCCAAGGCACGCAGCCTGACCCGATGTCCATAGCTGAAAGCCCGGATCATGGTGACAATGGTCAGCACGCCAATCAGGATGGGTGAGACGATCAGGACTGTTGCCGCCGAAACATGGTAGATCAAGACGATTCGCAGAATCAGCTCACCCACAAACACACATCCCCAGGAATGCTTGAAAAACACGGGTATCGCACTTTGCTCGCCTCCGACGGACGGCGTGGCATCGAGCTTTTTAAGGAAAACGCGGTCGAATTGGTCATCCTTGACCATGACATGCCCGGCATGAATGGCCGTGAGACGGCTGAGGGGTTGCGTCATCTCAAGTCTAACGTGCCCATCATCATGAGGTCGGGAGGTCTGAACATCTCTGCCCGCGTGAGACGACTGGTGGACGCCTGCATCCCCAAGGGAATTGAACGCGGCTTTCTGGTTTCAACTGTAGCCCGCCTGGCTTCCGTCCCAGTAAGACGGCGCCGCCCGAGTAGAAACGATCCGATACGATCGCGCTGTGAGGCATTTGACGGAGGGCTGAAGGGCGGCACTCAATAAACTGTGTTACGCACGGACAGCGCAACCCTGTTTTCAATCAGGCATCATGATCAGTATCGTGCTCTGAATCGTCGCCTGTTCGGCTCCAAATACCCTCGATCTGGTGGAGCAAGTGCTCCTTGGTATGCTTCGTGCTCGCACCTTCCCCCCGCAATCCGTTAGCAGCCGCTTTGAGAATGCAATCCGCCCCGCTGTGGCGGAGAACAAGATGGGAGCCGGCGCAGGCCGACTCCCGATTTTTCTTGCTATCGACTGATTTTACGCTACCTTGACGTGGGCCTTGGCTTCGAGAACCTTCTCGCTGCCAACATTCACTTTGATCTGCTTGGGCTTGGCTTCGGCCTTCTTGGCAAGCTTAACCTTCAGCACGCCCTTGTCGTAGTGAGCGCTCACTTGTCCTGGATCCACGGAGTTGGGGAGCGTGAACGAGCGGGTGAAGCTTCCGTACTGCCGCTCGACGCGGCGGAAGTTCTCTTCTTTCTCTTCCTTCTCGATCTTGCGCTCGCCGTGGACGGTGAGCGTGTTGTCCTCGATGCGGACATCGATGTCTTTTTCGTCGATACCCGGGACTTCGAGCTTCAGGGTAATGGTGTGCTCGTCTTCATAGACGTCCACTGGCGGTGCGAAGCTGGTGGTTGTTAGCGAATCTTCCGGGCCTTCGGGGCTATACAACTCACGGAAAAAACGATTCATGCGGTTCGTGCGGTCTTGCATGGTGGAAAACTCACGGAGTGGCTCCCAGCGGGTCAATAAAGTCATGACAATTCCTCCTTCAGAGGTGAGATCTAAGAGGAAAAAATTTCAGATGGGCTGACTTAGTTCAGAGAACCTGAATAGAGAGGAAGGAAGTACTCGTCTCCACTCCTATTATCGCCCGGATGCAAGAGAATGGCTAGGGCCATCTCACAAATAGTTTCTCAGCAGGATGAGGATACAATCGAGCCGGATCAGACCGAGGAAATTGTCCACAGGCGTCAAAACCAACAATTAGCAAATAGCATTCAGCGGTGAGCCAAGAATTTAGTCGATGAGCGCCCAATTCCCGACCTGGCTCACTCCGTGACCGCGCCCCGGCTGCTGCTCGATACCAGCTGGGCGTACTTGGCCAACACGCCCTGCTCGAACGGGGAACGACGCGGCGTCCAGGCTGATTTGCGTTTCTGTAACTCCTGGTCGGTGACGTGAAGATGCAAGAGCTTCTGTTCGGCGTCGATGGTGATCTGGTCGCCGTCTTCCACCAGCGCAATCGCACCGCCGGCTGCGGCTTCGGGCGCCACGTGGCCCACCACCATGCCGTAGGTGCCGCCGGAGAAGCGTCCGTCGGTGATCAGGCCGACCGAGCCGCCCAGTCCGGCGCCGATCAGCGCTGAAGTCGGCGAAAGCATCTCGCGCATCCCCGGTCCGCCCTTGGGGCCTTCGTAGCGAATCACAATCACGTCGCCGCTGCGGATGCTCTTGGCCAGAATCGCCGCAAGGCAATCTTCCTCACAATCAAAGACGCGAGCCGGACCGATGATCTTCTTCTCGCTAATGCCGCTGGTCTTGGCCACCGCGCCTTCGGTAGCCAGGTTGCCGCGAAGGATGGAGAGGTGCCCGTGCTCATACAGCGGCGAATGAAACGGACGGATCACATCCTGTTTCTTGCGCGGAGAATCCGGCACGGACGCCAGCACTTTGGCGACAGTCTCACCGCTGATGGTGAGCGCGTCGCCGCGGATGAGTTTGTTGGCCAGCAGAATCTTCATCACCTGGGGAATTCCGCCGGCGGAGTGGAGGTCGGTAGCCACATACTGGCCCGAGGGCTTGAGGTCGCACAAGACCGGCACTCGCTCGCCGATGGCAGCGAAATCATCAAGCGACAACGGGACCTCCGCCGCATGGGCGATGGCCAGCAGATGCAGCACGGCATTGGTCGATCCGCCCACAGCCATGACCACGGCGATAGCGTTCTCAAAGGCCTTGCGCGTGAGCAGTTGCCGGGGCAGGATCTGTTTGCGAATGGCGTTGACCAAGGCGCGTCCTGACTGGGCGGCGCTGAGTTTCTTCTCGTCGTCTTCGGCAGCCATGGTGGAAGAGTAAGGAAGGCTCAGGCCCATGGCTTCAATCGCCGAAGACATGGTGTTGGCGGTGTACATGCCGCCGCAGGAACCGGCGCCGGGACAGGCTTTGCGCTCGATCTCGGTCAGCCGCTTGGTAGTGATTTTTCCCGCGCTATGTTCGCCGACTGCCTCAAACACGCTGACCACGGTGAGGGCTTTGCCGTCGTAGTGGCCGGCTTTGATAGTCCCGCCATAGACGAAGATGGAAGGAATATTCATGCGGGCGATGGCGATCATGGCGCCGGGCATGT
>CAZFRV010000092.1:0-18159 GCA_964521445.1 uncultured Acidobacteriaceae bacterium
CTTTGGAAAAAGAGGAGTCGGACCAGCAAGTCGCAGTTGAGAACTTTGTTGCCCAGGAACTCGCGCCCGGGGTGGTTCTCGTCACCTATGTTGTCAAGAATGGCGGCACGTTGCGTAGCTCCATATGGAAATTGATCGATGGAAGGTGGCAGATGGTTTTTCACCAGGGAACCAAGGCTCTCTGAAAATACTGACGATCTTCTGAGCGGAGTACCTGGTTTCGATGGTGCGCCGAATCGTTCGCGGCTCGGAATTCTCAAAACAAGCCAGTGTTCATCAGTGGTGAGGATTACGCAAACCGCACCTTCACGTCCGGACGCTTGGCCAGGTGAATGCTCTCCACGAAGCGCACCTTGCCGTTTCTGCGGGTCATCACGATGGATGAGGTGCGGGTGCCTTCGCCGAAGAAGCGTACGCCTTTCATCAACGCGCCGTCAGTAACGCCGGTGGCGGCGAAAATGATGTGCTTGCCCGGGGCCAGGTCCTTGGCAGTGTAGATTCGTTTCTTGTCCTTGATGCCCATCTTGGCCACGCGCTCTTCCAGTTCCGGCTTGTCGATGACCAGGCGGGCCAGGATTTCCCCGTTGAGGCAGCGCATTGCGGCGGCGGTGATTACGCCTTCCGGAGCGCCACCGGTGCCCATCACGGCGTGTACGCCAGTACCGATCACGGCCGCGGCAATCCCGGCGGAGAGATCGCCGTCAGTGATCAGGCGAATGCGGGCGCCGGCCTGGCGAATGTCGTCAATCAATTTCTGGTGTCGCGGACGGTCCAGAACCACCACCACCAGGTCGCTGACGTCGCGAGCCAAGGCCCGGGCAATGGCTTTGAGGTTGTCCGCCACCGGCGCATCCAGATCCACGATGCTCTTACAGGAGGGCCCAACCACCAGCTTCTCCATGTAGCAATCGGGAGCGTTGAGGAGTCCGCCCTTTTCCGACGCCGCCAGCACCGTGATGGCGCCAGGCGAACCGGTGGCACACAGGTTCGTGCCTTCCAGCGGGTCCACGGCGATGTCTACCTGCGGGAACTGGGCCCCGTCACGCCAGCCCGAGCCTACTTGTTCGCCGATGTAGAGCATGGGGGCTTCATCACGCTCGCCTTCGCCGATCACGATGGTGCCGCGCATGGGAACGGAGTCCATGGTGGTGCGCATGGCTTCCGTGGCTACCTGGTCGGCTTTGTGGCGGTCGCCGAATCCCATGGTGTGCGCGGAAGCGATGGCTGCGTCTTCCACTACGCGCACAAACTCGAGCGCCAGCTCAAACTCCAGGACGTCAAGGTTCCTGGGCTGAGAGTTCTTGGCCGAAACGTGGGTCGCCATAGTAGTGCCTCCAGTTCTGCGCGTGTCAATTCTCGCCGTTCGGGGCCGGTTTTGCAGCACACAAGCTCGAAAAGGTCTGAGCTGTCATCCTGAGCGAACCGGAGGATGCCTCGGTGACAACGCCGTCTCAGGGAGTTCTCTCGATGCCGTTTCGGGAGAACGCCTTGATGTTCTATTTCTAACGCAAGCATTCTCGGGATCCTTCGACTCCGCGCCCATCACGGTCGTCGGGGAAGTGCCCTTGTTGCGCTCCGCTCAGGATGACAGACTAAAACGATTTCGTCCCATAAAACTTGCCGTCGCACAATCAAGCTCAAAACGCGCTGACGCCGGTGATATGTTCGCCCAGGATCAGCGCGTGGATATCGTGCGTGCCCTCGTAGGTCTTCACCGTCTCCAGGTTCATCAGGTGGCGCATGATGGGATAATCGTCGGCGATACCGTTGCCGCCCAGGATGTCTCGCGCCATGCGCGCGCACTCCAGCGCCATCCACACGTTGTTGCGCTTAGCCATGGAGATATGCTGGTGGCCGGCTTTGTCCGCGTCCTTCAACCGGCCCACTTGCAGGGCCAGCAGCTGGGCTTTGGTAATCTCGCTGATCATCCAGACGAGTTTCTCCTGGACCAACTGGTGAGATGCAATGGGCTGGTCGCGGAACTGCTTCCGGATCTTGGAATATTGCAGCGCCGTGTCATAGCAAGACATGGCCGCGCCGATCGCGCCCCAGCCGATACCGAAACGTGCCTGGTTCAGGCACATCAGCGGCGACTTCAGGCCGCCCGAGCCGGGCAGGACGTTTTCCAGCGGAATGCGCACGTCCTGAAGCGACAGCCCCGAGGTCACCGAGGCCCGCAGCGACCACTTGCCGTGAATGTTATCGGCCTTGAAGCCGGGAGTGTTGGTGTCCACCAGGAAGCCGCGGATCTTGTTGTCGTCGGACTCGGAGCGCGCCCAGATCAGGGCCACGTCGGCGATGGTGCCGTTGGTGATCCACATCTTCTCGCCGTTGAGGACGTACTCGTTGCCAACTTTCTTAGCGCGCGTGCGCATGCCGCTGGGGTTGGAGCCGAAGTCGGGCTCGGTCAGTCCGAAGCAGCCCAGCTTTTCGCCCTTGGCCATGGCCGGCAGCCACTTGTCCTTCTGCGCGTCGCTGCCCATGGCGTAGATAGGGAACATCACCAGCGATGACTGCACGCTCACGAAGGAACGGATGCCGCTGTCGCCGCGCTCCAGTTCCTGCATCACCAGGCCGTACTCCACGCCGGACATCCCCGCGCAGCCGTAGCCTTTCAGGCTGGCGCCGAAAAAGCCCAGTTCGGCCATGGGCTTGACCAGTTCGCGCGGGAAGCGTCCCTCGCGGTTGCACTGCTCAATGATGGGGACAACGTTGTCTTCCACAAAGCGGCGGGTGGTGTCGCGCACCAGGCGTTCTTCCTGGGTCAACAATCCATCGATTTCAATGAAGTCAACGCCTTTGAATTTAAAAACCGGCATGAGTTCCTCTTCAGTTGTAAGACGAGTATTCCGAACGGGCGTTCGCAGAAAGCCCTACCCCGTTCAGGCAAACTCTACAAACTAGCAGAGCGGAGAAGTGGGGTCAAACGGGAAGAAGCATTCAGCACTCAGCAGTCAGCATTCAGCCGATTCAAGCTCAATGCGAACCGTCTGCGTGGCTGAATGCTGACAGCTGAGTGCTGACTGCTTCTATTGCAACTCAATCTTGCTCACGGTCATGCCGGCACCGCTAACGGCTCCCGTCACCGTGACCTTGATATCATTGTTTTTCTTCAGATCGGCGATAAACTTTTTGGCTTGCTCGTTGCCGGCCTTGTCAAACCTGATGATTTTCTTGTCATCGGTGAGGACGCCATAGCCGCTATTTGCGCAATCCGGCATCTCCAGGCATTCCTTAGTGTGCTTGGCGCCGAAGCCCGGTTTTGAGCCGTCTTCCTGGCCACAGGCGATATCCACCAGGTAGCCCTTGACCGTGGTATCCGCGGCGAACGACGTGAGCGCAATGGCCGCAAACAGGATCAGCAACGCTTTCTTCATGACAATCCTCTTACCTATTCGTTCTGTCAGCTATCGATTCATATATGACGCTGAGGTCGCCTGTCCAGTCTCTTTCGGGTGACGTTGTCCTCGACCTCTCGTGCTCCCGCTCCGTCGTTGATTCTTCCAAATGGGGACTGATGTAAGTCGCAATCGTCGCATGATCCGCTGTTCGTAGCCGAAGAACCTGGCTCAGCCAAGCCAGGTCATAGTGCCGGTAGCCGGGTTACTCACGGCAACATCTCTGTCGCTCGCAAGACGGCAGAATCGCCCCCAGTGTAAAATCATAGGGTTGCGGTCCGGCATGGTTGTTGGTAGCTTCTCTGCCCCCGAACTTCCTCGACCGCATTGCCCAGCTGGCGACAGGCCTGCGGGAACCAAATCACAGGAGATTCGTTACACCATGGCCAAGATCGCCAAGACCGCTGACCGTAAAAAAGTAATGGACACCACCAAGAGCACGGATTGCCCCAAGTGCGGCAAGCCCACCCGCATCGTCAAGCGGGTCAAGGACCGTGAACGCAACGTGGGCGGTGGCGTCTTTATTTCCTGCTCAGCTTGCGAGTTCTACGAGAAGCTGTAAGCTCTCGCTAGCTCTTCTTCTTCGGTTGCGGCTGAGCCGGGGCAGGGGCGCTGGCCGGCGCCGATGCAGGCGCCGTGGCGGGTTTCGTGAGAGCGGCCTGCGTGCCGGGGGGCAGCTTGTCGGCTTTCGCCAATAACAGACTGACCTGCCACATCTGGGTGGGCGTCAGCATCTCACCGAATCCCGGCATGCCGGTCATACGGATGCCGTTGGAAACCTTCCAGTAGGTCACACCCGTAGGATCGTCGGTGACCATGTCATCCTTTTCAAATAACTGCGGCGGTAGAGGAAACATCCCTTTGGCGGCCATGGTGGCCTTCTGGTTAGGCAGGCCATGGCAGAAGGCACAATTCTCGCTATAGACCATTGCTCCCTGCGTGAGGTTGGCTTCATCGGCTGGTACGGGCGAGTCTTTCTTCGGGGCTTCATTGGCAATGCGCGCGTGCAGCGCCATCTTGGCCATGGTCTTCTCAAACGGCATGGGCGCCGACGAAGTCGCCACTGGCGCATAGCCGAAACGGAAGTAACAATAGCCCGCCACAGCGGGTATCAGCAGACCCAGAATGAGTCCAAACACGAATTTTTTCACGGGGTAGCTCCTTGGTCTGAAAACCTGAAGATCTCAAGATTGTAAGCTGAGCCTGCCGGACTTGAGCACACAATTAACGACGATTCACACCCTTTTTAAAGGCCGGCCTTGGCCAGGATCGTCTTAACCTGTTCCCGCCACGCCGCGAATGACGAATGAATGGCGCGGCCCAGGAAGCTGGCTCGCACTTCGCGCACCTCGGGAAGGCGCCGCGCAGCGATGGCATAGCGATGAAATCTGGGGTCGCGTTCCAGTTCGTCGTCGGAAAGATAAATGGGCCTGCGACGGAAGTTCAGGAGGCCCAGCACGCGGTTGAGCCGGCGTAGGGCCGTTTCTACCGCCGCTGCCGCTGTTGCCGGATCTCGCAGTCGATCTGCCTGTGCCGGATCCACCAGGCGAAAGAAGTAGGTGGCGCGGCCGGCACGCAAACTGGCTTCCCAAGCCACGATGTTGGCTGGCTCCGTGGATCCTGCCTTGGCGGCCAACGGGAAGAAGAACCAGTAGAGTGTCTGGGGGCCGGCATCGTCGGCGTCGGGCGCGGCTTCGTTCTTGCCTTGGTTCGCGCCATCGGCGGCGTTGGCATCCCCATCCGGGTCAGAAGAATCAGCGGATTCGCTGCTGGCGTCATCACCCGGTGCGGAAGCGTCGTCCTCAGGACCAATCAGCTTGAATCCCGCGTACAAAGAATCTTTCGCGGTGCGTGAGAGCAGATCGTCATAGTAAGGCTTCAGATCTTGGTCCACGGCATTGGCCGCCAGGGCCGAAGGGAATTTTTGGCTGATCGCGGCGAGTTTAGCCACAGGCGCCGAGCGGCCTTCGCGCAGCACCGCCGCCGCAGACTGTAGCTGGTCAGGATTGAGGAAAGGAAAGGTCGAGTGCAGCGCCTGCGCGCTCGCTGTGGCCAGGCTGCTGACAGCGTCTTTTACTTTGGAGACGAATTCGTCAGTGCGTTTGGCCAGCTTGCTGACCTTCAGGATGTCCGGTCCGGCCTGGAGCACGGTCTGGTAAGCGTCGGCATCGAAGCGGGCCGAGTCGATATCCGCCAACCGCCACTGGAAGCCCTGCGATGCGATCGGGAGCACCGCCAAGTTGCTCTTGTACAGGCGAAACTCCGCGGCTCCTGAACGCGGCCCCGCGCTCCCGGCAGTGAGCTCGAAGTTGCCGTTGAAGCGGGTGATCTCTTCCATGTCTTCGAGCAGCAGGCACTGGATGGTGCGCTTGCGGTAGGCTTCCAGCAGATCGTGGCTGAGAGTCTCGTAAACTTTGCCGAACTGGCGCAGCACGATCGTGCTGCCGGTGTACAGCGGCAGGTGGATTTCCCAGTCCGCCGCGGTGATCGAGTCGAAATCTCCCAAATCGCAGGCCAAGGGAGCGCCGGACTCCGGGGTCAGCGTGAAGGTTTCCGCGTCAAACTGCGCGCGGCACGGGCCTTCCTGGGTGACACTGCCCCCGGCCGCGAGATACTGGAATTTTCCGGAAAAATCGGTCATGCCGATCAACCGACCTTGTTGCCGCACTCCGGACAGAATTTCGTCCCGGCCTCGAACTTGGTTCCGCACTTGGAGCATTCGTTTTTAGGCCGCAGCGGCTTGCCGCATTCCGGACAGAATTTGGCTCCCTGGGTGCGCGCACCACAAGCCGGACACAGGGCCGCGGCTTCGCTGGTAACGTCCAAGTCTTTGGTCAGGTCCTGCTGCTGGACTTTCTCCTTCATCTGCTCGACTGTTGTCTGGGCCTGGGCCGCCGCCAGTTCCGTTTCGATGTCCGGCGCGCACTCGTAGCACAGAGATCGTTTGTCATTCCAGCAGGAGGTCTTGCAGACCCACTTGGTGCACTTGGGACACTGGCGGAAGTTGGGTTTGGCTTCCTCAATGGCCGCGCGGAAAGCTTTGTCATGCGCCGGCCCTTGGATTGCGCGCTCGATCTCGTAGGCGCTCGAGCTGGCCCGTCCCAGGATCCCGCCGAAAAGGTTTCCGGCCGATTGCAGCGCACTCGCCGCCATGCCCGTCGCCGAGGTCTGGAACTCGCTCATGAAGCCGTTGCCGCAGCGGTCGCAGAAGAACTCGAATTGAAATCCCTTGTCGGTGGAGTGGTCGGTGTGGTTTCTGGTGAATTGAATGAGTGCCATGTTTTTTGAAGGTCCCCCGGGAAGAACGGAAACTGAAAACGTAGCTGGATTTTAGCGGAAGGCGTCGGGGGCGTCCAGAGCGTTTAGGTGGTTGACTCCTACTCTCGCACCGGCGTCGTAGTACAATCCCCGGCCATGAGCTACGGTCCCATTCCGCCGCCGGACCCGTCCGCGCCACCTTCGCCGCCGGCTTATGCGCCTCCGCGGTCGCCATCGACCAAGAAGCTGGTGTGGATCATTGTCACCGTGGTTGGGGTGATCGTGGTGCTGGCGTTGCTCTTCGTCGGCGCGATCGTCTTTGCGATCTTCGGGTCGATAAAATCGAGCACCCCTTACCAGCACGCGGTTGAGGTAGCCACGCATGATCCGCGCGTTCTAACGAGGCTGGGGGCGCCTGTGAAACCGGGATGGCTGGTCGGAGGATCCATCAACCTATCCGGGGACTCGGGACATGCCGATTTGACCATTCCGCTCGAAGGTACAGCCCACAAAGGCAGACTTTATGTGGTGGCCAAGAAGGCCGAAGGCGAGTGGAGCTACCAGACGTTAGCGGTAAGAACAGAAGACGGTACGGGGAGAATCGATCTCCTGCGCCCGGCGGACGCTTTACCGGAGGAGAAATGAGAGCGCCCGATCGCGTTTTCGCCAACTACGAGGAGTTTTTCGCGTTCTACCTGCGCGAACACAGCGATCGCGGCAATCGCATGATGCACGTGGCCGGTACGGTGTTGGGCTTATGCGCGGTGATTGTGGCTATTGTGGTTCGGCATCCCTGGTATGCGCTTCTGTGGCCGGTGGTGGCTTACGGCTTCGCCTGGACCGGACACTTCCTCATCGAAGGCAACAAGCCGGCCACCTTCGGCCATCCCTTCTGGTCGTTCATCAGTGATTTCAGAATGCTCGGGTTGATGTTTACCGGACGGCTATCGGCGCGGTTGGAAGGGAAGAAGAAGCCGGCGTCGTGAGATCGCGCGATTTGCGCCCCGGAGCTTCAGGCGCACGGACCAGTGCACGCCGTCGCCATCTTGGTACGGAATGACGACGGGGGCGCGGTGACGCTGGTCCCCGTGCCCTGAGCCTTGGGCGATTCCGCCTGAAAGTAATACTTGGTATCCGGCTTCAGCTCCTTGAGGTCCACGCGGTGTGTCAGTCCGCCCCAAGGCATGCCGGCGGTCTTGTCGAGATGGCCGGGATCGGTGCCGTAATGCAGCACCGTGCCGGCGTTGACATTGGTGGACCAGGCAATCACCGCCGTGGTATCGGTCACGCTCTCTACCACCGGACCGTTGGTGATCTCTACCGCGGTGGTCGGTGGCGCTGGGTCGTCCGGACGGGATGGTGTCTGCGCCGCCGATGCGACGATCATCATGAGGATGCAAAGTATAGGCTTCATTGTGTTTGCGTAAGCCGAGGCGGCCATATGCGTGTGATGCTGGAACCGCGCGGCCTGCTGTCCCGGATGCGCGTTGCAATCGCCCGGACGCGGGGCTCGATGGCGTGGTACGATTACCGCCAAGAGGGAACTATGGCGTCTGCCAAGCCAGGGAAAATACGAGCTGCTCTGGAACGGATCAAGCAGTTTTTCCGCAAAGAGCCGGACAACCCGCCTGCCACAGATCCTTACGCCTACGTGACTGCACCGAAGCGGCCTCGGCCCTCCAATCGGAGTGCAGCGGCTGTCGCGGAGATAGAAGAGTAGTCCTAATCGAAGCGCCGCTATGCCTCCGGTGAACGGTATTAGGCGAACTGCGGGTCGCGATTCTCTACAGTCGCGCGCACGATTTCAAGCAGTTCAGTGGTAACAGCGTCAGGAAGCTGGTCGCGGGTTAGCATCTCGCACGTGGCGACCAGATCCACGATCCTCGTGAGGCGCCGCCAGTCGTCTGGCAACATGCCTCCGGCATGCAAATATCCGCTTGAGAAATGGGGCTCGGCCAAAGGCTGCGACGTCCGCTCGTAACGAAGAAAGTTGCCCATATCGCCGAGCGGCGAGCCGGAGACCGCAAACTCCCAGTCGAGCACTGCCGTTACTTTCCATCGCCCGCCCAGGCGTTCTACCAGCAGGTTGCGCCGGCTGAAGTCGCCGTGCACCAAGCAGGTCTGGTTGTCGAGCAGGCCAAGTTGCGGCGCATACGACCACATCAGAACATGCGTGCGATCGCGCAACTCCCCGGGCATGCGCTGCTGCAAGTCCGCCGACGCAAGACACAAATCAACAAAGCGCGGCATCGCATCTGCCCCTTCCATCAGCGGAACCGCGACTGCCGGGCCGGGCCCAAGCCATCCTGCTTTCGGGAAAGTAATGCGGCCGATGGCGGCCAGGGTTTCGCCGGCCGAGTGCGCCGCCTGGGCGATCGCATCCGCATCGCCGCCGCGCTTCAACGCAAGAAACGTAATGCCTTCGATGTAGCGCATCAGCATGAATGGAGGAATGTCGTCCAGGCCCAACGGCTCCGCATGGATCACTTCCGCCACTGGGACAGAGCCGCTCACCAGCCGCACCAGGTCGATCTCCTTCTGGCAAAGCGATGCGTCCTGCTCGTAAATGCGAAGCACGATCCATTCCGGGGTGGAGTTGAGGCGAAGCTTGAAATTCGCATTACGCAATCCATCGGTCAGCGGCTGCACTTCGAGGACGCGACGGCCCGGCAACGCTGGGGCCAGAATCCGCTCCAAAACTGGCGCAGCAATGCTGCGCCGTGGCTCGGGCCGCACACATCTAGCCGGATGGAGAGCGCCGGAGTCCATGCGGTCATTGTAGCGGCAGGTTGTCCTAAGTCTCATTCCCCGTTGCACAAGCTTGTCCGCTTAGGCAGAATAGCCGTCACGAAAAAAGGCGGAGGAGAGAAACGGAATGAGCATTGCCAAGGTCTTACTCTGGCTCGCGATAGCGGCGGTGGGCGCGCTGGCGTTTGCCGCCATTGCCTGGCATCGCGGCGAGGCCATCAGCGCCATGTGGCTGGTGGTGGCTGCTGTTTGCAGCTATGCGCTGGGGTATCGTTTTTACTCGAAGTTTCTTTCCGCGAAGGTGCTGGCGCTCGACGGCCGACGCGCCACCCCAGCCGAACGTCTGGAGAACGGCCGTGACTTCATGCGCACTAACAAGTGGGTGGTCTTCGGACATCACTTTGCCGCCATCGCCGGGCCGGGACCGCTGGTCGGTCCGGTGCTGGCAGCTCAGTTCGGCTACCTCCCGGGGACGATATGGATCCTGGTGGGCGCGGTCTTCGGCGGCTGCGTGCAGGACTTCGTGATCCTGGTCTGCTCTGTGCGCCGCGACGGCAAGTCGCTCGGCCAGATGGCGCGCGAAGAAGCCGGCAAGACCGCGGGCACCGTCGCGTTCATCGCGGTGCTGAGTATCCTTATTATCTTGCTGGCGGTAGTGGCGCTGATCATCGTCAACGCGCTGAAGGACAGTCCCTGGGGCGTCTTCACCATCGCCATGACCATTCCCATCGCGCTTCTGATGGGCGTCTACCTGCGCTATCTGCGTCCGGGACGCGTGCTGGAAGCTTCCGTCCTGGGATTCCTGCTGGTGTTGCTGGCCATCTTTGGAGGACAGTGGGTCTCGCATTCGTCGCTGGCCGGCGTCTTTACTCTCACCGGCGCGACGCTGGCGATTCTCATCATGATTTACGGATTTGCTGCTTCGGCGCTTCCTGTCTGGCTTTTGCTGGCGCCACGCGACTACTTGAGTACCTTCGTCAAGCTGGGGACCATCGCCATCCTGGCTTTGGGGATCATCCTGGTTCATCCCACGCTGCAGATGCCCGCGCTCACCCGCTTCATTGACGGCTCAGGCCCGGTCTTTGCCGGCAATCTGTTTCCGTTTGCGTTCATCACCATCGCCTGCGGGGCCATCAGTGGTTTTCATTCGCTGATCTCGAGCGGTACCACGCCCAAGCTGATCGCACGCGAACCGCAAGCGCGCATGGTGGGCTATGGGGCCATGATCGCGGAGTCGTTTGTCGGCATCATGGCCATCATCGCCGCCTGTACGCTGCAGCCGGGAACGTACTTCGCCGTCAACAGCGGCGCCGGCATGGTCGGCGGATCACCCACCGCGGCGGTGGCCACCATCAGCAACTGGGGTTTTCCCGTGACCGATGCGCAGATGGCGGAGCTGGCCCAGCACGTCGGCGAGAAGACGCTGTTCTTCCGCACCGGCGGTGCGCCGGCCTTCGCCCTAGGCATGGCCAAGATTTTTTCCGATTCGCTTGGTGGGACCCGGGTGATGGCTTTGTGGTATCACTTCGCCATCATGTTTGAGGCGCTCTTTATTCTTACCGTTCTCGACGCCGGCACCCGCGTGGCCCGCTTCATGCTGCAGGACGCGCTGGGCCATATCTGGAAACCCATGGGCCGGACAAGTTGGTATCCCAGCATCGTCTCCACCAGCGCGCTGGTGGTGGCGGCCTGGGCCTGGTTTCTGTGGCAGGGCATTCGCGACCCACTTGGCGGCATCAATACTCTGTGGCCGCTGTTCGGAATTTGCAACCAACTGCTGGCGACTGTAGCTCTGTGCGTGGCCACCACCATCATCGTCAAGATGGGCCGCGCCCGTTACATGTGGGTCACACTCCTGCCCCTGGCCTGGCTGATCGCCGTGACGTTCTCGGCGTCGTGGCACAAGATGTTCGATCCTAATCCGCTGATCGGCTTCCTGGCCCACGCCCGCCAACTCGCCGCCGGACCGGCCACGGCCGATCTCGCCCGCCGCATCTTAAACGACCGCCTGGATACAGCGGTCTGTGGCCTGCTGATAGTGCTGGTGAGCGTGATCGTGATCGAATCGGCGCGGCAGTGGATCAGCGTGATTTCCGGACGAAGAGTAGCTGTGACGCAGGAGACGCCGTTTGTGGCGACACGCTACGCTGAGGAAAGCTTATGAAGAGATCGGGTGATCGGGTGATCGCACGTGATCGGGTGATCGGCGCTCACGATCCAGTGATCCGATGTCCTGGGGTTCCGATCACCGGATTGCCCGATCACCGGATCACCCGATTTTCAAACCAGTTGCATCGTGTTCTTCGTATCATCCTCGCCACGCTGCGCGAAATCTTCGACGAATCCGCCTACGAACGTTTCCTCTCGCGAACGCACGCGCGGCGCTCGGTCGCGAGCTATCGCGAATTTCTGCGCGAAAGGGAATCAATCGTGACGCGCAAGCCCCGGTGTTGTTGAGCGGCGATGGCCGCGAACCGCAAACGGCTCAGTAACGCTCGGTCTGTGTGCCCAGCACCGCGTCTCCGCCGAGGGCGAAGAACGCTGTTGTGGCCTCCCGGTGCAGGTCCTGCGCCTTGCGCAAAAGGTTGCTAAACTCCTTCAGGCCGCGCAGAGAATCCAGCCAGGGATCGCGCAGCATCGCCGGGTAGCAGAAGTAGCCCCCGTTAACCGCCTTGGAGAACATTTCCAGCGCCATAGGCTGCTCCCCAAGGTAGGCGAGTTGACGCGCCAGGTAGAAGAGGCCCTCAGGATCGCGAAACGCCGCCTTGCGGAGCTCGTTCATGGCCTGCACGCTCTCCTCACGATTGCCTTCGAGCAGCGCGCGCAGTGATGTCAGGTACAACCTGCCCAGCCTTCCGCCAGCGCCCTTTTCGTTTTCCCGGAGCAAGGCGATGGCCTGGTCCACGCGCCCCAGAGACGCCAACATCAAGGCCGTGGCGTAACCGAAGTCGTCGCCGGACGAGTCGAGCGCCCGCTGATAGTCTCCCAGCTGGAAGTAGGTGTGGACCACGCTCGTCGAAATCTGGGGATCGAGGCGCCGTGCCTCGAGGTGCGCCGCCACGGCAGGCTGCAGCAAGCCACAATAGCGGCATGCGTGGGCGAGTCCAGCGAAAAGCTCAGGATCATTTCTCCGCCGTTGGGCGCGTTCCAGGAGCCGTTTCATGGCGTCCAGGGCACGCCCCTGTTCCACTTGGAGGTTGGTGTAGAGATTATGGGCCGGGGCCAGGTTGGGGTTGAGCCGGAAGGCGACCTGGAAAGCCTCGTCGGCTGCGTCCGATCCTTCTTGAGAAGCGAGGTTGTACTTGTCCCAGAGCCAGCGGGCCCGTCCCAGGCGCGCCCAGGCCGGCGCATAGGAGCTGTCCATGGCTACACATCGCTCGTAGTGTTCAATCGCAGCAGCCAGGTTGGGGTGGCGCCGCGCCAGTTCGTTGGCGCGCAGATACAATTCGTACACGGTCGCGCTCGCCGGCCGGTCCTGCTGCAGAGCCTGATGCTCGCGCGCGCTCAACGAGGGAAGGATCGACTCGACCACCCGGCGCACCAGGTCATCATGCAGCTCAAGCAGCTCGCGGATGGTGGACTGGGAGGAATGCGACCATAGCAGCGTCCCGCTGGGCGCTTCCACCAGCTGGGCCGTGATCCGCAGTTTCTCTCCCAGCGGCAGCAGCGCTCCCGTCAGAACCACATCCACGTCCTCTGCCGCGGCTATCTTCTTCACATCGGGCGACTCATGCGCGTACTTGTCGGCGACGATCGATGAGCGCACCACCAGATCCTCCAGGCCCGCCAGCGAGACGGTGATGGCCTCGGGCAGGCTGAATGCGAGAAACTGGATTTCATCGCTGGGCCGCAAAAGGCGAAAGGGCAAGACGATCAGCCGGCGCAGGGGTTGTGCCTTGACCCGGGCCTCAACGCCCTCGATGGCCAATGCGCCCCTGATCTCGGCGGCCATGATTTCTGCGCTCTGGTAACGGTCTTCGGGCTCACGGGCCAGCGCAGTGTGGATAATTCGGCTGAACCCGGCGATCGCCGGGGAGCCGGTTAGCGCAGGCGGCGATCCGTGCAAAACAGAGTGAGCGATCTCGACAAAAGATTCGCCGGAAAAAGCCGGCTGCCCAGACAGCATTTCGAACAGGATCACTCCCGCCGCAAAAATGTCGGATCGCTGGTCTACGGCCTGGCCCCGGAACTGTTCCGGTGACGCATAGCGGGGAGTCCCCAGGAACGCTCCATCCATTGTCGCGCCGCTGATCGTGCTGCCGCTGGGATCCAACGTCTTCCACTCGGTCTGCTTGGCCAGACCAAAATCCAGCACCTTGGTTCCCTGGGGAGAGAGCACAACGTTGGCCGGCTTTAAGTCGCGGTGGACGATGCCGGCCTTGTGAAACGCTTCCAGGGCTGATAGTAAACCCAGCATGATCTGTGCGGCTTCTGGAATGGGCAGCGACCCGCGTCGCATACGGTCATCCAGAGACTCGCCTTCGATCAGTTCCATGACCAGAAACAAATGATCGTTTTCTTCCAGAATGTCGTAAAGCCGGCAGGCGTTGGGGTGGGACACACTGGCGGCAGCGCGAGCTTCCTGCCAAGAGCGTTGTCGGAGAGACGGATCGTTTTGCAGTCCGCGAACCGCTTTCACCGCAACCACGCGGTTCAGCCGGGCATCATGAGCGCGAAACACAGCGCCCATCCCTCCTTCGCCCAGCTTGGAGACGATCTTGTAAGGCCCGATATGCTCCGGATATTCCGGCATAAGACGATCCCTATCTGTCTCGATAGCATATCGAACCTTGGCGGTCGGGTCATTACCGGATCGAGAGGGCGCACCGAAAATGTTGAGCCGCTGGTCGACGTGCCCATCCCTTGGAAGGCGAGCAAAGCTTTGCGGGGGGCAACAAAAGAAAGCCTGGGACGCCCCGCCGTACTAGTCGCGATCCGGGCGAGAGTCGCGGTCTCTGCGGACCTTCTTTTTGGCCCGTTTACGCGCCAGGGCCTGCTTCACGCGGCGCTTTTCTCCCGGCTTCAGGTAGTAGGAGTGACGTTTGACTTCCTTGATGATGTCTTCCGTCTGGACCTTGCGTTTGAACCGGCGTAGCGCGTTTTCCAACGGCTCGCCCTCTTGTAGTCGAACTTCTGCCAAAATAGACCTCCGTGCCGGCGAAATCAGGCACCCTTAGAGCTTACATCACGTCGAGAATTATGTCTGCTCGCAAAGGCTCAGAGCGGCCATTCCCGGGTTGGCGGGAACCCGCTACCGGTTGCTCCTTTTGCATTCCGGGCAACGCATGCGGTGGTGGGTGACGGATGCCTGGGCCTGGGCCGCTACACGTTGTTTTTCTTTGACGAACTCATGGGCTTGCTGGGGCGCCAGGTCTTTCGTCTGAAAATGGGATTGCACAGCTTCGCGCTGTAGCCCTTCCCACTTTGCTTTCAAACGTTGAAATTCAGGACAGATATTCCTTGCCATAGTCGGCCACCTCGCGGACGATCCCTCATTCTACGGACATTCTCGCGTTCTCGGCGATTCTGGTGCGATCCGCGTTCATCCGCGTTGATTCGCGGTAAGGTTTTTCGGTTTTCACATCAAATACTAAAAGCTGTTGATCACCACTCGTCCCCGGATTTGGCCTTGGCGCATCTGGCCGAAGACGTCGTTCACTTTTTGGAGGCCGGTGGTCTCGATCAGGCAGCGAATCTTGCCTGCGGCCGCCAAGTTCAGGGTTTCACGCACGTCGCTGCGGGTACCGGTGGCGACGGACCTGATCTTGATCTCCCGCATCAGGATCGCGGGGAAGGAAAGCTCCTCCGGAGGCAGGCCCACCACCATCAGCGTTCCCGCCGAACGAACTGAATAGAAAGCCTGGGTATAAGCGGCTTTTGCAGAAGACGTTACGATGGCCGCGTGGACTCCGCCCAGTCCGCGAAAGGTCTTGAGAACATCGTTGGTGGCGGCGTTGATGAGCTGATCGGCCCCTAGTTGCTGCGCCAACTCGAGTTTGTCGGCGGCAATGTCCACGGCGATGACTTTGACCCCGAACGTCTTGGCGACTTGTACGGCCAGATGGCCCAGTCCGCCGATCCCGAACACTGCCACGCGCTGGCCGGGCTGAACGCCCGCGAGCTTGACTGCGCGATACACCGTGACTCCGGCGCAGAATAACGGTGCTGCTTCGGCCGGGTCCAGCGCCTCGGGGACTTTGATGGCGTGGCTGGCCTTGGCACGGATGAATTCAGCATAGCCGCCGTCAACGCTGGCGCCGGTCACGGCCTGGTTCGGGCAAAGATTCTCCAGTCCTTCCTGACACAGTTCGCACTTGCCGCAGCTCCAGTGCAGCCAGGCGACGCCCACGCGGTCGCCGACTTGGAGGTCCTGCACCTGGTCGCCCCGCTTCACCACGCGGCCCACCACTTCATGCCCGGGGATGAGCGGTTTCTTGATCATCCGCTTGAGCTGGGGCCAATCGCCGTCGGCGATGCTGAGATCGGAGTGACACACGCCACAGGCCTCGACTTTGATGAGCACGTCTCCGGACTCGGGAACGGGAACGTCCACGTCCTCGAGGACCAGGGGCTGCTTGAACTCCTGTATCACGGCTGCTTTCATGGTTTCCTTCTGTGAGCTCCGAGCTTTCAAGCTTGGGAGCGCAGCCGCCCTCGGCTGCGACGTACGTTACGGCGCTCGTATCTTAAATAGAGCACTTAGCACATAGCAATTAGCAACTAGCGGAAGAAAACCTCAAGTCTCGCTGCAGAACAGACGCTGATCGACGCCGACCAGAACCTTCGCTCTGCTTCCGGTCGAGAGCTGTCGCGAACTTTGCGGAGTGCGAATTTGGTATTGTGCTGAAGCCGGGTTTCCTGCTGGCTATGTACGAAGTGGATGACAAAGATCGAGTGCTGCAACCAGCAAATGTCCCGCAGTCGTCGCTCTATCCAGGGGCCTGGCAAATTGAGCCGAGAACGCGATGATTCAGTCCTGCACCAGCCAGTCCAGAGCTTCCTCGCGCGTGGAAAACAGAGGAATGTTGCGCCTGGTAAAGAGCTTCACGGCTTCATAAATCAGCCGCTGCAAGCCGCTGATCCCGATGACGGCGGCCCGCCTCACGTAAGGGGCGTTGGCCGCGACCCTGGACTTGAGCGCCTCGACCGACTCGTGGTCAAAGCCGGTTCCGGTGACATCATTCAACGTGAGCACCGAGTTGAGCCGCTCGCGCGAAATCATACGATGGCCTTCCTCGGCGACCGCTTTCAACTGGGCAACGTCGCAATGCGCGTAATTGATCGACAGGACTCGCTTGCCGCGATGGACGATGAACTGCACACGGTCCTCAACCTGTTCCTGTGCGGCTGTAGCCGGCAACGACAGTGTCTGCAATGGAGCCATCGCCGTAGCTTAAAACGCCTCTCGCCCGGGGGAAAGATGACCGAAGTAAGCATGTCCATCGGGCAAGTCACGGGCGCTGCGCGGGCATCGAGCGTGGCCCGTGCTCCGCTAGCGGCCCAGAAATCTTTCGATGAAATCGATAGAGTAGCCGGCCATCTGCAGATCCTGTTCCGCGCTGACCGCGTCGCCGCTTGAAATCTCCCGCTGCGCTTTGCCCATGAGATGGTTCATCCGCGCCTCGGCTTCCAGAACGTCCGAGCGCAGGCCCAAGCCCTGGCTGTCCATGTCGCTTTTGATCGCGATCAACCCGTTCTTCGCCGTTGTCGCCCTGACGTTCACCTCTTCCAGCTGTTCTTGCAGCTCGCGCATCTGCGCGCGATACGATTCCTGCGCTTCCGCGGACGGCTCGCTCGGTTTTGGACCCGGTTCTTCCTGCGTGTCTGCCTTGACCGGCGACGGCCGACTTGTCGACGCTTGGCCGGTCTCAGTCCGGCTGGAATCCGGTTGAGCGACGGGTGAAGTTTGGCCCGCTACGGCGCTTGGTGTCGAGCTTGCTTGCTGCCATCCAGGAGTTGCAACGCCACCCGCGGCCAGCGTCGAAACGAAAAAACATGCCAGCACTACGCGCCAACCGCGGTAAAACCGATCGTCAGGACGTTTGGCCATATGGCCATCAGTATAACGTTGTTCGGCCGTCCCGCAGACCATACCTGCTTTACGACAATCAGGGCGAACTGGCCTGGCATCGGCAACAGCAGAGCCCGGCCAAGCGCGATGACACGCGCGATTGCCGGGTACGCTGAAGTTACCTGGGCAAACCCTTTTTTCTTCTGGATTTACCGGCGATTTGGCTAGAATCATGAGGTGTTCACTTATAAGGGGTTCGACCACGTCGCGCTGGTGACGCGAAAGTTGGCCGAGATGCGGCGCTTCTACACCGAGTGCCTGGGGATGACCGTGGAACAGGAAGGCAGGGTCAAAGCCGGCTACAACGTGGTGACCCTCCGTGTCGGCGACGCGGTACTCGACCTCTTCGAAGCCGGTCCCACCAACCCTGCGCCATCGGCGAATTTGAGTGAAGAACATTTCTGTCTATGTGCCACGGGCTCAAGTATTTACGACGTCATCGCCACACTCAAGCGCAAAGGCCTGGAGCCCACCCAGGCCGAAGTCAACAACGGCGCCCGCGGCAAAGGCCTCTCCACCTTCGTCCGCGATCCCGACGGCAACAAGGTCGAGATCAAGGTCGATTGACCACCGCGTTGTGATTTCTGGCGATCCCTCAATGTCACTCCCGTTCTGGTACATGTCCTTATTCCATCTTGCGCGTGTACTAAAAAAAGGCTTTTAATCATCGAGCCTAAGTAGATC
>CAZFRV010000093.1:0-6462 GCA_964521445.1 uncultured Acidobacteriaceae bacterium
ATCGAGCGTGCCGGGAAGCAACTCAGGTCGTTTGCCCATGAGTTAATAGATAGACCATCTATGGATAGGTTGTCAAGGGTGTAGCGGCGCCCGCGCAGGGACTGGGAGGAACGACAGGCCGATGGCGATCCGCGGGGGTCGCCATCGGGACCAATGTCTTACGATGAAACGAGAAGCCTACTTGATGGTGGCCGCGCCCACCGTAGCGCATTGACCATCGTGATCACTGGAGTCACCGGAGAGCCCGATGGCGCCGACAATCTTGCCGTCAGCGATCAACGGAATGCCGCCTTCAAGAGGCACGGCGCCGGAAAGCCCCAGGATGCGCAGATTCGTGCCCCCCTGCGCCACGGCATCCTGAAACGCCTTGGTCGGACGCTTGAAGAGCGCCGCAGAGCGTGCTTTCTCAATGGCCACGTTGGCGCTTCCCAGTTGCGTGTTGTCCATCTTCTCGTAGTAGATCAGCGTGCCGTTGGGATCGACCACGGCCACGGCCATGGTCCAGTGGTTTTTCACGGCCTCTGCCAGGGCAGCCGCTGCGGCTTTCTTGGCGTTATCCACGCTGATGGGCGGACCGTAAGGGTTAGACATCTGCGCCCCCACCCCCAGGAAACCAAAAACCAGCATCAATGCGATCAGGGGTTTGACCCTGCAGGTTGACATGGTAACTTCCTCCTCTATGGATTGCGTACTGCTCGAAGTTGTGGGAAAGCTGCATGTGGCGGACCTCGAAAAATCGATGGCGTCGTGGCTTCCACGCCCGGTTGCGCCGCGGAGTAGACAGCCAGGCAATCCCCATTTGAGGAAAACGGTCCGAGCGCTGGACAGAAACGCGGAATCCGGAGTCTAAGACCTGGCTCAGAAAAAAACAAGACCCTCGTGCATTTCGCGCCGAGGGTCTTCCAGAAGAACTGGTGATTATTTGCTGCAGGTTGGAGAGATGGACTGCACTCTCGTCACGCCGAAAGTGGCTTGTGCGCCCCCGGCAGAGATTTTCTCGCCGCCGCCCGAACTACCGGCGTTACCCCAGAGGCGAACCTGGTGTCCAACGTTGTCCTTCAGCCCGGAAGTGTCACCGGTAAGTTCATAGGTCTTGCCGGTGGCATCGGTCAATTTGAAAGTGTCGGCGCCGCCGGAAAGGCAGCCTTCGACGGTCTGGCCCGCCTGGTCCGAGGGTGCGGCGGCCTGCGATTTGTCGGGCTGCTGCGCCTGCGGTGACGCCGGCTGTTGCTCCGCGGATGGCGGGCTGCTCTGCGCCACCATCCATGCTGAGCAAAGCAGCAGAATTGCGGTGATCAGGGAAAACTTTCTCATTGGCTCCTCCTAATGCTTGACCCACGCTCCAAGCAGGCCCCGAGGCTTTGTTGCCCCGGGGTCGCTTAGACGAACGTGTTGATGAGGGTTACTTGTTGGGGCAGGTGGCCGAAACCATCTTCACTTTCTTCACGGTGATCGTCGGCGTTCCTCCGGCGGCCGCAGCACTGGCAGTGGTGCCAGTGACTTTGACCTGGTGGCCCACGTGGTCCGCCAGCGACGACGTGTCACCCGCAAGCTGATAGGTCTTGCCCGAGCTGTCCGTCAGGGTGTAGCTACCGGCGGACCCGCCGACACAACCTTCAACGTTGCCGGTCGCAGCGTGCTCCGCGTCTTTGCCTGTCTGCGTGGCGGCTTGCTGCGCGTCCTGCGCCGCGGATGGTGCTGACGACGGAGCGCTGCTTGTGGGTGGTGTGCTGTTCTGCGCCAACATCCAGGCCGACGCAAGCAGCAGAATCGCTGAAATCAAAGAAAACTTCCTCATTACTTCCTCCTATTGCTTCGGCCTCTCTGGCCGGCAAGTAATTTCGGAAGTGGCGTATAAGGTTAGATAGGCGGGCTGAGGCGCGGGTTTGCCGGGACTAAGGCGCAGCGGCGGAGATATCCCAGGGGAGACCTTACAGCCTCATCAGAGCCGGCCAGAGTTGCGGGGGAAGCAACTCCGGCCATCCCTGTTTTTGGCGACGACGGACTAAGGTTTCGCCTGTTGGAGCTGATCGAGTTCTGCCAGGACCTCTTCGCTGTGCTTCGAAGGACTCACCGCCGGATATTCCTTCACGATCACGCCTTGCGGATTGATCAGGAAAGTGTGCCGGGCGGACAGCTTGGTCACGGCCAGGTTGAGTACTGCGCCGTAAGCCGCTGTGACTTCGTGTTTCGTGTCCGCGAGGAGCTTGAAGCTCAGCCCTTCTTTGGTGCAGAACTGCTTGTGCGAATCAGCCGATTGCACGCTCACGCCCAGGATCACCGCGTTCTTCTTCTCATATTGCGGCAGGTCGCGCTGAAAGTTATGGGCTTCCAGGGTGCAGCCGCTTGTGAAGTCCTTGGGATAAAAGTACAAGACTACCCACTTCCCGCGATAATCGTGCAGGCTGACCGGCGTGCCCTCCTGGGAATTCAATGTAAAATCCGGCGCCGCACTGCCGACAGGAGGAGCCGGGGGCCCCGGCTTGAACGCGAATGCAGCTACGGCGATGAGCAACAGCAATATGACGATGAGCCATACATATTTCTTTGACATTCTTGCAGTTCTCCTTTCGAACCAGACAGTGTACAAGGATCGGCTGCCAGATCACCACCTGGCTTTCTGAACGAAGCGCCGCGGAAATCTATCCGCGTGTCTTCTGGCGAACGCGGAGTCGAAGGCTTGTCGGTCCCACTCGACAAGCGAGTTTTATGGCGGCGCCTACCCCGCGCTTATAATGAACAATTTCCTACATGAATCCACGAACGTGGGCTTTGTTGGTGTGCGGGCTGTGTGCAGCGGGGTCGCTGCACGCCCAATTGCCTTTCTATACAGATGACCCAGCAGTGACCGAGAAAGGAAAGTTACACTTCGAGTTCTTCAATGAGTTTGACGCTCTTCAGCGTCCTGAATTTCCCAATCTCCGGCAAAACACCGCCAATTACAAGCTGAATTACGGGCTGCCCTACAATCTGGAACTGGACTTGGACGCGCCTTATCTCTCTATCTTCCGCGCTGCCGGATCGGAAACTGCAAACGGCGTGGGTGACACCAACCCGGGGGTCAAGTGGAATTTTCACAAGGCATCGCAGGCCTCGAATATTCCAGCTCTGGCGGTCAGCCTGTATATCGAACTTCCGACCGGCAACACCCGCCAGCAGCTCGGCTCAGGACTGACAGATTACTGGCTCAACGTGATTGCGCAACAGCCGCTTTCAGATAAGACCCGAATCAACGCCAACGTCGGATTCCTGTTCGCCGGGAACACCAGCACCGGCGTGATTGGAATTCAAACCTCACATGGCCATGTTTACACCGGCGGCCTTTCGCTGCTGCACGATTTCACTCCCCGGCTGACGCTCGGCGGAGAGCTCTATGGCGGCATCGCCGACAACACGGGGCTGGGTAGAAGTCAGTTACAGGGCTTGTTGGGCGGTCAGTTCGCAATTCGCAATGGCTTGACCTTTGATTTCGGTCTGCTGGGAGGCAGATACGTCGCCAGCCCCAGGATTGGCGGTCAGCTTGGTTTCTCGATCGATTTCCCCGACATTCTGCGGCCATCTGCCCAGTCAAAGAAATAGGCCGGCCGCTGCGCACAAGGCCGGTTCCTGCAAAGCTATAGCCCAAGAAAAAACGGCCGCTCCAGGCATGTGTGGCACAGACACTCTTGTCTGTGCCTGCTTTCTTCAAGTGGACGCGCTGGCACAGGCAAGAGTGCCTGTGCCACACACCAATCTGGCTCCTACTCGGGCAATTGACGACACGGGCTACAGCAACCCCCAAACCGCACAAGACGCTTTCGCGAAATCGCATAGGGGAACGCAACCTTTATTTCTTAGCGCCGCCGGCGGCGCAGCTCGCCCCGTCTGTCGGCAGCGAGCGCACCCACTCTCGCACCAGCGCCAAGCCTTCCTCATGCACCACGCTGCGTCCGATCTGCGGCATCATCTCTTTGGGGCGTGTGGATTCCATGCGCGCCACCAGGATTGACTCTTCCGGTTTGCCCGGCACCAGATCGTAAATCAGCGTGCCTACCCGGCCGGCGGAATTCGGACTCCGGCATACGCCCAGCGCCGCCAGACCTTGCGTGGTCAGCCGTAGATCGAAACCGGTATAGCCGGCGGTGGCTCCGGGCTGGTGACAGTGGGCACAGTTGTTGTCAAGGTAGGCGCGGGCGCGATCGTCGAGTGTTCCACTCTGCGGCGCGTCCCATTGCGCGGCCTTGGGCGCAAGTTGCGGCGACGGAGCGCCCTGCAAGTACCCTGCCTGGGTCCATCGCGCAAGCTGGTTCGCGACGCCATCAGCGTACACATAGTCCTTATTCAAGTTACGCGCCTTCGGTCCGATGGGCAGCATCACCCGGGCATTCTCGTGGCACTGCTTGCATTCGTTGGCGTTGGGAATGTAGTAGGTGAACGCATGCTGGGTTCCGGCAGCGTCGGTGTAGCGGAGGGCCACCGGGTCCGGCACAAGTTCCAGAGTGGCCTCGGTCTGCTTTTCATTCCAGACGTAGGCCAGCCCCACCCATCCGCTCTTACCGTGGACCAGCAGCCGGGTTTCGATCAACTTTTCCTTCCCACGGTCTTCTTTCTCATGGTCTGCGGGAAAACCGAAGCTCTTCACCAGGACCGTTCCTATCGGAAAATCGAGGACCTGGTCCTGGCGGTACTGGGCTGAAGTTCCCGGCGGCATCCAGACAAAGCGATGCTTGGTCGCATAGTCGGAAAACAACGGCGTGTTCAGGTCATAGGGCAGGACGCGGCTGTTGGGCCGCAGGCCATCACCCTCGCCCACAAACAAATGCCAGTCAGAAAGCTTCTGCGGAAATGGCTCGGCGACGAACGACTGCACCGGCGTTTGCGCCAGCTTGTTGCAGCCGGCGAGGAACGCGAGCGGAAGAACGAAACACGTCATCCCGAGCCATAACCGGGGTCCCCGGCGCGCGCGGTTTTCGCGTGCTTGGGTGGTAAGGCGAGGGATTTGCTGCGCGAGTTTCAAAGCAACAAACAGGTGACGCCTCAAGAGCAGCGGAGCCGATTCGTCGCTCCGCTCGGAATGACACATCTTAGTTTCAGCGGACTCGTAACTGCCAACCCTACTGCCCGCCCGTCTGCGCCGGCGATCCTGCCGGGACCTGCGGGATCACCACCGCCTCCAGCGCCGGCAGCGAGCACTGATAGATCTTCAAGTCGTTCACGGGATGCTTGAAATTGTTGCCGCCGTCGTAGTTGAGGAACGTGAACACTCCGTTATTGGCGATGCAAATCTGCGCCGGATTGGTTCCCTTCTTCGCGGCGCGGACTTGAGGATCGATCACGCCGTCATACAGGACGTCCGGAAGCCCTCCGCCCAGGGCCGCGCTCAGGGCTTTCACTTCGTCCAGGCGGACGTCGGGCGACTTGCCGCCGCCGGAGATCTCGTTGTCATGCAGGTACACCTGATCGGTGAAGGGGCGGAAGCGCGCGTCTTTCACTTCGCCCAGGCTGGGGTTGTATTCGAGCACGTAGATGTTGGTGGTGTTGTTGTCGTGAATCTTGTTGCCAAAAACCTCGACGTTGTTGATGGCCATCACGTACATGCCGGTCCCGGTGGGCAGGTGATAGATAGCGCCCAGGCTCTGCGGCGCAAAGTTCGCGGTGTTGTTGTCATAAATCTGGTTGCGGAACACGCGGACATATTTCCCGCCCTGCTTGGGCAGGTTGGGCAGATTGAATACACCCAGGCCGCCGGTGTTATGCGTGGCGATATTGTCATAAACGTCAACATGCTGCGCGTTCTCCACTTCGTAACCGTCCACGTTGTATTCCGCGCGGTTGCGTCGCATCACCACGTTGTCTGATTGCCCGATATAGAAGCCGGCGTCCGCCGCTCCCTTGGCCACCGAATCCTCCACCAGCACGTTTTTGCACTCGCTGGGATAGATCGCGTACGGACCGTTCGCTGAATTAGGTCCGCGGGTCCACTCCACGCGCACCCGGCGCACGGTGATGTTGTTGCCGCCCTGGATGGTCAGGCCGTCGCCGGCGGTGTCTTCAATGGCCATGTCTTCGATGACGAAGTCGTTGGCCTTCACCAGCAGTCCCGATCCTCCCTCTTTCTGCCCGGCAAAAGAAAGGATGCTCTTGTCCATGCCTTTGCCGCGGATGGTGACCTTGTCGGCGGTGAGGGACAGCGTACGGTCCAACTGAAACTTGCCTTCGGGAAGTTCGATCACGTCGCCGGCCTTGGCTTTGATCAGTTGTTCCTGAAGCTGCTTTTGAAAATTCGCGGGCGTCTGCTGGGTACAGCCGGCCAGCAGTGCCATAACGCCACACAGGGTGATCCAAACAGCAAAGAAAGATCTTGTCTGCCGCGTATTCATCATGCCTCCCGCCTCGAGCAGGAAGCATTTTACCCCGGAAGTGTTTGGGCGTGTCCATCCACGGGAATCGGGGGGTAAGGCTTTTTCAGCCGCCTGCCGTCGC